>JBNLEI010000280.1:0-47788 GCA_050304855.1 Methylococcaceae bacterium
AATGTGATTGCCGGCGGTGCCGGTAGCGCGGTGAACGAGTTTCTGCACCAACAGCGCATCTTGATGCCGATCCTCAACATCGGCCTCCCCGATGCCTTCGTCGAACAGGGCAGCCGCGAGCAGCTCCTCGCACTCTGTGAACTCGATACCCAAAGCATCATCAATCAAATTGAAAGCTTTTGCGCTTGAAACGGATACAGGGAAATAACATGCTAGAAATCATCCAGTTGCCGGTACTCATCGACAACTATATTTACCTGCTGCATGAACCGATAGCTGATAAAACCGCAGTTGTCGATCCGGCTCTTGCGGAACCGGTCTTGGAGATTCTGGCGAAAAAAGGCTGGCAATTGGATTATATCCTCAATACCCACCATCACCCTGATCACGTCGGCGGCAATCTGGAGCTGAAACAACACACAGGTTGTACCATTATAGCGTCGGACGAAGATCGTCACCGAATTCCCGGCATCGATCGCGCCGTAATCCATGACGATCAGATTGAATTAGGTAACGAAAATCTGAAAATCATCGCCACTCCCGGCCACACCGTTGGGCATATCGTTTATTACTGTGCTAACAGCCAGGCGCTTTTTTGTGGCGATACGCTGTTTTCAATGGGGTGCGGGCGCCTGTTCGAAGGCAGCGCCGAACAAATGTGGAATTCACTGCAATTGCTTAAAGCGTTGCCGGAATCGACCCGGATCTATTGCGCGCACGAATATACCAAGGCTAATGCTAATTTTGCTTTGACGATAGAAGGCGACAACCCGGCTCTGCAACGCAGATGGGAGGAAGTCACACAACTGGTTGCCCAAAAACAGCCGACCATCCCTTCGACATTGGCCCAGGAATTGGCAACCAATCCATTCTTAAGAGAACAATGTACGTCGGTTCAGCAAGCCATCGAAATGCTAAACCAACCTCCTGTTGCGGTCTTTGCAAAAATCAGACAACTAAAAGATAATTTTTGAACTATCACTGATAAAAAGCGCCATGCTGGGATGAGCATGGCGCCGATACTGGCTTATTTGCCTAACACGTCATTTCTTGTGCTTTCGGCAATCGCGGCAGCCTCTGCAATCAAATCTTCGGGAACATTCAGTTCAACCAAAGTGGTGCCGAGATGTTCCATGACCGCATCGAAATGAGAATCGTCTAATCCCCTTTTTACTAAACGGGCGTGGGCATCACGTAAATTTTTACCGTTATATTCGTTAGGCCCGCCAAAGGCCATCGTAAAAAACGCTTTCTGTTTTGCGATCTGCTTAGCCATGTCAGTGTTATCAAAAAAACGATTAATCCGATAATCATCTTGAACTTTCTGATAAAAAAGTTCAACGGCCGCATTGACAGCCGCCTCTCCACCGATTCTTTCGTATAAGGACTCAGTCATTGTGTTTCCTCCATTTTTTATAATAATAAAATTTCGCCATTCTAAATTTGATCCTTAACGGATCGATGAATATGCGAAAATGCAAACAGCCGACCATACACGTCAACTTAAGGACGAGATTATCAAATAAAACAAACTTATACAACAAAAATATGTTATAAGTGTGTACATCACTCCAATGAGCCTAATGATGCCTGAACCTATTAATAAACGGCAAAAGCAAATTCTAAAATTGCTGTTAGAAAACAAGAACGGATTATCCATTAATGATGTCCGTCATGCCTTGCGTATTTCCAGAACGGCAGTACAACAGCATTTTCATATGCTCGACAGAGAAGGTTTAATAGCAACGGCCTCAATCAAGAAAACCGCGGGGCGGCCGGTAAGAACCTATACCATTACACCCAAAGGTATTAATCTGTTCCCGAAACAATATGCTTGGTTTTCCGAACTCATTCTCGATGATTTAAAACAAACGATGGGCGCAGAGGCTTTGCGAAGCTATTTTGAAAAATTAGGCCTCAACTTGGCGCATAATCTAAGCGCGAATTTTGACGGGAGACAGCCTGAAGAAAAGCTTGCCGAACTTATCAGGGTCATGGATTCCTTAGGGTTTGAGGCCGCAATAGCAAAAACCCCGGAGAACAATCAAACCATTGAAGCCTGTAACTGTATTTATCATGATCTTGCCCAAAAACATCAGGAAGTCTGTGAGTTTGATAAGGCGCTAATCAAAACCTTACTGGAGGTTGATGCCGATCTGACCGAATGCATGGCCAAAGGAAATACCATTTGCCGCTTTGTCATTCGATCCGAGAAAAAGACAAGAGAATGACGATTGAGTCCATGCGCCGTCATTCTCAAAAACTACTAATGAAAATAATCAAATTCCGCTAATCTTATTGAGTTTTCAACTATCCGGTTTAGCAAGTTCTATTTCGCCCGTAACACTTGCCGAAGCGCCTCTTTTACTGCAAGGCGTTAAAAGTATAGACATAATCGTTATCCTTCATTGGGCTATGGCATCCGAAACAAGTCGCCGCAGTTTCCTGGTCATGCATCACCAATTTTTTGCCTTGCCAATGGGCAAATCCCCAACCGCCGGTAGCGGCATACTTTTTACTATCCTTAATCATAGCTTCGGCAGCGGCAAATTCACCGGGCACGATTGCTTGAGGCCAGTTGGGATGCGTTCTTTCTTTCCAAACGACTTTTGCTAACACTGCCCCGTCAGGCCACGGTTTTGTTTTATCACTACGAGCGGCAGCAATGGCTTTAGCGTTACCTAAGATCGCACGAAGAGTGCTCTTATCAGTCCGATGCGATACACTGAGTAAACGCCAATTTTGATATTCACCGTGTTCGGGTTTGGCTGCCTCATCTGACTCGGCGTACACAGCGACCGGCAAAGAAAAACAGACCGCACTAAAAACAAAACATAACAGATTAATTCTCATTGTATCTCCCCGGTGTTGATTGAAAAAAGACCCGTCATTTATAACAAAAAAACACTCGTCTGGAAATTATCCATACTTCCAGGCGTAAGGCGTACGTTAATCTATTATTTTGAGATCAAAGTGCGCCAATCTTCGCTAAATCGATTTCAGCAAAACTTTTCGCCTGATAATGCCCTGCCTTCAATGCACTCACTAGTTGCTCCCTAACCAGCCAGCAAGTATGAAGCCCGGCTTGATGAGCCGCATCAAGCTCTTCTTTGATATCCGATAAAAAAAGTATTTGTGAAGCCGGTAAATCAACCTCTTCAGTAATACTTTGATAGGACCCCACTTCTTTTTTGCCGCCAATACGAGTATCAAAATAACCACTAAATAACACAGTCAAATCACCGTATTCAGTATGTGCAAACAGTAGTTTTTGCGCGAAAACGGAGCCGGACGAATAGACATACAATTCGATCCCCCGCTTTTTCCATTTGTGTAAAGCTTCTACCGCATCCGCATAAATGTGTCCTAGGTAGTCGCCTTGTCGATAACCCGCCTCCCAAATCAAACCTTGCAGTGACTTCAACGGCGTTATTTTCTGATCCCGGTCTATCCAATCAATGAGTTGTGCGATAGATTCATCAATAGACAAATTACGTCCGCATTCTCGACTGACAGCACTCAATATTTGGGCTACTTCCGGCTGTTGCTGATGATCGCGAACATAATCTGGCAAGTGCGCCCTGGCATAAGGAAATAAAACATCTTTCACAAAAGAAAGTGAAGAAGTCGTTCCTTCGATATCAGTAACAATCGCCTTGATCATACGTAATTCGCCACATACTGATCGAAGCTCGGAAACCGTTTGGCAATATCGGTACCGGTGAAATCAGCAAGCCAACCGTCTTCCATGGTAAAAAAACGAATACATCTAAAATCGGGATTTTCTCCCATATCGAACCAATGAGTCGTATTGGCAGGAACGCTAATTAAATCACCTTGTTCGCACAAAACTGCATAGACCTTGTCTTTGACATGTAAACAAAATAGCCCCCGTCCCTCGACAAAAAAACGGATTTCAAAATCGCTATGCGTATGCTCATCCAGAAACTTTTGTCTTAACGCTTGCTTGTCGGGATGATCCGGTTTGAGACTGATGACATCAACAGAACGAAAACTGTATTGTTGCTTCAGTTTATCGATCGAATTCTGATAGACAGCTAAAATTGTGTCACTGTCAGCATCGACATCAAATTCGGCATCGGCCTGCCAACGTTCAAACTGGACACCGATGCCTTTCAATTCATTGACAATTGCATCAAAATCGTCGAAACAGTTTTGGTTAGCGGTATCGGAATCCGCATAAATAGTTAAATGACTCATTTTTTCACTCCGTGGAGACGCATTTCACATTCAAATAGAAATTCCAGTGCTTCCAGATGTTTCAGCGTTTCGGAAACCGAAACGCCCCAAGTATAAAAGCCATGGCCGGCAATGATATAGGCATGAATATCCGAATGTTCCGACAGATACTGATCGACTCGCTCGGCCAAACGCGGAATATTTTGGTCGTTCGGAAAAATTGGAACAACAATCTGGCTCTCATGGGTATCGATACCTTGCAGCGCTTTCAACAATTCGTAATTTTCCAAAACTATCTCGTTTTGAAAAAAACGTGCCGCCAAGGTTGCATTTAACGAATGAGGATGTAAAACCGCACCAACTGAGGGAAAACGTTGGTATAATTGAGTATGTAAGAGCGTTTCAGCAGACGGCTTTTTGCCATCGAGTGAATTTCCATTGTCGTCGACGAGCATAATATCGTCTATGGATAAATGGCCTTTGTGCTTGCCGGAAACGGTAATTGCGATTCTTCCGTCGTTCAGTTTAGCCGAAAAATTTCCGCTAGTGGCTGGAACCCAACCTTTGTTGTCAATAAATCGCCCTGCTGCAACCAATTGCTCGGCAATATGGTAAAAATTAACATCGTAGGTCATATTTATCCTGTTATTCTTTGTCATAACGTATTTTACTGAATTAATGCCAAAGGTACGGGAAAATTTTCCTATCTGAGTTCCAATTGATTTAAGCGTTTATTCATCAACTGTTCAGCAATGGCAAGCTATCGTTATAAGAAGGAAAAGTCAGTGGAGGAAGAGAAAATGAAAAAGAATAATATTTCCTATTTTGAACAATGGAAAAAACTCAACTCCAAAGTGGAAAAGGTGAGGAGAGAACATAAAAAAAGCCTATCTCGTCCCCGTGAAATACCTGATTTCCTATTGGAAGCCGACGATAAACATTATTCGGAAAACGATGACGAACTGCTCACCGGAATGCTAATCTGGTAACGAAATTGCTGACGTCAGATAGCCGTTAAACCACCACTTCGGCTTGTAATAGCTTGATTTCGTCCCTGATTCTAGCGGCCTCTTCAAACTCCAAGTTTTTAGCATGTTGGTACATCTTATCTTCCATTTGTTTCAGCTTCTTCGACGCCTGTTTTGGGCTGAGCGACTGATACTCAGCTGTCGCTTCCGCAACCTTGGTTTTAACATGAGCCAACGGGCCGCCGGAACCTGGAATAGCAATTTCTAAGATATCAGTCACCGATTTATAGACGGTTTTCGGCTGAATATGATGTTTACGGTTAAACTCTTGCTGTTTCTCTCGCCTTCGTTGTGTTTCGTCAATCGCTTGCCGCATAGAGCGAGTAATTTTATCGCCGTATAAAATAGCCGTTCCATTGGCATTACGCGCAGCGCGGCCAATCGTCTGAACCAATGACACGAGTGAACGCAAAAAACCTTCCTTATCAGCATCAAGTATCGCGACCAGCGACACTTCCGGGATGTCCAAACCTTCCCGAAGTAAATTGATGCCGACCAAGACGTCAAATTGCCCCAGCCGTAAATCACGGATGATTTCCACCCGCTCGACGGTATCGATATCGGAATGCAGATAGCGTACTCTGACGTCGTGCTCCATCAAATAATCGGTCAGGTCTTCGGACATACGCTTGGTTAAAGTTGTTACCAATACCCGCTCTTTCTTTGCAACCCGTTTGTTGATTTCCGATAACAAATCATCCACTTGGGTACTGGCCGGACGTACTTCCACAACGGGATCCAGCAACCCTGTCGGCCTTACTACCTGTTCAACAAACACCCCTGAATGTTCTTTTTCGTAAGGTCCGGGGGTTGCGGAAACGTAGATTCGCTGACCGGCCTTTTGTTCGAATTCCTCAAACCTAAGCGGCCGGTTATCCAAGGCAGACGGTAGTCTGAAACCGTATTCGACCAACGTTTCCTTGCGCGAACGGTCGCCTTTGTACATGGCGCCGATTTGGGGCACGGTAACGTGACTTTCATCGATGACGACCAAGGCATCCACCGGCAGGTAATCAAACATGGTTGGCGGTGACTCACCTTCGTCTCGTCCGGACAGGAAGCGCGAATAATTTTCGATGCCGGAACAATAACCGACTTCAAGAATCATTTCAATGTCGAATAAAGTCCGCTGTTCCAGACGTTGGGCTTCGACTAATTTATTCAACGAACGCAGCTGCTCCAAGCGCTCCGACAATTCCAGTTTAATCGCCTCAACCGCATTCAACAACTGTTCGCGAGGCGTAACATAGTGGGTTTTCGGGTAAATCGTAAACCGTGCGGCCCGGTGCAGTATTTCGCCCGTCAGCGGATCGAACATCGACAAGCGTTCTATCTCGTCATCAAACAATTCAATCCTAAGTGCCTGTTCCTCCGACTCAGCCGGAAACACATCAATCACATCGCCGCGGACACGATAAGTCCCTCGTCGAAGCTCCGTTTCGTTACGGGTGTATTGCATTTCCGCCAATCGACGTAAAATGTCTCGTTGCTTGATCATGTCACCGCGAACCAAATGCAATACCATTTTGAAATAAGATTCCGGTTCGCCCAAACCGTAAATTGCTGAAACCGTCGCGACAACGATCGTGTCTCGCCTTTCAATCAATGCCTTAGTCGCCGACAAGCGCATTTGCTCTATATGCTCGTTCAGTGAAGCGTCCTTATCGATAAACGTGTCAGAGGCTGGCACATAAGCTTCAGGCTGGTAATAGTCGTAATAAGAAACGAAATATTCCACGCTATTGTCGGGAAAAAACTCTTTCATTTCCCCATACAACTGAGCAGCCAGAGTTTTATTGGGTGCCAGAATCATCGCCGGACGCTGAGTTTGCATAATGACGTTGGCCATCGTAAAAGTTTTACCTGAACCGGTCACCCCCAGCAATGTCTGATGCAGCTCGCCATCGTTTATACCCTCAACCAGTTGCCTGATTGCATCAGGCTGATCGCCGGCCGGTTGATAGCGACTTTGAATTCTGAACTTTTTTTTCACGGAATTGCTTTTATTCATACGGGAAATCTGGCCCATTATTATACATGGAGTATAATGCCAAGTTATTTAGATATTGATTTCGATCGAGGAATTATGAGCATTCAACTTTCAGACAGAGTCAAAGCCGTCAAACCTTCCCCGACCCTGGCCATTACAGCAAGAGCCGCGGAAATGCGCGCAGCCGGTAAGGATATCATCGGATTGGGCGCCGGCGAGCCGGATTTCGACACGCCCGACCATATTAAAGCGGCCGCCGTCAAAGCCTTGGACAGAGGCTTTACCAAATACACGGCTGTCGATGGAACTCCGAGTTTGAAACAAGCCATTATCGATAAATTTAAAAACGATAACGGGCTAACCTACCAGTTAAACCAGATCCTGGTTTCGTGTGGCGGCAAACAAAGCTTTTACAACCTTGCTCAAGCACTGCTCAATCCTGGCGACGAAGTCATCATCCCGGCACCTTATTGGGTATCTTACCCTGACATGGTCTTACTAGCCGACGGTGTACCGGTTATTGTCGAAACCTCGCAAGCGCAAACATTCAAAATTTCTCCGGAACAATTGCGCAACGCCATCACCGACAAAACCCGTCTGGTTGTCATCAACAGCCCTTCCAACCCGACAGGGGTCGCTTATTCGTTCGAAGAACTGAAAGCATTAGGCGATGTACTGCGCGATTATCCTGAAATCGTCATCGCCACCGACGACATGTACGAACACATCCTTTGGAACAAGGGCAGTTTCGTCAATATTCTCAACGCCAATCCTGACTTTTACAACAGAACCATGGTATTGAACGGTGTTTCCAAGGCTTATTCGATGACAGGTTGGCGAATCGGCTATGCAGCAGGACCGGCGGAACTCATCGGTGCGATGCGGAAAATTCAATCACAAAGCACGTCAAACCCCACTTCGATCTCCCAAGTGGCGGCCGAAGAGGCGCTTAAAGGTGATCAAAGCTGTATCGACAAAATGATGGTCGAATTCAAAAAACGTCATGATTTCGTAGTGGCTGAATTAAACAATATCGACGGTATCGATTGCCTGACTACCGATGGTACATTTTACGTCTTCCCTAACGTTGACAAACTGATCGCTCGCCTTGAGGGCATCGACAACGATCTGGATTTTGCCGAATTCTTAATCGAAAAAGCCGGCGTCGCTCTGGTGCCTGGAAGTGCGTTCGGTTGCCCCGGGCATATCAGAATATCGATAGCGACCAGCATGGAAAATCTGACCAACGCTTTAACCAGAATCAAGCAAGCCGTTTAAAACTAAACTCGGTTACTTCCGCTCAACGGAAGTAACCGAACTCAATTCAACAATCGTCCGACTGATTGTGTCAATCAAGCCCCGGTTGAATAACATCAAAATATGCAATACCGAATAAAACCGTTTGTTTTCGGCGATCGGCCAGATCGAACTCGTGGCCGGAATAATCATTAAATCGAACGGCGTCCAATAAGAAAAAACCGGAATTCCGTCATATTTATCTTCCTCGAGCCGAAGCTCATTGAGAAATTCGCTGTTCGGCCTTAATTGCCTGGTCCCTTTGCCAAGATAGAAGTAAGCCAGATAACTGCCCCGATGCGGCGAAGAAATGGTAAACAGCGAACTGACACGCTTGTAGCCACCCAATTTTTGCAGATAATAGCGAGCCACGATGCCGCCCATACTGAATCCGACGAGAATAATCGGGGTGTGCTCGCCGAATTCGGAATCAATTTCCCGTTTTAATTTGATAGCCCAATCATCGATACCGTCACGCCCGTCCCTGGGTTTTAGGCTCGGTGCAAAACATTCAAATCCCTGGGACTCCAAACGCCGACGAAAGGCGTGAAAAACATAGCCGGAATTGAAAATTCCATGAATCAGAACGACGCGTTGAGACATAAAGTGCTTAATCTTCCCGCTATAAATTGGAGAAAAGTCTAAATCACCAACTTTTGATCCAATCCCCAACTCGGACTCTGCGGACTGTGAGCGGCACTTCCAATTTACCGACCGAAAAACCGGCGTTGACGCTTTCGATCTTAACCATGCCAATTGGCTCCTTATCGCCTCCCGTTTGCCCTAAGCCATGAGTTACCGTATTGGCGGCATAAACCACAAAATTATCTCCGCTTTCGATTTTATCCTGAGACCCAGCTGCGACAACAATGCGGTCATTGTCCACTTTAACCACGCGAGCGGCAAAAGGATAACAACCGAACAACCGTCGAATATCCTCACTGGCCATTTCGATAATCCCACTGATTTTGTTGCCTGCCGGAGTGGATCTAAAGCGTTCACTTCCCACCGAATAACCATTCGGAATCCAAACATCCCCAAGAATCGAGTCGGAATAACGGTGCTGGAACAACAAAGCGCCGGTCAACCCGTCGTGGACATAAACGTCGATAGTCACCCCTCTTCTAGCGATGACTTCACGAAACGAGGATTTAATCTGCGCTAGAATACCCGCACCTCGTACATACTCGGTAGACTCCACTTCAAAATCGCGAATAACCCCGGACAATACGAATTGCGACTCTGCTTCACTGGCCACATTAACAATACTGGAGCCGAAGTAATCATCCGCCTGCATAATTTCCGGGGCCAGATCAGGCCTTGAATACAACGAGGTATCGGTTTTGTTACGACCGATAAAGTCACCCGATTGCATCAACAAATTGTTAATTTCACGCGGAATGCCACCATATAGGTCCTGCGATTCGTTGCCGCTTATCTGCCCCGAAGTTACGATAGGAAAGGCTGTAGCCACGATTCTTTTTCGATAAGGCGCGTTGCAAAGCTGAGTTTCCGATAACACCGCCAATATCTGGACATGATAAACCTTGTCCTCCTGCCACTCGTCAACCACCTTGGTATTACTGATCAACGCTTGAGTGGTTGTGTTATGTCCGGCCTGCGCCGCCGCATTGCGAATTGCCGTTTGAATGGCTTGTCTTCTGGCTTGCAAAATTGCGCCTTCGGTTATAGCCGCTTGACCTTCGGCGCTTAAAACCCGCGCCGCCGGGCTACTCTCTTTATTTGCCGTTCCGGAAGACCCAGTAACTGAGGCGCACCCCTGCAACAACAGGCAAAATCCAAATACAAGACAGAATAAATACTTCATAGACAGATCGAGTCCTATTTGGGTATGCCATTAAGCAAAATATAATTAAGAAACAGACGTCCCGTGCTATTCAACGCCCACTCGCTATCATACAGCCCTGCATTCAGCAAACCTCGATCCAGTATGTTTTTTCTCTGATCGAATCCGCCGACATGAAACAATCCGCTGCAATCGGCATTGCTGCATCCCAAATTAACCGCCTTAACCTCCGCCAGAGTAGTACCTAATCGGGTAAAAGCGACTTTATCGTCCTGCTGCAAGCATAACCTCACCGTCGACAAGCTTCCGTCGATGCACTGGAAAAAACGACTCGTGACCGGTAGCGACAGTGTGATATGCACCGCATTACCCAAAGATTGTAAAGCGGTCACTTTGGCTTCGCGAAGAAAAAGGTCGAAATACAGACGGTAACTTTCGTCGGCGATAACCTGCCCGCCAACCGTCTTGCCATCGGTTAGATTGACTTGATAGAGCAAAGCCGCCAATCGACGATAAGCCTGCATTTTGGAGGCTTGTTCGGCAGCCAGTTCGATTTGATGTTGGGTTAGCGAAGGCTCGTTACGGTAGAGACTTTGTCCTGAAGCCGTCAACGTTTTAGGTGCAAGTACCTTATGTTCTTGGGCTTTCTGAAAATTAAGTTCCGAGCAGCCAACCGCGACCAGCATTGTCGTAAAGAACACTAATTTCGATAACATGCGTTTCACTGTCGTTCCCCTAGTTACTCTATTGAGTATAGTCGGCCAAAGAGGTTTTTTCTTGAATAGAACTCAACCGTTGGTTGCCACTGCCAGTCATTAAAATTTAATGATCCGAAGAAGACCTCGGATCAATGAACGGCTTCTTCACCTCTTTCAACCGACCACAATTTTTCCAATTGATAAAATTCCCGGGCCTGAGCGGTCATCACATGTAAAATCACGTCTCCCAAATCCAATAATACCCAGTCGGAACCTTCCTGTCCCTCGAAACCTGGGTGCGAGATACCCAGTTCTTTAACTTTTTCGGCAACATATTGGCATAAAGATCTGGCATGACGATCGGATGTACCGGTAACCAGGATCATGTAATCGGTGATTGTCGTTTTATCGCGCACATCAAGCACGGTGACGTTCTGACCTTTACGTTCGTCCACAACTTTTTCTACAACTTTAAGTAATTCTTCTGCTTGCATTCAATTTCCTGTGTTTAACTTCGATAGAGCTTATGTTGATCAATAAAATCAATGACGGCGTCCGGTAATAGAAAGTGGGGATCCCTTCCATGAGTGATGAGTTCTCTGATAGCGGTTGCCGAGATATCCAGTTGGGTAACGTGCTGAAAATATAAATTGCCTGACGGCCTGCTATGCAAAATTTCCGTTTGTTCAACCAGGCGCTCATCAAAAAACGCCTCTAACTTACCGTGCTGATAACCAGGCCGGGTCATCACCACAACATGGGCAAAGTCGAATAACTGTTGCCATCGACACCACGTCTTCAAGCCGGCAAATGCATCGGTACCGATAAACAACAAAATCGGACGGTAATCGTATTCCTGACGTAACGAACTCAGGGTATCGACCATATAGGAAGGCCCATCCCGATCCAGCTCTCTCCTGTCCGTTCTCATAAAAGATCTATTGGCGATCGCCAGCTGCAACATTTGCAATCGGGTTTCGCCATCGACATTCGGTTGCTGGCGATGTGGAGGTATACGACAGGGGATTAGCCGAATCTGTTCTAGCGCGAAGATTTCACTAACCTCAAGCGCCGTTCTCAAATGACCGTAATGGATCGGATCGAATGTGCCGCCGTAGACCCCAATCATTATTCCCTGATATGGCCGTCGCCGAGTACGATATATTTCAATGTAGTCAATCCGTTCAATCCGACCGGACCGCGCGCATGAAGTTTGTCAGTGCTAATACCGATTTCTGCACCCAAACCGTATTCGAATCCGTCAGCAAAACGGGTCGAAGCGTTAACCATCACCGAACTGGAGTCTACTTCCCGTAAAAACCGACGCGCCAACGTATAGTCCTCTGTCACAATCGACTCGGTATGTCCGGAACTGTATTGGCCGATGTGTTCCATCGCTTCGTCTATCCCTTCGACGATTCTAATCGACAATATTGGCGCCAGATATTCGGTTTTCCAATCCTCTTCGCTAGCTCTGGAACATTGAGGAATCAGGGAACAAGTTTTCAAGCAGCCTCTCAGTTCGACCCCTTTAGCCAGAAACGCTTCGGCCAATCGCGGTAACACTTGAGCAGCGATACTTTCAGCCACCAACAAAGTTTCCATGGCGTTACAAACGCCATAGCGATGTGTTTTAGCGTTCACGGCGATATTAATAGCCTTAGCGAGATCGGCTTTTCCGTCGAGATAAACATGACAAATGCCATCCAAATGTTTGATAACAGGAATCGTGGCATCATTACTGATTCGCTCGATCAAACTTTTCCCGCCGCGAGGAACAATGACATCAACATATTGATTCATCGTAATCAGTTCGCCGACAGCAGCTCGGTCAGTCGTTTCGACTACTTGCACTGCTTCAGCCGGCAATCCTGCTGCGGACAATCCTTCGGTGATACAAGCGGCAATCGCTTGATTGGAATGGATAGCCTCGGAGCCGCCCCGCAAAATACAAGCATTACCCGACTTCAGGCACAATGCAGCCGCGTCGACAGTAACGTTTGGGCGAGATTCGTAAATAATACCGATCACTCCTAACGGAACTCTCATCTGGCCGACTTGAATACCACTGGGGCGATAGTTCAAATCACTGATACCTCCAACCGGATCGGCTAAAGCAGCAACCTGACGCAAGCCCTCTACCATCGCATCAATCGTAGAAGACTTTAACTCCAATCTATCCAGCAGCGCCGCCTCCAAACCATTTTTTCGCCCGGCTTCAAGGTCTTTGCGATTTTCTATCGCCAACGTCTCTCTGTTCGCTGATATGGCTTCCGCAATTTTGATCAAAGCAAAATTCTTCTTTCCGGTTTCAGCCCGCCCCATTTCTCTGCCGGCTTTTCTGGCCTGCTGCCCCAATTCGCGCATATACACTTTGATATCCATTGTAAGCGACCAACCTGCAATAAAAAATTTTGTATTATAACGTGCCAAATGTTCTTTTGACAGCATTCACGTCTCAAGCATTTGCAAAAATGTCGCAACGCGCACTAGAAATCCGTTGCAGATAAATCCGACTTGTTTCTATAACTAACTTCATACCTCATTCCATGTCTAGCTTAAGAACCTCTTGCTAAAACGGAAAAAAAGAGAGATAGTTCTCAATTATGTGAAACAATTAACAAAAATAATCTCCCAGCCGATTTTCAAAAATCCGGATAACTAAAATTTATGGGAATTACCAGGGCATCACTTATGAACGATCAAAAACTCAACCGCTTTATACATGTCCTGGCTCTACTAACATTTTTGGCATTATCCAACATCAGCTGCGCATCCCCTTTCAAGTCTAAAAGTAACCAGATCGAAACGAATATCGAAGAAATCAGTTTTTCTCCTCAATTCGTTCTGGTGAGACAGCCCAATCAAGTCACCATCTCGGCGAAATTAACCGCTTTCCATCAACATTTCCCTAGCCGGAAACTCGTTTTGCAACAACAACGTTTTCTTCCCAATGGACGCACAATCTTCACGCCTGTTGCCGTTTTAAGAGACGACGGCAAAAAGGGTGACACCGTCGAAAACGATGGTGTTTATACAACGAAAGTCGATTTTAACCCGCGATTCTTAGGCGACATTCATTTAAGGATCGTTGCAAAACACAAATCTAAAAAGGGACGAGGCAAATCGGAATCCGAGATATTTACACTTCCGGTCAAAAATGCTTGCGGCCCCACTGCCTCGCTTCTACCGATTAAAGTTTTAGAGCCGGCCACTGGAAACAGTCGATATCAAATCATCGAATTCGACATTCCGGGCAGCACCGCAGAACCGCGTGCAACTATATTAAGAGTCGTCAACGGCGCGCGGCTCGGCTCCCCGATGAATGAGCGGATTTACTATGCAGACTTATGGCTCAACGGCAGCAAAATAATGCGGCTTAATAAGTCAACCAATATTGCCGAGATTCCGGTCTCGCTGAATGCGGGCTTAAACACCCTAAAAATCGTGCGTATTAGAAGCAAACCCGGCCAATTGCTAGCTGTCGAAATACAAGCGTGTGCCGATCAACTTGAACTAACGCCAGTTAGCGAAACCCTTTCGACCGGTTCAACTTTATCCGCCACTGCAACGGTTACCGCTCAAGGCGTACCGGTAAAAGGTGCCGAAATTCAATTTGACGTCAGCGATTCTTTGGCGGCCGATCATCAAAAAACGGCTATCAGCTCCGATAGCGGTATCGCACATACCGATTTTATTCTCACAAACGCCGGTAACGGACAATTGATTGCCCGCGTCGTCGATGCTTCTCCGGATTTGACTGCCAGTACTGAGATTTTGGCTGTTAACACACCCTCGATGGAACTGAATCAGGGGTTTGATGAACTATCCTTAACACCCGGCGAGAATGAATCCCTTCCTTTCTTTTTGTTTTATTTATCGCATGATCCGACCCAGCAACAATTGACGTTCAACCGAACGGTAGAACCGGATAACGGCGGACTACTCATTTCCGGCGGAGCAGGTTCGGCGGACGGATATATGGTTAACGGGCCGGCCAGTTTCAATTTTGAGCCTGTCATAACGGCTGTCAGCCCCGGAGATTATAAAGTGATCGCGCGGGCAGTCATCCTCGGCAGCGGCGAAACAGTCAGCGCTACGACGACGGTTCACGTTGCCGACCCCAATGCACCGGAACCTTTGACCCTTAATCTTCCCGGATTTACGCCTGCCGGCATAGAACCCGGCATTTCCACCACAGTTACCGTAAGAGCTTTGGCTGAAGGAACGACAACACCGCCCACAAGCTTGTGGCTCGACGAAATCGACGCAGACGGCAACCTGGTTACACTAGGCATCGCCGAGTTAAAAGACGGCGGTCAAGGAGCCGATAACGTCGCCGGCGATTATCTCTATACCGCACAAACCGAATTCAATCGCCCGATTCAGCAAAATATTTATCTGCGCCTTCGCGCGCCCTATTTCGGTGACGAAATTCTATCGAACACTGCAATATTAACCGTAACACCTTTCGAACTTGAGGGTCCTCAGCCGGATAACGATCAACTGGTTCCCGGTTCTTCGGAAGACGAATTGGTATTCGCAAACGAAATTCTAGTCCAACTGATTTCCGGCACTTCTCCGGCAAGAGCGGAAACGATCGCCGCATCCATTAACGGGGAAATTGTCAGCATTATTCCCGAAATCCGGCTTTATCGTATTCAATTCGCGGGAGATGGAACCTTCCAGGGAGTCCAGCAAGCGATCGCCAACTTGAGCTTATTTTCGGATGTCATCTTCGCTGTTCCGAATTCCGAGGTGATACCGGCCGGGACCAGTTGCGACTGGAATAATCCAGCAAATGATTGTCCTCAAGACCCGGCGTTTCCAGCTCAATGGCACCTTAATAAAATCCGTGCGAAACAAGCATGGGAGGCGGCAATGACAATTAACCCAAGAGAATTTGCCGGTTCTTCGGCGTTCCCTGTTGCCGTTATCGACGTCGGTCTGAACTGTAGTCACACCGATTTAATCGACCAATGCCTGAACACTGTCAGCAACAATGACGAACACGGCACTGCCGTCGCCGGCATCATCGCCGCCAATGCCAATGAGATAGGCGGTACCGGCGTCGCATGGAATAGCAAGCTACGGGCCTACCGTGCCGGAACGGACTTGAACTCACTCAGCAATAGCATTATTGCGGCGGGTAACAGCGATGCCAAAATTCTCAATGTCAGCATGACAAGCGCTTCGACCACCGGCCTTGCGACTCTAAGAGCCGCTATCTGCGACGTGGCGGTAAAAGGCAAGTTGATTGTCGCCGCCGCCGGTCAACGGCCCACCGGTAGCGCACTGGATCTATATCCCGCCGCGCTGAATGACGATGAATCGTACTTGTGTCCCAACTCCGACGTTAACCTATCGTCCCATTTGCTATCGGTAGGCGCTTCGAATGCGTCGGATAGGCTTGCGGTCTGGAGCGGCATAAACAGCAATCCTAAGGATTGGGTCGATATATACGCCCCCGGACTCGGTATCATCGCGTTTTCAACCGCTTATAACGGCACCAGCTATGCCGCTCCACAGGTCTCCGGTGCGGCCGCCTTACTTTGGCCATTACTCCCTTCAGGTTCCAGCCCGACCACCCTTCACAATCGTCTGCTTGCCAGCGCCCAAACGATCGGAGATCTTGATGGCAATGGAGAAGCCGACAAAAGGCTAGACCTGCTCGCCGCAGTTGCCGACAACAAAGTCACGATTAATTTCGTCACCGAAGATGCCGCATTCAGGAATACGTTCGGCATTTACAACCGGGTAACGCGCGAGGCGAGGATCCTTGTAGA
Source organism: Methylococcaceae bacterium (assembly GCA_050304855.1). Classification (GTDB taxonomy): domain Bacteria; phylum Pseudomonadota; class Gammaproteobacteria; order Methylococcales; family Methylomonadaceae; genus Methylomarinum. The sequence continues at coordinate 16,806 of JBNLEI010000280.1, forward strand.
CAACGTCGATTTGCAGTCCAACCCCGATTTAGCGGGCTTTGAAACCACGCTTTATCTAACCGATCAAGATTTAGCGAATCTGGAATTCTTTTTAATCCCCAACGGCGCTTCTCGAAATGCGATCTATTTGCTGAATACGCCTTCCGCCCAACGCAAACTCGAGGTTTTCCAAGACAATGACAACAAATGGCGCCTTCGGGACTTAAACAATAATACAGTATTATTCGGCGCCGTCGGTGAAGCGGATGCGTTATTCAGCGATCCCGCAATTAATCCCGACCCCGGCAGAGAGCAAACCCGAACATCGGGAACACCCAGCAATTATCATCTGCATTGGGAAGACCGACCCGCCTCAACTTCAGATAATGACTACAACGATGCCGAATTTAGTATTACGATACAGGCGCTCTAACCACTATGAGACACAATAACAAGAAGAACATTAGTATTGCTGCTACCGTCGGAATCCTTGTTGGCGGTCAATCCTCTTTAGTCATCGCTCAAACGCTGAACGAAGTCGTCGCAGAACAGCTCAGCTCTGTTTCCGGCATCCCCTGTTTCAATTTGCTGGGCCCCGATGACCCGCTAACGACATTAACCGGGGATCTGAAGGATATTTGCACACGCCTTGCTCCGGTTGGCGCAACCCCGCCTTCGGCTTCAGGCGGCGGCGGTGCCGCAACACCAACCAATCTACCAAAAATTGTACGCCGTATTCTGGAAGATGATTCTCTGTCGGAAGCCGAAGGTGCCGCCAGCAGCGATCAAATCATTGAATTAAACCAAGCTGTCAGCCTATTCCTGTCCGGGGAATACCAAAGTTTGGATAGGGATATCACCACATTCGAAGACGGCTACGACTCCGACATTTGGCGGTTCTCCGCCGGGATCGATTATCGTGTGCTCGACCGCTTGACTGCTGGCGCGGCGTTCGATTTTCGCCATCAAGAAGGCGACTTTAGTAGCAGTGGTAACTTCAAACAAAATTCATACGGCGCGCTTATTTTCGCCAGCTTTACGCCCATCGACAGTCTGTTTGTTCAATTAACGGGCGGTTACGCCTATCAACATAACGAGCGCAGCCGATTGGCCAGTTTTAATGACACAACCGGCTTCTCCGTGAGTGGGTTCGCCGAAAGCGATTACGAAGGCGATGAATACAGTGCCAGTCTTCTAAGCGGTTACGATTTCTCGGTCGGAAACGTGACGTTCGGCCCCAGAGTCGGCCTGGATTGGGTCATAAACAATTACAACAGTTACTCGGAAACCGGCGATTCCGGCTTAGAGCTGCGTTTTTCCAAAAACCACCGTAATTCTTTACAATCGCGCCTGGGGCTGTTCGGTTCCGCTGCGTTCAGCACCGGGTTTGCGGTGATCGTGCCTCAGCTTGGAGTGGATTGGATTCACGAATTCCAGAACGACCAACGCGATATTTACTTCAGTTTCGCTGGCGATACCCGCAACAGATTATTCAGTTTCCAAAACGAAAGCCCCGACCGCGACTTCTTTGAGGTGAATGCAGGCGCCTCAATGGTATTCGCCCATGGCGCTCAAGCCTTCGTCAATTATCGCGCGCTAGCTGGCCATAGCTACTTCGACGGCCATAGCGCTAGTGTCGGATTACGGTTAGAATTTTAATAACGATGGGGACGTTAACCTCCGATTAGCACAGTCGGGCAACCGGGCGCTGTGATCACGCCGCCATGAGCTGTATTGTCCAATAATCGGGCCGCCGGTTTCTTGCCGATCAGAACCGTCGCCGAACCTTTGATAATGTTCGCCGGAGGTCCGACACAAGTCGCCATATCACCCATTCGCGCAGCCGGTAGGCAACCGATCAGCACGGTCGGTTCGCATGGAGGAAGAATCGGTCCTCCGACATGGGGAACCGGCCCGTTGAACATCGGACAGGTATGAATATCGGTCATTCTTGCCGCTGGCATTCCCATGACTTCCTCCTCTATTAACGTTACAAAACTTTATGTCACTTTCCGACCATCGCCGCCGCTGGCAATGTCGATGCTCTGCCGCAAAAATAGCTGGTACTTTTGCTCTATCTTATCGACCTCTCCCTGAGCCGCCGCCAGCATTACCGCACCAACCACCGCTTTGGCGGTTAGATCGTCTGTCGGTACCACGATATTATCGGGTACCGGAGAAATATTTTCGCCGCTCCAAAAAGCGGCCATCGCCGCCCACCCGGCAGCGGTTTTGAGTCCGGTCGCTTCTGCAGCAGAATAAGTCTGCTGGCAATTTTCCGCCGTCGGTTTGTAAACCCAGGCTTCTGCCAATTCAATCGCATTAGCATCGGCAGCATGGCTTTGCTCGTTTAAACTGGAACGTGCGCATAAACAGGCCCACCATGTCGCCTCCCTTTTAGGAAGCGCATAGGCAAAAAACCTGATCGCATCGGGATAATCCTTATTTTCGATGAGAAGCTGGATATAATCGGCCGGGACTATGTCTTCCGTCAACAGCGTATGCCCCAATTCATCGAGTTCAAATAATCCTGCAATATCCGCCGCTTTCGGCTGCTTTATCTTTATTAAATTCAAAGCTGTCATTCCACTAGCCTCTAGTTAATCATGACCATGCCGCCTTTCAACGTCAGCATGCCGTCGCCTTTTACTGTTGTCATCGGACTTTTCATTTCTGCTGTGGCGGTGCCTTGTATCGTAATCATCGTCCCTTTGATGGTAATGCCTTTCTGATCGATCTTAATACTATTCGCTCCGACTTTCAGTTCGATCGACTGCATTGCCGTAACTGTGCTTTTTCCCTTTTGGATATCGATAGTATGGTTGCCCATTTTAATGTTTAAGGTGTCATTACCTTTATCAATATCGGCCTGCCGATTTCCGGTTTTTACGGTTAATGTGTCGTTTCCTTGATCCAACGTGACAGTCCGGTGATTGTAGATATCGACCGTTTGATTACCCTCGTCTTTTTTATCGAATCCGACTGTCAACGTATCGTTATTTTCAACCACCCGATTGCAGTCTTTTTCGGCATGAATATAAAGTTCTTCCTCGTCCTTTTTGTCCTCAAAGCGAATTTCGTTGAAGTTTTCGGCAGTCCCTTGTTTTGAGCTTCGGGTTTTGATACCGCTCTGAGTTTGGTTGGCCGGTAATTCATAGGGCGGCATCTGTTCGGCGTTATAAACCCGCCCGGTAATCAAAGGACGGTCCGGGTCGCCTTCCAGAAAACTGACCACTACTTCCTGACCGATACGCGGTAATGAAATCCAGCCCCAGTTTTTTCCAGCCATCGGTTGAGAAACCCTGACCCAACAGGAACTGTTTTCATTCGACTGGCCTTCCCTGTCCCAGTGGAACTGTACTTTGACTCGTCCATATTTATCAGTCCAGATTTCCTCACCTTCTTTTCCAACGACAATGGCGGTTTGAGAGCCTGCAACAACGGCTTTCGGCGTCAGACTAGCCGAACGATAGGTTTGCTTTGAGTCGATCGCAGTGAAACTGCATTGAAAAACCTCTCCACCGCTTCCCATATCGGATGCTAAGGCATCGCCCTGTATCACATAGGAAGCAGCAACCACTACATGTTCGATGTTTTCTTCAGAAAAATAATGTTTCTGTAAAGTAAATTTTTTACCCGGTGCTAAACCCATGGCATTGCCTTGCCCTCGCTTCAGTGAATAGGGCATTTGATGTTCTTCTAATCGCTTTTCGGTTTGATTTGAACCTTCGGAAGGGTCGGTGTATTTTCCGGGATAATCGTAAATCTCCTGATTGCTGTTAGAGTACTGTCCGGGGTCGTGTTTCTTGGCGGTCAGATCGGAACTGGGAGATTCGAAATCAAAATCGTTCAACTCATATTTTCCGGTTGTAACCTGATTTTCCTGTAACCATTCATAGATATGATCCTGCTCCCTGCTTTCGGTATTACCCGGTGGATAATAGGGGATACTGGAATAACCGGAAGCCGACTGGAATTGACTATTCGAGTCGGTAATCACCATCGTGTGTTGGCCTGAAGCATGTTCAAAATAGTAGTAAATCCCCTCACGTTCCATTAACCGACTGATAAAATCGAAATCGCTCTCCCGGTATTGCACACAATAATCCAGGGTTTGATAGCTCCCCTGCAAATTATATTGAACTTTTAGATCACTACCATATTCCTGCAACACCTCCTTAATGACGTCAACCACCGATTTTTCTTGAAAAATCCGGCAATCCGAATTCAATGTCAGATTCCACAAATAGGGTCTCAATGTTGCGCGAAAACAAAAATAACGGTTTTTTAAACCGGTATGTCTGAATTGAACGATTTCACCGTTGAGATAACGGGTTGAGGTATCGGGCATCTTCAGTTCAATCGTTAGAGTCTTGCCGAGCAAATCATTGACCTTAACACCACCTTTTTTCTGGTCGCGCAACAGATCAACCTCAAACTCAAACAAGCGACCGATTTGTTCCGACCCGGTCAAGCTGTCAAAAATAAGCTCATCACCTCCCAGTGGAGTGATGGCGGTCACGCTTCGATTTTTTAGAGCCATAATGAAAATGCCCCGGTGAGCGGTTATTTAATAGGGAAAAAAGTTTGAATATGAATCTGATCCAAATCCAATTTATCGATCAACATAAAAGCCTGGCTAAAATCTTCTTCATGGGTAATATCGTTTCCGTGACAGGCATAATTCATCTTCCAGGCCCCGTGAATCCATTCCAAACGATTCATCGATACAACCACGGATACTCTGGACTGCTTACTTCCCACCGTAACGGCCATCTGATCGAGACCCGCTAAAGCGGTTTGCCCTTCCGGGGAATTCAACAAATATTTACCGACAATCAACGCCTGTTGTAAATCGGTGAACGAACCTGATCGATTCACATAATTTTCAATATTATTTTTAAAATCCTGTTTTAGCTCTTTGGTTGTCGCACCCGGTGTCAAACTCCGCCAAATATCGCGATGTTCATTCTCCGGCCTGACTTTGCCAAACTCGTCCATTATCAAAGGCCGCGTCGGACTGGTGGTTAATGTGCCCCGCAAACGGTCGGAAATCTGAAGGCCGCCCACTCCAACATGTTTTTCCAGTGCATGGCCACGCTCGCCACTAACCGGGCTCAGCCTTCTTTCACTGGCATATAAAATATCGTTAACTTCTTGTTTGGTATAATTTCTTGCTCTAGCCATTCGATAAGGAACCGTCCAGTCTACAAAGCTTCAAATGGATCGATATTGGCCCAATCCGTCTGCAAAACAGCCTGCCAGCAGTTACCTTTACCGTGCGCCCCGCCTCCGGTCGCATTCGGAAGATCGACAACCACACCTAAATGATCGCCTGCTAAGCCTTTGAAATGGGAACTCACCAAATCGCCTTCAATTCGAAAATTCAGCCCGGAAGTATCACTGGCTTTTTGCGCCTTCCAGGTTCGAATCATCATCATCGGCTTGAGTACATTAATTTTGGCCGCAGCCATCACCTGCTTCATCGCCGGAGCGTTAAAGGTAACGAACGGCACGCCTTCCCATCTTCCAACCACCTGGGCCAAGCCTCCTCCCAAAGAATGTCCGGTCACCGACACGCGGCGGCCTCGAGCTATCGTCTTCGCAGCCTTGACCATTTGTCTGGCAGACGAACACTGATTAGGAAGTATACGCAAACCAATCTTCAGATCGGCTCCCAGATCCGAAATGAGTTTTAATTGTTTCGGATTCGTTCCGCAACAGCCTACCACAACATCGTGATCGTTTTGCCAAATTCCGCCTTGAAAACCGTCACCGAACAACGTACCCGACTCCCATTTTTGCACGACCCAATCATCAACCATATGTCCAGGAGGATTCTCGTAGTATTGGTTGGCTGATTTAAAATATGCCGCATAAGCAATTTTTGCATAATCGAGACAATTTGCCATAGTATCGTTGTTACTCCGCATTCATTTTGTCATTACCCACTACAGTCTTCTTCGGTACGGAACCAAACTGTTGGGCTTGTTATATTATTGACGCTGTAAATATCGGTCTTTTAGCTCTTCTACCAATCCCCGATAAATTGTGTAAGCCTTATCATATTCCTGCATCTGCACGGCTTGAACAGCCGGCCTTATGGATTTTCGATAGATTTCCTGATAGACGAGATGAGCATCTATTTGCGTGTCTATTCTCTCGACAATGACATCGGCAGTCCGATAATACTCCTCGACATCGCGTTTACCGTCAGGAGAAGCCAGTAATATTTCATCCCGAAAAAACCGAAGTGTCGTCAACTCGATACAATCGTCCGGTAGTCCCAGCATTTCGCAAGTCGCCGTCGTAATATAACAACGCTTTTTTTTGCGCCCGCCTCCTCCGCCAAAGCCGGTTTCATCTCCGACAGCTACGTTTCCGTCGTTTTTGTACGGGGGATGAACGGTGCAATGAACCGTTAATTTGTTATTTTTTCCGCAGTTGTACAAGGCTCGGGCAGGCTTATAAACGCAGGTACTAACTTTGCCGCCTCTGCGTTTTAGCTCTAGAGCGCCCCAAATATCGATGGTAAAAGCATCGTCTCCGAAAGGACCTTTCCAGTCGGGATTCTCTACTTCCAAGTTCGCGATCACCCACCAATGACCGTGCATCTTGGCATTTCCTTGTTCCACGACGCTCAATGAGGAGCCGAATGAAGGCTGTTGAGTTAATCGAGAAATTATGATCGACGCTGAACCGTCGCACCAGATGCCCGAACCGCTGGGTTGCTGGCGCTGGCTTACTCCTTTAGTTGCCCAATATTCGACCTGGCTGGTATCTAACTTTGCGGACTTAAGTTGGAGAGTTTCTTTAAACGAAGTCGCTTGTCCTCGCTTATAAAGATCGTCAATTTCATCTGGAGACCCAGTCAAATGCTGGCCGACTTGCCGCTTGGAAAGATAGGGGTCCAACAATGATCTTGCCAGAGCAATATCCTCTTTTATTGCCATTATTATCTCCGTTTATTTCACTTAAAATTATTATAGAAAATCGGTTAATTAAAAGAATTTGGTCAACTCGTCTGACTTGTATCCACTAAATAACGATCCTAACAACGCTTATCTTACGCAACTCCGCCGCCTCAAGAACCTATAATATCGGTAAAACTAAGTATGTTTCGTGTATATCGAAAAACCAACGATCTCACAGTCAAAAGTCATAAGCAAACTCCCCATTCGTTACGCTGACGTGAACGCGTTCGACGTTTTGCCCTTCAATCATTCGATTAAGGAATTCTTCGCTGATGCGCGGCAATACCGTATTGGTGAGTATGGCATCGATCATGCGTCCGCCGCTTTCGACTTCGGTACACCTTTCTGCGATTAATTTAATGACTTCATCATCGTAAGTGAACGGAACTTTGTGACTTTCCATGATACGTTTTTCAATGCGCTTCAACTGCAACTTGGCGATTGCCGCAATCATTTCATCGCTTAACGGATAATACGGAATGACGACCAGGCGTCCTAATAAAGCCGGAGGAAACACTTTCAATAACGGTTCGCGCAAAGCTTTGGCAATGCCTTCAGGCTCCGGCATCAGTTCAGGATCCTTGCATAAATTGGCAATTAAGTCCGTTCCCGCATTCGTTGTCAGTAAAATCAACGTGTTTTTGAAATCGATGACGCGTCCCTCGCCGTCTTCCATCCACCCTTTGTCGAATACCTGAAAAAAGATTTCATGAACGTCCGGGTGCGCTTTTTCGACTTCATCCAATAGTACGACGCTGTACGGTCTGCGCCGGACCGCTTCGGTCAAAACTCCGCCTTCGCCATACCCGACGTAACCGGGAGGTGCGCCTTTGAGTGTCGAGACGGTATGCGCTTCCTGGTATTCGCTCATGTTGATGGTAATGACGTTTTGTTCGCCGCCGTATAAAGCTTCCGCCAAAGCCAATGCGGTTTCGGTCTTACCGACGCCGGATGTACCGGCCAGCATGAAGACGCCGATCGGTTTATTGGGGTTATCCAGTCCGGCTCTGGAAGTCTGGATGCGGCGGGCAATCATATCCAAAGCATGGCGCTGCCCAATAATACGCTGTTCCAGGTTGTCAGCCAGATGCAGTACTGTTTCAATTTCGTTTTTGACCATTTTACCGACGGGAATACCTGTCCAGTCCCCAACCACTGAGGCTACGGCCTGAGCATCGACACTCGGTAATATTAATGGCGTCTCGCCTTGCAGTTCATGCAATTGGGCTTGTAAATCCTGCAATTGCGGCAACAATACCTCCGCCGATTGGCCGCCTGCGGATACAGCTCCATTAGTCTGTTCGGCGACTTGATCGGCCGCCTTTTCCAATTCACTGTCCGTTCCTTCAACCTTTCCTGTCGCATCTCTCAACTGCTTGCGCAAATCCAGAATCTTCTGAACTAATTCCCGCTCGTTATTCCAGCGTTCTTCCAACACTTGCAAGCGCTGTTTTTCCGAATCCATTTTTTCCAGTGCCAGTTGTTCACGTTGACCGGTATCGACACCGACCGTTTTTTCCCGGCCGATAATTTTCAATTCGGTTTCCAGCGCAGCAATACGTTTTCGGCTGTCGTCCACTTCGGCCGGCACGGCGAATTGGCTAATGGCAACCCGGGCGCAAGCGGTATCCAGCAGACTAACCGATTTATCCGGTAATTGCCGGGCAGGTATATAACGGTGGGACAATTTGACCGAAGCTTCTAGCGCTTCGTCGAGCACCTGCACCTTATGGTGGTTTTCCATCATGGTAGCGACACCGCGCATCATCAGAATGGCTTTTTCTTCGCTGGGCTCGTCAACCTGAACCACTTGGAAACGTCGGGTTAAAGCGGGATCTTTTTCGATATGTTTTTTATATTCGGCCCAGGTGGTCGCAGCCACGGTCCGTAAAGTGCCCCGCGCCAAAGCTGGCTTCAGCAAATTGGCCGCGTCGCCTGTACCAGCCGCGCCGCCGGCCCCAACCAGAGTATGCGCTTCATCGATAAACAAAATGATCGGTTTTTCTGAAGACTGCACTTCTTCGATGACCTGACGCAAACGGTTTTCGAATTCGCCTTTCATGCTGGCTCCCGCCTGCAACAGTCCTACGTCCAATGTTCTCAGCGTAACATCCTGTAAAGGTGGCGGCACATCGCCGGCAACGATTTTTTGTGCGAACCCCTCAACCACGGCTGTTTTGCCAACCCCCGCCTCGCCGGTCAAAATGGGATTATTCTGGCGCCTGCGCATCAATATATCGATGACCTGCCGAATCTCCTCATCTCGGCCGACAATGGGATCCATTTTTCCGGATCGCGCTTGTTCGGTCAGATCGACGGTAAACTGTTTCAAAGCTTCCTGCTTGCCCATTTGCGCCGGCGACATCGCCCCGCTAGCTTCGCCTGGCACGGCGCCGCCACCGACATGGGAACCATCGCTGGCGGACAAGCCGTCCTCCGGCGAACCGCTGATGATATCGTAAAACTTATCGGTCAACGTCTCGAGTTTGATCTTGTCGAATTCTTTGGAAATGCTTAGTAAGGAATGATTTAATCCTTTAGTTTTCAAAATGCCGATCACCAGGAATCCGGAACGAATCTGCGATTCGCCGAACATCAAGGTACCGAAAACCCAACCGCGCTCGACGGCTTCTTCGACATGGGATGAAAGATCCGAAATTGAAGTCGACCCTCTTGGTAAGTTGTCCAGAGAATCAGTAAAATCCTTAGCAACTCTGGCGGGATCCAGATTGAAATGGCGAATGATTTTATGCAGATCGGAATCCTGCAACTGTAGGATTTGATGCAGCCAATGAGCCAGCTCCACATAAGGATTTCCCCGCATTTTACAGAATACGGTCGCCCCCTCTATCGCTTTGTAACACACACTATTCAGCTTGCCGAATAACGCGACACGGCTTATCTCGCTCATACCTTACTCCATCTTATTGTTATCAATTGTTGCATCGTTCAGACCTTTAACGGATTCAGCATCAGATCATCCGCATCCTTAAGCGTGGCGCGTTGACCCATCCAAGTTGTCCAACCTAAACGAGACCGGCCGTCCAGCTTCGTCATGGGAACCTGATCCTGCCTTAAAACCAGATTGACATCCCAATTAAATTCGAACCCGGTATAATTCTGGACGATAGAAACTAAAGTCGCCAAGCGCATGCCAGCAGGCAATAAGCTATCGTATTGCTCTAACGTCAGCGGCCCAAACACAATTCGAAATTTATGCTGGCAACTCCAAACCTTACTGCCGACCACGACTGAAACCCCTAATTCGCCGGTTCTAGGTGATTCACCCAGACGAGTCTGATCTTCCGTTTCGATTCTCAACCATTCGCCGACGAATTCCTCCAGTTTGACCGGAAGTTTAAAAAAATCTCTGAGAATCGAAATCAAACCGTCCGCATTTTTTGCCTGTGCCGATAAATATCCTACGTAATGATATTTGGCCAAGTCCGGCATAGTGTCACGTTGTTGCAACGTATCGCCGCCAATACCCGCTAACGCACCAAGATAAAGCGCAAACCGGTTTTGTTTCGGACGATCGAAACTATAGGCCGGTTCGGTATTGGCTCTGGCCCGGTAGAACAGACTAATCATCCGATGATGAAAAATATCCGCAAAACGAGCCAAAGTATGATCGTGAAAATTGTGCTGTCTTATCCTGACGTATTCGGTAATATGCAGGGGCATCGGTCCGTTCGGTCCGAACAAACCCAAAAACAGCTGATTCAGGCGGGCGGGTTTTCCATCCTTGCCGGGAACAAATTTGCTCAATGTCGAGGTTTCAAATGCCAAAGACACTTCCTGACCGAATCTAACAGGATCATCGATCGGTCTTTTCGATTGACCGATTAGAGGTTTATCGGGATAGGCACACTCGATTAGCCGTAACGCATGAAAAAAACCGTATTGAAACGGTTCTTTGCGCAAGGCTTCGGTTAAATAATTTTGCGCTGCCCTGTTCTCGCCGGCCATCGGATGATTTCGCCCCGATCCGTTGATTGAATCACGGTTTCGGTAAAAGAGTTAATAGAAACGTAGCGGGCCAAAAACTGCTCAAGAACTGCTCCGAGTAGGAAAACGCCGCTGCCTTCAAACGCCGCTTCTTCGAAATTCAAAGCAATTTCCATACCTCGCGCAAACACAATCGGCCCCGATGTGTTGACGCGTCTAACGATATCATTAGAACGAACCGACAGCAGGCCGTCTACTTGCCGGCTAATCGACGCATCGCTATAGTCGCTGTAAATTTTCAATAGGCTTCTAAGCGCAACCGCACCCTCTTTCTCATTGCTATCGATCAGGCTTAAATAATTCAGTGTCAGATGATTGATCAGACTCCACGCCACATTGTCATAAGCATTGGAAGAACGTGGCTTGGTCGGTCCGGCAAGACAACGGATAGCCAGAACAGGCGCTCCCTTTTGCATGGTAAAGTCGGTTTTCCCACCTCCCAAAGGCATCAGTAGCGGTAAATCGCGGTTACTGCATAGCGTTTTTATCGATATATGGCGTAAATCGCTACTGTAAGGTGGCGTGTCTGCGTCAACTAAAGTAATGAAAACTTCATTGCCGATATAGCTCGATCTCGGTCCCTGTCGCCGTTGTCTCGAAGAACTAACCCTTTGCAGACGGTGTAGCGAATAATAAGCCGGACGTCGATCATGGCTTCGTTCAACACTGTATTGGTAGAAAGGCTGGAAATCGAAAGTTTCGTTCCCGCTGCCGCCGCCGGTTACTTGCTTGATCTGGCAAATTTCAAAATCCATCGGCCTCGAACGATCAGGAACGATATGAAATTCGGAATGCTTGCGGTCAATATAGATGGGGTCAACTTGCTTAGGAAATAAATTGATCGCAGGGGCGCAAAACAATGCGAACTGAGAAACGTCAACCGCATTGATCAATTTCGAATGACTGCGGTTTAACAGTACGATCAAATCCATCTCCGCACCGTCGCACTGCTTAACCGCCGAGCGGAACCCGTCCAACTCCACAAACATGTAACGTTCAGGAAAGGCGAAATATTCTTGTAATAGCCGGTATCCTTGAAACGAGCGGGGTGAATACTGCAACAGTGCCTGATCGTCGTCAAAACCGACTCTACGCACGGCCTGTCCCTTAACGACATGCTGCCAAGTATGCGGTTTCTCAACTGGCTGCATGCAAACGGCAAACGAATCGCCCAACAACTGTTCGTACAGCTGCATAGGCAATTCACCGTGTCCACGTAGGAAGAAAGGCAGACTTTCCAGTTTCAATTCATTGAATTTCAACCCAGCCGTGGTTCTCAGACGAATCCGAATACCGGCTTTCAGTCCGTTCAAGCTGGGTACCCCTAAGTTAGCGACGGCACCGACGCTGGGTAAATATTCCGCCTCAACCAGTTCGAGGGGCCACAATGTTACGTTGTGTGCTGTACGGTATTCACAGGCAGTCTGTTCGCCTTTACCAATCAAGCTACGTAACGATGTGTCTCGGTTGATTGTAAAACCTTCGTTTAACGACCCCTCCGATAAATCCGGCTGAAACTGGACAACCGTCATCGACGGAGTCGGCTCAAGGTAATTGGGATAAACCATTTCTAGCAAATGCTGGGTGAAACGGGGAAACTCGGCATCAATTTTTAGCTGTACCCTCGCAGACAAAAATGCGAACCCTTCCAATAGCCTTTCTACATAAGGGTCGGCGCATTCGAAGCCATCCATACCCAGGCGAGCGGCAATTTTTGGAAATTCCGTCGCAAATTCGCCCCCCATTTCCCTGAGATGGCGCAATTCGGAATTGTAGTATTTCAGTAACCGAGGATCCATTGCTTAACCGTCCAGATCCCGTATATTGACATCCCCGGTCACTTTATCAATCTCGGTTCGCAGGTAAAGATGTAACGGTAGCGGTTGCGCCCATAAATTGGCTTCGATATCGAAAATAACAGCTAACTGGTTCATTTTCTCATCGGACGATGTCATATGAATACTCAGCGAATGCGGCAAAATACGCGGTTCGAATTGCTGAATAGCCTCTTTTACACTGCTTTCAATTGCGGCTAACGTATCGCCCGATAACGAACGCCCCGCCAGATCCTTGACTCCGTAATTGAGCACCGACTTCGCTACCTCAGGATAGTTTTCCAGATCTTCCACCGTATCCAGGGAGCTGGCATTCATCAACCAGGAGATGTCGCGCAATACCGATTGCCGTAGTTTATGCATCGATAACACTCTCTTATCACGCGATTCATGCAATTGAGTCGGCTCGTCATCGGTCAAACGATCAAGCAGAGAAGGCTGCAAGCGTTCTTTTTGCGTTAGTTCCGCCATTATTTATTCGTCTGCCGTGTCGAACCGGATTTCTCGAATATCCAGTAAAGCGTAATCGTTTTGATCGGTTGTCAACATTCTTTGGCCCAAACCATAATAGGTTTCGTCAGCGACCTGCTGCCATTCAGTTTTACGGGCCAGTTGGACGGCACTATCGGCGCTATTTTCCGACCCGGAATATCGGCTCGGAATAAAACCCATTGCCTCACCGCCGTTAATCCAAATAAACTCAGCCGGCATCCAGGCAAAATCGCGTAAATCTGCCGGCGCCATCAAATTAATTTTTTGTAAGCGATGAAAAGGCACCCAATAATATTGGCCGTTGACAATCGCTTCCAGCATTGGCCCAATACGGCTATCCGCATCGGCAATCCAGGCAAAGCTTTGTTCATCGATACTGCCACTAGTGACCGGAGCTTGTGCTAAGGCGTCACCCCTTAACGCGGATGCCTCATCGTGTTTTCCAACCGCATCCAGTTTAAGCGCTTCCAGCATCAGCGCTATCCAGGGTTCGGGTTCGCCAAACAATAACGGCGCCTTGGTTCCGGCGAAAACGTCTCTACGAATACCTTCGCAAAGCAGAACTTGCTGATAAGTCTGCACCATGAAACGGGCAGTTTCATCCAAGTCTTTGAGAACGTCCAACTGGGTTCTAGCTTTGTCCCATTGCCCTAAAATCACTTGGATCTGGAATAGTAAAATACGATACTTAGCATCTGCGGGATTCTGACGAATTTGTTGATGAACGGCTTTGAGAGCTGAATCTAGATCACCCGTGCTAATAAATTGCGAAACTTCCATCCATTGCCCCTTGCATTGAGAAAAAAACGGAGAACAGTATGTTCTCCGTCAACGACTTTATTTACAGCGTTTCGTTTTTCATCATATCCCAACCTTTGAGCTCTCCAGCCTTGACGCTGCCGCCTTCTTCAAAGGTATTGTATTTCATTTGGAAACCGTTAAAGTTGACTGAAATACTTTCACTCGGACGATCGCCGCCGCTACTGGCACTATAACTACTGACGATCGCATCGTGTAATACGATTTCCAGATATTCCTGACCTTTGGCATCGGCGCCGCCGGTTTGGATAAAATGAATGGTGGCCTTACCCAACGACTTGCCGCAAATCGCCTGCATCATCAAATCCACGGAAGCCTTATCCATAGATTTACTCATCGTCACTTCGGAAAAAGACGGATTGCTGGTTTCACGGTCTTTACCACCGCCGCTAGCTGAAATCGCGCGGCCGACACCGAATTGTAAGGAGTCAATGGTAATCCAGTCCGTATGGCTTGCAACCGTACTATCACCTTTAATTGCAGTTTCAAAATTTAACAAAATCATAGTCTTTTCCTCATTTTTAAATTAAACAACACACCAAAAAAGCCTGCTTTGAAGTCGGCTCTGCAAAAAATTAAGCTTTCTGCGAAGGTAACTTCGATGTTAAGCGTAACGAGACAGTCAACCCTTCCAATTGATAATGCGGACGCAGAAAAAATTTGGATTGATAATATCCCGGATTACCTTCCACTTCCTCAACGACCACTTCAGCACCGGCTAAAGGACGCCGTGCTTTGTCTTTTTCCGTGGCTACGGCGGGATTGCTCAATACATAATTACTGATCCAGCTGTTCAACCAAGCTTCCATATCCTGACGTTCTTTGAAGGAACCCACTTTGTCACGTACGATGCATTTAAGATAATGAGCGAATCGACAAGTGGCAAACAAATACGGCAAACGTGCGGCCAAATTAGCATTGGCAGTGGCGTCCGGGTCGTCGTATTCGGCCGGCTTATGCAGCGATTGCGCACCGATAAAAGCGGCAAAATCAGAATTCTTTTTATGAATCAGGGGCATAAAACCGGATTTAGCCAATTCCGCTTCTCTACGATCGCTGATGGCGATTTCGGTCGGACATTTCATGTCGACGCCACCGTCATCGGTAGGGAAGGTATGGACCGGCAAACCTTCAACGGCACCTCCGGACTCGATACCGCGAATACGCGAACACCAACCATATAATTTGAATGACCGGTTAATATTCGTTGCCATTGCATACGCCGCGTTGGACCACGTGTATTTGCTGCTATCCGCCGCTTCGGTATCTTCTTCGAAATCAAATTCTTCAACAGGATCCGTCCCCGCACCATAAGGCAATCTGGACAAAAAGCGCGGCATCGCCAATCCCAGATATTTCGCATCATCCGACTCGCGAAGCGAACGCCAGGATGCATATTCGGGCGTGGAGAAAATTTTGGTCAAATCCCGCGGGTTAGCAAGCTCACCCCAGGAATCCATCTGTAACGTGCTCGGTGCTACGCCGGTGATGAACGGGGAATGGGACGCTGCGGAAATCTGTGAAATTTGCGTCAACAACTCAACATCCTGGGGCGAATGATCAAAATAATAGTCGCCGACTAAACAACCGAACGGTTCTCCGCCGAACTGGCCGTATTCCTCTTCGTAAAGTTTTTTGAACAGTGGACTTTGATCCCACGCCGTACCTTTGAATTTCTTCAAAGTTTTCCCTAGATCTTTTTTGGAAATATTCATGACCCGGATCTTCAGCATTTCATCGGTTTCCGTGTTATTAACCAGATAATGCAGGCCTCTCCAGGCGCTTTCCAACTTTTGAAAATCCTCGTGGTGAAGTATTAAATTAACCTGCTCGGTCAACTTTTGATCAATTTGAGCGATAACCGCTTGAATAGAATTCAGCGCATCATCGGACACGATGGAAGTATCTTTGAGTACATATTCGGCTAACGTCTGCACTGCATTTTCGACTTCTTCCTTAGCGCGTTCAGACTTCGGTTTGAACTCTTTTTGCAATAGCGCGGAAAAATCACTGCCTTCAGCGACTTGGGCTTCGGCTTGAGCTTCTTCTTTTTCTAATTCGGCCATGTTTTATTCCTCTCCTTCAGCCTTTTCTGCTGCTTGTGAATCGTCGGGTTTCGGCGCCGCAACCAGGGATTGCAATAAAGCCGGATCGCTAATTGCCTTGGCAATTAGTTCCTCGGCACCGGTTTTACCGTCCATATAGGTCATTAAATTCGCCAGTTGCGTTCTGGCATCCAGTAACTGTTTTAAACCATCGACTTTGCTAGCAACTGCAGCCGGGGAAAAGTCTTCCATGCTATCAAAAGTGATATCAACACTTAAATTGCCTTCGCCGGTCAATTTATTGGGCACATTGAAAGCGACCCGCGGTTTCATTGCTTTTAACCGTTCATCGAAATTATCAACATCGATTTCAAGCATTTTACGGTCTGCCACCGGCGCTAGCGGATCCGCAGGTTTACCGGACAAATCGGCCATCACCCCCATCACAAAAGGCAGTTGGACTTTCTTTTCCGCACCGTAAAGTTCGACGTCATATTCGATTTGAACTCGAGGTGCACGATTGCGTGCAATAAATTTCTGACTACTTTCGGCCATATTGGACTCCTTTTGATAGTGGGAATTACCGGATCAATTTAATCAACGATTGGAATACCTGTTAACTATTCGGATGCGGACTTGCTGTCTTCGGAAGTACCGCGTAAAAACTCAATTTGTTCCACGCCATTGGGCGCCATATCTTTCATAATCTCCATAAAATCTTTACCGATCAGGCGAATAACCCGTTGCAGCAAAATGGGCACAGGACTGGAAGGCTCATGTTTTTTATAGTACTCGCAAATGAGATTCAGAGTTCTTCTGACATCTTCGCTGCTATTGATACCGGCTATGCCGGATGAAACGGAAGTTTTAGCTTGAGGAACCCCACCTTCTCCGATATCGGTACCGGTTTCCGTATCGGCAACAGTTTCGCCGACGTTCAAACCGCGTCTTTCCACCCATTCCGATACAATAGCGTCGATTTCCTTCAATAGCTTTCGCAACTCGGCAAAACTGGGGGCGGCGCCAACGCCAACTTGCTCGGTAACGAAGTTTTCGAGCTCGTTAAGAGATTGCAGACTCGCTGATAACGACTGGGCCGTTGCTAGTAACTGTTCGCCTTCGCAATCTTGAAAAGCGCCGTTAATACTGGATAAGTCCGGCGTTTCGTCGCCCGTTTTCGGCGGTGTTTCCTGACCTTCAGCTATCCTCAAATCGCGCAAACTGAACTTTCCGAACGTCCGCGACTCCACCATTGCCAATCGCTGTAACGGTTTAAGCGAGGTCTCGAAATCACACAGCGACATCAGAATATTGACCCGCTCTGTAGGATCATTATCGTCATCGGGGTCCAGTTGCGGATGAATGTCCTGCCAAAAAACGGCGGTCAGTTTATTGATCAAATCCAAACCTTGCGCAAAACCGTATAATCCCTCCAAGGCAGACAGCGCACGAAAGTAATAGATCAAAACTCGCAAATCGCGGGTGCGTGCCAGCAAATTTTCAACCGCTTTCCTAACTTCCTTCCAATTAGGCGGTTCGGCCTCCTGAATGGTATCTCCGATCTGCTGTTCGGGTTTACCCTTTATGGCTTGTTCCAGTGCGATAAATTCAGGATCGTATTCCAGATCTTCGCCACATGGATTTTCAGCATCAATCTCTTTCAATAAAGCTTCTGTTTCGACACTCACTGGTAGCTCCCTATCGACCGCGCAATTGTTAACTGAGCAATGTTTATTTGCTTTCTGAGTATACACCCAATAAATAAAATTAACACGAATCGTTCCGACTTACTTCCACAACTATAATACTGATGTTATCGCGTGCTTCTCTGGTCATAATTTCCTGCATTAAAGCATCTGCGGCGTCACTATGATTTTGATTGAGAACACGTTCAATCTCATAAGGACTCAATTCCTTATCGACGCCATCGCTACACAACAATAATTTATCGCCGTGTTCGCAATCCACATATAGCAAATCCAACTCCAATCGATCGAATGCCCCGACTGCGCGGGTAATGACGTTATTGGTCTTGACCGACTGAATGGACGAATAGTCGCTAGTTTCCAACAACGGCGAATCTTCGCTGTGATCGACGGTCAGCTGTTGCAATTGACCATGCCTGAGGCGATATAACCGACTATCACCGGCCCAGACACAAGCGAATCTGTCCTGTCCCGCGATTAACGCTACGACAGTACTGCCGACAATCTGATCGCCGTATCGATCGGTTGAAAGCTGACGTAGTTGGGCATTAACCTGTAACAAACCGGCTTTTACCCGAATGACCGCTTTTTCCAAATTTTCGCAAGGCCCCAACTTATCCAGCATATCGACAATCATATTGCTAGCAACATCGCCGGCCTGGTGCCCTCCCATGCCGTCAGCGATCACCCATAAGCCCTTTTCTGGCCGTTCAAGCAACGCGTCTTCGTTCAGTTGTCTGCGTTTACCGCAATTAATCGCCGAACTGGAACGCCAAACCAAAGAACCCGTTATCGGTGTGTTTTGAGAGTTCAGTAAACGATCTTCATCGGTCGCATCTTCTTTACTATCTGGCTTCTTATCAACGTCGGGCACGAGCAGCTTTTGTTGGAGATCCCACCCTCGCCCCGATAAACTTCCGGTCAACAAGCCTGAAAACGCATGGAGCGGAGGCAGACCTTCACACATCAACATGGCCGGTTTAACGGTCTCAGAACCTTTACTTTGCCACAAGCTAAAGCCGACAAAACAATCGTTGATTAAACAATTACTCAATCCTTGTAACTGCTCGACCAACGAGATATCAGCGTTTTGCCCTTGCAAAAAGAAGGCTTTTTTTCCGACTCCAGGTGCCGTCCGCTCATTGTCATTAACGGAAATGACCGTTTTGTGACGCCAACAAGAGCAATCGATATCTTTTAATAAATTATCCAGTTTCTCGGCCGGCAAATCTTTTTCCAAAGCGGCTAAAGCGCTAGCTTCCAGTTCGGCAAACCAAGCGTCTATGGCAGGTGAATACAGCGAAAAGCTGCTGAGATCGTTAACGGCAATCGCCACTGTCAACGGAAAATAACGCCCGACCCTGTCGACGCTCGGCATTACAATGCCCGCCCAGGCGTGTTGTCCGCAAACGCCCGGGGACAGTAAAAATCGCCATATAGGACTGGTTAAATAATATTCCAGCCAACGATCTCCTAATTCCTCTTTACTGGCGGAGATGG
The DNA here is from genome assembly GCA_050304855.1 of Methylococcaceae bacterium. Classification (GTDB taxonomy): domain Bacteria; phylum Pseudomonadota; class Gammaproteobacteria; order Methylococcales; family Methylomonadaceae; genus Methylomarinum. Next base: position 36,164 of record JBNLEI010000280.1, read on the forward strand.
CACTTTGCAACCAAGAATCCCAACTACTGATAAAGTCGCGCGGAATGCGACGAGAAACGAAGTCTCCGAGAACCGGTAGCTTTCCGTAAAATCCCGGTGAGGACGTAATATCCTCCATCATCAAATTCTGCTCGGACATTTAAAACCGGTCAGCTCTTCTGCGACGAACGGATTGATAACGCTGTTCGCTATAAGCTCATACCGAGCCTCCAGGCCTTCCAAGGAAAACGCCACCTGGAATTTATTGTTAGCTGCCTTCGTAATCTTCATTTTATCGAGCAACCTGAACCAAGCCCAAGCGCCTTCTTCAGATCGACTGAGTTGCCTGCCGTCGAGCGTTTCGAATCCATATCTAACCAATCCTGCTTGGTTGCCTGGCCATTGAAAAGGCATGCTCCGTGTAGGGCCGTGCCGATAAGTCGTTTGCTGCCCTTCCATATTCAACCAGAATTTCGACGCGTTCGCATCAAGATAAATAGGCTTAAGCTGGAACTGAATCTGAGGCAGAGAACCGCCGGACGGAAAAAAAATTTCTTTAATTTTGGACGCATTCTGAAACTGCTTAAGCGTCGAAGCGGAGATTCCGATCGACTGATTGTCCTGAGAGATCAATTTCCACCGCGTACCGGTAGTATCGACAAATTGCTTTAGATGGGTGTTGAAAAACTGATCCAGCAAGCCATTAGGAGCAAAAAACTTTCCGAAGTCCTGTAAAGTGATTTCACTGCGACTGCCTTTAACCAGTGGATAGCGTCCCTCCAAACCGGCTTTGCACAAGGTTCCCAGCTCGCTTTGCAAAGCCTTGTTCAACTGGCCTTTGACGCCACCGAGAATAAGCCCCCAGTTTCCGGATGCCAACATTTTGACCCAACCTTGCAGAGGCTGGGGTAAACGCGAGGCCTGTAAATTTAGCTTGGCAATGACGTCATTGCCGCCGCCACCGCTCCGTTGCATCGCCAAATTCAGGGCGGCTTCACCGGTATTGGATGTACTCCCTAAATCCGCCATATAAACATAAAGCTGTCCAAGGTCGGCGATGATCTGATCGATCGGCGTCCCTGAACCGGTTGCTCTGATTTGATTAACTAGCGGAGCAAAATACTGCTCGACTTCTTTACCCGACCGGTCCACGCTGTCGACATCAACGCCAGCGGTTTTTGCCGCATCAAGCAATTTCTTCATTCGGTCGCCTCCAGCGGATTCGGCGCCCTGTTTCAGCTTGTCAACGGCATCCAACGGCGAAGTAGCGGAAACTCGGGTCAACGAAGTTTGCTTATCCAACGCCTGTAATAATTTACGCAATGGAGAATCGATCCCTGAAACCGTTTCCAATACATCGATGGATTGATGAATATTGGCGGGTCTGCGGATCCTTAAAACGGCAAGCATATCATTCCAACGCTTGATAAATTCGTTGTAATAATATTTGATTAATTTGCTTTCTAACTGCTTCGAACTGCCAACTCCCAACACGTTATCATCGCCAAGCACCCAACGCTGCTCAACCGTCTGTTTAGCCAAATCCTTGCTTTCATCGAGAAAAACTTGATGAAATCCCTGATAAGTAAAGAATCCCGGAATATAAACATCCTCAAGCTTGCCGGAGGCCGGCGAAAAAACCCGGCTACCCCCCATCCCCAACGCCTCGTGCAACCGGAAATCGTGTTCGTGATTTTGGAGGGCCTCTTCCTTAATCCTCATATAAATCTGCTGCGCAACAGGAATCCGTGTCAAAATTTTACGTACTTCCTTAACCAACTGTTCGTCCTTACTCTGAGGCGGCAAGGGCGAGGTTTGCAGTAAAGCGTCCAGATGCACCAGCAGTCGGCTTTCGGTTTCTTGAGGATAGTTATTGGTCCAATCCACCCTAATCCATGGGCGTATCACTTTGTTATCGGCCTTATCGGTTTCCGCCAACATCAAATAAACCCGCAACAATTGATAAAGGATTTCCGGATTATCCGATTCGGACCCCATCAGGCGGTGTTCCAAGCGGGTCTTGATCATCGGCAGGAAGCGTTGTTGCAACAGCTTGATATATGCCGAATCAGCTACAGGTCTGAGTTTATCGCCTTGATACAGCCCCATTCTCATCGTGAGTTCGGCATCCTCTGCCGGATAGGTATCACGCACCCTTCGCAAAGCATCCATCCGATCCAATAACGGCAAGAAGTCTGTGTTGTTAGCGTCGCTGCTTAATGCCGGCAGATTTTGATAACGTTGAATTCTCTGCTTGAACTCTTCAATAAGATGACTGTTTTGAATGAAACTATGTGTCCAAAGTCCAATAACTAAAACCGTTACTAATGCGGCTACCCCATAGAATAGGCGCTGCATCAATACGCGCCGGCTTTCCACTTTTTTATTCAGCCCGACCAGCTCCGATTCGGCAAAAATGACTTCCTTTAACAAGCGAGTTAAAAAATAACTCTTACCTTTGCCGCTGAAAACCGGAATCGCGGTCCGTTGCAGCTTAAAGGTATTGGCCAGTACGCCCATCAAACGATCGATTGGAGTACCTTCCTGAGTTCCACTGGTCAAATAGACCCCGCGTAATAAAGGGGGTGTTTCGTAGCGGTTACCGGCAAAACAATCTTGAAGGAAAGCGACAATCGGATCTTTTAACAAAGCCATGCGCTGAGGAAAACCGAATATCAACTGTCTTCGACTCAGGTCCCGCTCTTCTTGCATGCGTCTGTTCAAACCTTGATTCAACCGGCTCAACAATTGTTGATAATGATCGGCATATTGCGCCAGGGAGTTGCTTTCTCTTTCTTCGTCAATATCGGTAAAAGTTACGCCCCAAACTTGAGCCCGCTCCTCCTTACTCAAATCGGCGAAAAAATCCGTAAACCCAGCCACCAAATCCGCTTTGGTAAACATCATATATACCGGGACTCGTATGCCTAACTGCTCGTTCAGTTCTTTAATTCTTTGCCTGATTGCTCGAGCATGCACCGATCTTTCCTCATCGGTGAACTTGAGTAAATCGGAAAGACTCATCGCCACCAACACACCGTTTAACGGCCTTCGTGGTCGATACTTCTTAAGTAAATCGAGGAAGCCCGACCAAGCCGCTTTGTCGGTCGCTTCATGGCTGTCCTGTGTCGTGTAACGTCCGGCCGTATCCAGCAATACGGCTTGATCGGTGAACCACCAATCACAGTTACGGGTGCCGCCCACGCCTTGCACTGCATTTTTGCCAAAGCGCTCGGCTAATGGAAATTCCAATCCCGAGTTAATCAGCGCAGTCGTTTTACCGGATCCGGGCGGTCCGATAATGATATACCAAGGCAATTCGTAGAGATAAAACTTGCCGCCGCCGGTTTTGTGTTTGGAGGTTTTTAGTGTTTGAAGGGCTCCGTCGAAATTGCTTTTCAGTTCTCCAACCTCCTGATCCGCGCCTTCAGCACCCGGCACCTCGGTAGTGTCCGATGACGCAGCTAATTCATCGGCCATCTTCGCATTGGTTTTACCGGCTTTAACCTGCAACCTCAAGATATTGAGTAGCCAACAGATAAAAATAATCAGAATGGCAATCCAACGGGACAGTTCAGATTCCAGCAGTATTTTTCCGCCGATAGCAATTAAAGGTCCTAAAAACCAAATAAGCAAACACAGTGCGGTAATGCCGATAAACTGAATAACCCACTTATTCTTAAAGAAATTAACAATTTTCTTCACAACGGCCCTTTATTAAAAATTAATTTCCACTCGCCGATTCATTGCTCTGTGCTCGGCTGTATCGTTCGGCACCAGGCTTTGTGTATCCGCCCGTCCTTCTGCAGTGATCTTGTTTTTTTGATTCGGATCGCGCCTCAATACCTCGGCCACAGCTTGGGCTCGAGCACGGGACAGATCCCAATTGGATGGAAACCGGGCCGTGAAAATAGGCACGTTGTCGGTATGGCCGACGACCGTTATCGGCGTTAAAACTATTTCCAATGCTTGGCTGATCCGTGTCAATAACGGCTGATATTCATCACGGATGCGATCGGAACCGGAAGCAAAAAAATTCGTGGCCAAAATCCGGATCAAGGCTTTCCCGTTGTCGTCGACCACTGCAACTTTTTTCTGCTTAATTTCGGGATCGAGGAATAACCTGACTTTTTCCAGCACTGTCGGTTCGACAACTGCCGGAATTTCAAGTTGAGGTGTCACAACGACAACCGGTGCAGCTGCGGGAGCTTTGATGGCGTCGCTCACCTGATACAACTGTCCCATCAACGGCCCCGAACGCTGATTGATGGCGTACAGAAAAGCCAAAAACATTAGCATTAAAAGTAATGCCGCCGCTACGCCAATGACCCATAACGGAATGTATTTCTGCAATATATTACGCTTATCGACAATACCTCTCCATTGCAGCGAAAGCTCCCTTTCGTAGTCACCCTTTTGTCTCTGAATGACCCGGTAAAGATTTTCCCTAACGTCCTGCAATCGGTCCTGCCCCTGGGGCAAAACCCGATATTTACCCTCGAACCCGAGACTCAGGCAGCAATAAAATACCTCTAACAAATCCAAGTAAGTTCCCGGTCGTGAAATGATATTGCTTAACACTTGAAAAAACTTCTCACCGCCCCAGGACTCTTTATGAAAAGTAATCAACATCCCTTGCGTACTCCAAATACTGTTTCCTCCCCAAGGCGTATTCAGCACCACCTCGTCCACTAATGAACATAATATGTATCGTGCGGTTTGAGTTTGTTCAGGAGAACATCCCTTGCCTCTGGCCTGAAGATCGAAGGCTTTGATTTCATTAATCACTGCGTTCCGAAGACCGGGGATATCGTGATGGGAAGCGCTATTACGCAATTGCATGACCAAGGCGAGCAACGGCAAAGCGCAGCCGAGTAAGCGGTTATTTTCAGATTGTAGACTCAAACGTTCCTGTATGCCCTCTTCGGGAGCCGAAACAGGAGGTAAATGTGCCGAGGACGGTTGTGCTGGGGCCTGTGGTTGACGATGACGACCGGGAGATGGCTTTAAAACAGTCTTGTCGTCATCCAAATAATTACCGAAGGGATCATCTTGATTCACGTTTCATCACCCGTTTTTGATTGCCCAAAACTCAATTTCCAATCCAGGGAAATCGCCGCCGATATGAATCGCGAAACCGCCAGACTTATGCATTTGTTTCCAAAGCTCGCCTTGTTTGTTCAATTCAAAATAAGAAAAGCCGGCATGATAGGGAATTTGTCTAGGAGCGACTGGCAGTGAATGAACAGTGATTCCAGGCAAGGCCGATCGGACCAATTGTTGAATTTGTTCGACCGGCCCAATTTTGACTTGTCCCGGAAAACGACTGCGCAACTGCTCAGACGAGACTTGCGCATTAACTGCCAGCACGAAATATGCGCTATCCAGCAAATGATAATCGGGTATTTTAGCAGCCCGCGTTCCATATTTTGGAGGCGTCAACGGAATCGGAATAGCATTCTGTTCCAACACCATGCTGAGGCAATCCCTGATTTCTTCCATGACATAAGAAAAAGTCTTTTGTAGATCTTCGTGTTCGTAGGGCGGCAGCGCAACCGGTCGCTTGTTACTCTTGGAATAAGTCGATAATTCACCGGCTAGCTGAACGGCAATACGGTAAAACTGCTCCGGATGCAACGAAGCGATATTTTGTATATGGTTGAATAGAGGTTCAATCCGGTTTACTACTTGCAACAGCAAAAAGTCCGAAATTTCCGCCACCCCGCCTCTCCCGGCTTCCGATGCACGTCCACCCAACGCTTCTCCGCGAGTATGCAATAATCCTGAAATCTCCTTGATGAAATCCTGCAATCGATTAACAGCGTGACAATTAATCGCGGGCGAAATGTACTCTTCATCCAGAATAATATTTTTATCGACCCGCGACTCGATGACTCTGGCTACACCGATGCAGATATATCCGGCCCGCTCCTGATTCTCCAATAACAACCGACAGTTCAACTTACCAATTAGGACTGTCGAAGTTTCATTGCTATTGCTATTATGATCCCTGACTTCGGTTTCGTAAGCATGATAACGAGCCAAATTATTGGGTTTTTCTTGACTGTCTATCTCCACAGAGCCTTCCAGACGTGCCGGAAAAGCCAGATAAACAATGCAATTTTGAACATCGGTGGGAATTTCTATCGGCGCCGGCAAATCGTCGTCAACTGGCAAATTGAAAGGTGTGCCATCGGGGAAAACACCACTGCATTCGGCCAATGCAAATTTTCCCATAGCCAGTTGCCGTTGATCTATTCTCAGCTTGCTCACTCCCCAATCATAGCACTGCAATCCCTCGCAACGCCCTCGCACCAGCGCCTCTACATAACGATCGTGCTGTTGAAAGTGCTGCGGCCGCAAAAACATTCCTTCGGACCAGACAACCCGATTATTTTCAGACATATTCTTCTCTTAATTGTTGTTATGTTTGACCGACATAATCTGTTTCATCTGCTGCTCGTAGGCGTCAGCAAATGCATCTCCATAAAAATCATCAACTGCATTTTCCGACAAACGGGCATATATTTCGCAGTATTTATCCCAACATTTAGCTTTTTTATTCAACACCAAACCTTCTTCATATTGTTTTTCAATTCTATTTGGATCGAATTGTTTCAAAATTTCCAACAAAGAAGCCTGAATACCGGCTTGTATCGCCATTTGATGGTTTAAGATATCCTGAAATCCTTCATCGATAGCATCCACCGACTTCTTAAACCCTCCCTGACCGTCATTCATCAAATGACGTAACGCTTCATCGGTGGTTACCGAAAACTTTAACGGGTTGTTGTCGGTTTTTTTGATCGTGGTTACGCTCACTCTGAACAGACTTTTGAACTCGGCCCGGCTGCGTAAGACAGCTACAGTACTTTCGGTAAATTGCCTGAACATGGAACCGACGCGACGGATAATGTCTTGCTGACGGGCTGATTCGAAATCGGTTGATTGCAATCCGGCTCCTTGTAAAAAGGCTTGAAAGAGGCCAGAACTGCTATCGCGGGACCTGGGGGGTGACACTTGCGGCACATCGACAGCGGACACTGCATCGCTGGAAGCGGTATCATCAGGGGCCAACAAAGCATCTTCGGTTTGACCGGCATCACCGCCGTCCAGTAAAGCATTATCTTGATTTTTGAAGTAATCGGCTTCAGTCGGTTCAGCTGCATGCTCGGTTGCCGGCTCTAAATTGAACAGCTCTTCAAAATTAAAATCCTCGGGGATCTCGTCATTGGCATGTCTTTCACCCGTCGGCTCCGGCGGAATGAAGCTATCGTGCAAAGCCGAAAAATTTTGATTGGATTCCGTTGAAGGAACAAAATCCTCCTGTTGATCCGAATCCGTCAGAAAAGGATTATCTTCATCTTCAGATGCAAAAGGGTTTTCGTGAAACCCTGAATCAGCCTGGCTCCCATTCCCGGACAGGTTTAGCAATGCATTTTCTTCACCGAAAGGATTGAGATCCGATTCGGCAGGAGTTTGCTGCTCATTGAAACCAGGAAAATCCGTTGAAGCTTCAGCGCTTTCAGGCAGGATGTTGACTAAAATCTCATAGTCACCCATCCGCAACAGCATCCCGTCAAACAACGTAATTGAAGCGTTATTGATCGGGGTAGGATTGTTGTCAACGTAAGTTCCACCTAAACTGGTATCTGATAATATGAAGGTATCGTTATCATAACTGATATTTGCATGGTGTCTGGAAACAACTTTTTCTTTATCGGGTAATGCCAAATCACACGAGTCCTGACGACCTATGGTGCCCCCATCTCTGCCGATTACGACAGCTTCGTTATGGTCATAAGGCTGTCCTTTGAACGAAACGATTTTTAACGATACTGGCATATACAGCGGTTATTATCTGTTAGAGTTATTATGTAATGTGGACATCGGCAGCTATTCGGTACCGAAACTTTATTCGGCTAATAAACACCCGTGCTTCAATCAAAATAGAAAAGATTCTTATTCACAAGGATGCTGATCTCTTTATACTATATAGCGTAGACTGTTATCAAAAGTTTTAAATAGCAAAGGAAAGAAAGTGATTAACAAATATTTTCTCAAACAGTTTTTTTTCATCTTCAAGTTATTGATTCTGATGTTGCTTTCAGGCTGCGCAACGATTAGCGAACCGGAAGACAAAACAATTTTGGCTACGCTGGCGGTCATCGCAGATCCAAATCTGAATCCGGCTGTTGACGGTAGGGCCTCGCCTATTGTTATTAGAATCTATCAGCTTAACCAAACAGCCAGATTCGACAATAGCGATTTCTTCGCATTATATGAAAACGATCAAGCCGTTTTAGCCGACGAATTGCAGGTTAGAACCGAGTTAGAAATAAAACCTGATGAGAAATATCGGAATCAGCTTGAAATAAAACCCGACACTCGCTTTATCGCCGTCTTGGCCGCTTTTAGAGATCTAGATAATTCTCAATGGAAAGCCATCGCAAATTTCTCGCCAGACGACAATCAGGCATTGACAGTCTACGTCAATAAAAACAGCGTCGAAATCAAAATTGACTAAATGATTTGAACCTGATGAAAGATGAGTTTAGGTTAGGTTAAATTTAAAGAATGTCCATCTTGTAACCAAACCAGAAAGAGTTATCTGGTTTCGAAATGTTCGGACTGAGCTAAGAGTTGAATTACATTTTAAACAACGTTTTACTGCCACTCTTATAGATCAACTAACGAAAAACCAATAAAGATCATAACCTTAATTGGTCGGGACGGCGGGATTCGAACCCACGACCCCTACACCCCCAGTATAGTGCGCTACCAGACTGCGCTACGCCCCGAAGTTGAATAAGATAGAAATTAGTTTGAACGGATCAAGAATCAGATCCGAGATCAAGAAAATGGAATAATAACATATTTTTTCGGAAATATGTTGTTATTTTACTTTAACAACTCAAGAATATCTTCCAATTCGCCTATCATCTGATGAACGAGCTGCTTGGTGCGAGTGGAATCTTCCTTGGCACTATCGCTAGACAAATGCGCTCGAGCACCGCCGATAGTATAACCTTGCTCGTATAGCAAAGAACGAATCTGTCTGATCATTAATACATCGTGACGTTGATAATAGCGCCGGTTACCCCGCCTTTTAACGGGCTTCAGCTCAGAAAACTCCTGTTCCCAATAACGAAGGACGTGGGGCTTAACGCCGCATAACTCGCTAACTTCTCCTATTGTAAAATACCGTTTTGCCGGTATAACCGGCAGCTCATTATTATTACTGGGCTCCAGCATATGATTCCACTCTGGCTTTTAATTTTTGACCTGATCTGAAAGTCACGACACGTCTTGCAGTAATCGGGATTTCCTCACCTGTTTTCGGATTTCTGCCGGGGCGACTGCTTTTATCCCGCAATTCAAATTTACCGAAACCGGAAATTTTAACCTGCTCGCCTTTCTCTAAAGACCCTTTGATCTCTTCAAAAAACAATTCAACCATTTCCTTGGCTTCACGTTTGTTCAAACCAAGTTCATCAAATAATCTTTCTGCAAAATCGGCTTTCGTTAATGCCATTCAATCAATCCCTCAGTTTTGCATTTAATTTAGTCGTTAAAGATTGCAACACTCTGCTAACTATAGCATCAATTTCAGAATCTGTTAGTGTTTGCGAAAAATCTTGTAGTGTTAAACTCAAAGCCACACTTTTAAAACCGTCATCAACGCCCGGCCCGCAATAAATATCGAAAACTCGAACCGATTGAACTGCGGGTTCCTGACAATTACTAATACAATCAGTCATTTCGGCAACCGTAGTTTTTTCCCCGACGATCAGTGCTAAATCCCGCCTCACGGAAGGAAATTTGGACAATGGCTTAAACAACGGCACTCGTTTTTTTAATATTTTATCCAAATCGAGTTCGAATAAATAAACCTGGGTATCGAAACCAAGTTGCTTTTCCAAACTAGGGTGCAGCATACCTAGCCGCCCGATAATTTCGTCATCGCTATTAAACAATTCTGCGGATTGTCCCGGATGCAAGGCGGGATGGGTAAACGAGCGATAGCTGATATTGTCGCCGGTTAAATTAAACAGCGTTTCAAGATCAGCTTTTACATCAAAAAAATCGACCTTACGCGGTTTTTCAGCCCATTGTTCGGCATTGACACTTCCCAAAGCCAAACCCGCTAACATCGGTTGCTGCCGAACGTCTCCACCTTGCTGTAAAAAACGCAAACCGCTCTCGAACAATCTTACTCGGCTTTGCTGACGCTTCGTATTATAAAGAGCCGCGTTCAATAATCCGCACCATAAAGTCGTACGCATGACAGACAATTCAGAAGAAATCGGATTTTGCAGACGAACATACTGTTCATCGGGAGCGATAGCTTTTTGCATTGCCTCATCGACAAAACTGTATGTAATGGCCTCCTGATATCCTCGATCAACTAGCAAATCTTTAGCTCTGTCTTGAGTCAGCGTTGCTTCGGGCGCTTGGCCTAGCTCGGAACGCATTAACAAACTGCTATTCGGCAAATTGTTGTAACCGAAAATGCGTGCAACTTCCTCGATCAAATCAGCTTCTATGGCAATGTCAAAACGATAACCGGGTGGCACGATATCCCAACCATCGTCTGTTGACACGACCTCCATTCCCAGACCAGTGAAAATATCGACAATTTTTTTCTCACCGAGATCGACCCCAAGCATTTTTTCAATACGAAGACGTCTTAATTTGACCGACTGACGTTGCGGAAGCAATTCGTTTGTTGCCGTTTCAGTCACAGGTCCTGCTTGGCCGCCGCAGATATCAACAATTAACTGTGATGCTCGCTCGATAGCTCTCCGTTGCAAAGTGAAGTCGACACCACGCTCGAAACGATGTGACGAATCGGTATGCAATCCGAATTGACGAGCTTTTCCGGCAATATTAACCGGCGTAAAAAAGGCGCATTCGAGGAAAATGTCTCGGGTGTCATCACCCACCGCCGAATCGTTACCTCCCATGACTCCCGCCAATGCCAACGCTTGCTTTTGATCAGCTATAACCAAGGCCTCTCCGTCCAACTTAATAGTTTGCTCATTCAGCAAACTCAGCCCTTCCTCTCGCTCGCTTTTCCTGACCACAATACCGCCGCTCAATTTAGCAGCATCGAAAGCGTGTAAAGGCTGCCCAAGCTCGATCAAAACATAATTAGTGACGTCCACCAACGGCCCTAAACTCCGAATACCAGCACGCCGTAGCTTCTCTCGCATCCACATCGGCGTTTCCGTTTGCGGACTGACATTTTTAATCAACCTACCCAGATAACGCGGACAGGCAACAGGATCTTCAACTCTGACATCCACTGTATCTTGATGAGTAACCTTCACCTCAGCAAACTCGACCGGCGCCCATGACATCTGATTCAATACCGCCACTTCGCGGGCAATCCCTTCAACACTTAGACAATCGGCACGATTCGGGGTCAAATCGACTTCGATGATCGAATCATCCAAAGTCAAATATTGGCGAATATTCATTCCCACGGGGGCGGAATCAGGTAATTCCATTAAGCCATCGGCATCCGTTGCCAATCCGAGTTCTTTTTCCGAACACAGCATGCCGAGCGCAAGCTCTCCACGGAGTTGCGATTTTTTAATTTTAAATTCGCCCGGCAGCACAGCACCTACCAACGCTGCGGGA
>JBNLEI010000281.1:0-20392 GCA_050304855.1 Methylococcaceae bacterium
GAAACTGAAATGCCTGGATTGATGGCCCTGCGAGCAGAGTACGGAGCACAGCAACCGTTGCGAGGGGCTCGTATTGCTGGATGTTTGCATATGACCATTCAGACGGCGGTCTTGATCGAGACATTGACCTCGTTGGGAGCCGAAGTCAGGTGGTCTTCCTGCAATATTTTTTCGACTCAAGATCATGCGGCTGCTGCGATGGCTGCTGCCGACATTCCGGTATTTGCCTGGAAAGGCGAAACTGAACAGGAAGCGGAATGGTGTATCGAGCAAACTATTGTCGGTCCCGACGGTTGGCGTCCAAATATGATACTGGATGATGGTGGCGATTTGACGGTGATGATGCACGAAAAATTTCCGCAGTTGATGGCCGATGTAAAAGGGTTGTCGGAAGAGACCACCACAGGCGTGATGCGTCTGTACGACATGGTTAAAAAAGGGACCCTTAAGGTTCCGGCATTCAATGTCAACGATTCAGTAACTAAATCGAAATTCGATAATCTTTACGGTTGTCGTGAGTCGCTGGTCGATGGTATCAAACGTGCTACTGATGTGATGGTGGCCGGCAAGATCGCTGTCGTTTGCGGCTACGGTGACGTTGGCAAGGGTTGCGCACAATCTCTGCGCGGTTTGGGGGCCACGGTCTGGATTACCGAAATCGATCCAATTTGTGCTTTGCAAGCGGCAATGGAAGGTTACCGTGTTGTGACGATGGAAGAGGCTGCGCCGGTTGCGAATATTTTTGTGACTGCGACCGGTAATTGTAAGGTGATTACTCATGAGCATATGAAAGCAATGAAGGATCAGGCAATTGTATGCAACATCGGTCATTTTGATTCTGAGATTGAAATATCGGCGTTACGCCAATATCCTTGGGAAAATATCAAGCCGCAAGTTGATCACGTTATTTTTTCTGATGGCAAGCGATTGATTGTGTTGGCGGAAGGTCGTCTGGTCAATCTTGGTTGTGCCACTGGTCACCCGAGTTTTGTTATGTCAAACTCCTTCTGTAACCAGGTCTTAGCTCAGATCGAATTATGGAATAACGCTGCGAAGTACGAAAATAAAGTTTATGTACTGCCGAAAAAACTCGACGAAAAAGTGGCTCGTTCTCACTTGAGACAGCTGGGGGTGCAGTTGACCGAATTGACTCAGGAGCAGGCGGAATACCTTAATGTACCGATGGAAGGTCCTTATAAGCCGGATCATTACCGCTATTGATCGATTGGATACGATTTTGACAATCAGAAAGGAGCTATAGGCTCCTTTTTTGTTGCGGAACGGATTTTGTTTTCACTACACTTTCTTTATGCGAGTTTCCAGACTATATGTGATAGATGCGTTGGCTCTAGGACAACGGGTTCAGCTTCAGGACGACGCAGCGCATTATGTGCGGACGGTTTTACGTTTAAAAAACGGCCAGGAAATCACCTTGTTCAACGGTCAAGGCGGCGAATATCTGGGGCGTTTTGTCGAAGTTAGTCGAAAAAGGGTCATTATTGATATCGAAGAGTTTATCAAGCGGAATGTAGAGTCTTCGTTGAGTATTGAAATGGGATTGAGTATTTCCCGAGGCGACCGGATGGATTGGGCGGTACAAAAGGCTGTTGAGCTGGGTGTTAACCGGATAACCCCACTTGTGACCGAGCGTTGCGTGATTAAATTTAAAGAACACGATAAAAAACAGCAACGATTGCAGCATTGGAGAAATATTGTTCAGCATGCTGCGGAGCAATGCGGTAGAACGCAGTTGCCGGAAATGCCAGAGATTGAAGAATTGGCAAGTTGGGTCTGTGCGCAGCAAGGACTTAAATTATTTCTGGACCCTCATGCGGAGTTAACATTGAAAGATTTAACCCCGGATGGGGAACGAGTGACTTTGCTTTCAGGTCCGGAAGGCGGTTTTAGTCAAGAGGAAAGGGAAATTGCTCAAGATTCAGGCTTTGTCGGCATCCGTCTCGGACAGCGTATTTTACGGACAGAGACCGCAGCCGTGGCGGCTGTGTCAGCGGTGCAAGTATTATGGGGGGATTTTATTTGATGAGAACGCTGGCCTATACGATCACACCATTACTGATATTGGTTTTTTTGGCCTCAGTATCCTGTGTATTAGGATATTTTGCGCTTTTAGGGTTAGGCGATGTCGTCGAGTTAAGGAAAGTCGTCAGTAAAGGGACTCTGATTTTATTGATACTGAGTATTTTCCCGCTGAGGAAGCGGCTCAAGTTACAGTGGTCTGAACTTGGTTTTGCGCCCCCTGCCCGATTTATTCGGCAGATGGCACTTGGTTTCTTGGTCGGCCTTGCAACCTTATCGCCTATATTATTGGTATTGTATGGATTGGATATCCATGTGATTGATGCGGACAGAGATTGGACATTGATGAAAGCCGCGAAGAAAATAGCGTTGAGCTTATTGCTGGCGTTGTTGATTTCGTTTGCGGAAGAACCGCTGTTTCGCGGTATCTTATTGGGGGCATTAAAGCGTGGAATCGGTTTGATTTTCGCTGTCGCAATCAGCTCGCTGTATTACGCGGCGCTGCATTTTTTGAGAAGCAAAACGGATGTTCCTTATGAAGAATTGAATATCGTCAGCGGATTTCGATTAATGTTTGAAGCGTTTGCCAACTGGTTGAATCCGGATGTTTTTTCAGCATTGTTGGCTTTGTGGGTCGTAGGCGTTTTTTTGGCCGTCATCAGAACGGAATTCAAGCAGAGCCTGGGTATTTGCGTCGGCTGTCACGCCGGTTGGGTGTGGCAGATTAAGGTGAGCAAAGATTTTTTCGATATTAATCCCTTGTCAGACAAACTGTATCTGGTAAGCACTTATGACGGTGTGGTCGGTCCACTGGTTACAGTTTGGCTGGCTGCGGCGCTGGTAATTTATTTTATCTGGAAAAAATATCGCATTGAAAATTAGTTCCCACGAGACGGATTAACACAGTTTAATCTCTAAAATTATCGAACTGTAACGGCTGTCCTACGTCTTCCTCCCGCAGCATTTGAATCACCTGTTGAAGATCGTCTCTTTTTTTGCCGGTGACCCGGACTTTATCCCCTTGGATAGCAGCTTGAACTTTCAGTTTTTTGTCCTTGATCAGTTTAACGATTTTTTTGGAGATATTAGTCTCCAGTCCCTGCTTGAGCGTAATGGTTTGCTGTGCTGTTTTTCCGGTCGTTTGTGGATTTCCGCTTTCCATGCAGCCGATATCGATTCCGCGTTTGGTCATTTTGGAATAAAGGATCGGAAGCATCTGCTGTAGTTGAAAAGCCGATTCGGCTTTCATGACGATAGCCTCTTCCTGTTGCTCAAATTGCGCATTAGATCCTTTGAAATCGAAACGAGTGGAAACTTCACGATTGGCTTGGTCGACAGCATTGGTTACTTCGTGACTGTCGAATTCGGAAACAATATCAAATGATGGCATTATTCTGTGTTCTATTCGGTAAAATGAAATTAATTAACTATAATTTTGTTAATGTTAATTTCAACTTATTTTCGTTGTAATTTCAAATGAATATTAAATTAAATAAAAGTTTTTCTGTAACTCTTTGTTTGGTGGCGACGGCTTTTTTGAATGCTTGTTCGTTAAGCGGCGATGTTAAGGGACGCGAATTCCAAATGTCATCGGTGGTCAAAAACGATATCGACTTGGTTTCTGAAACACATCAGATGGTGGTTTTTGCATCATTGAAACAATTGGCGTTCAAACTTTATAAGCGGAATCCGTCAGAGTGGCGGAAAGGCGGGTTTCAATCGGCGCAGGCAGCCGTTGATGCCTTATCAGGAGATCCTTTTCCGGTCTACGAAGGTAAAAACAGTATCGAATGTATCCGGCTGGCGTTTGACGAACATTATCAGGGCGATCGCGTGCGGGCTTTTGTTGGCGGTATGGAGAATATGGTGCTGGATTCGTACGACGGCCATCGGGAGTTTTATCTTCATAATATGTTGGAAGCCCAAAAGCTTTACGACAGCGCCCGTAATATCGAACTGGCTTCCTGGTTGCTGCGCACCAAACAGAATAGTGACGGGGAGTTGCTTTTGCTAAGCTCCGGCGGTTCCGAAGAGGTGAATTTAAGCTTCGAACGCTTGTTCGGCAAAATGATCAATGCTCAGGATATGCTGGCGCAGATTATGGCCGACAGAACGCATCGCCAAATAAAAAACGTCATTCAGGCGGTGGCAACCGCTTTCATACCAATTTAAGGTGTTTGCTGTGCTATAAATTCCTTGATGGCTTTAATACGCAATCCCCTGATGGCTTCTCCGATCTTCGCACCTTTGAGACCGCTGTTTAGAACTTCAGACGGATCGATATTGTTGGCAGCCGAGGCAGCGGCCAATAAATAATCAGCTTGCGGATAAGGCCTGTCTTCTAATCCTAGTCGTCCCTTCATGTCGGCTTCGCACGCCAATACGAAATCTTTCAAAAAATGTTTAGGTTTGAATGCACCTAAGGCGTTAAGCATGTCACTCAATGTGTTGGCGCGCAATTCCGTAACCCGATGGCAATGCGTGTGATATTCCATGACTTGTCGGCACAAGTTTCTGAATTGATTTGGTACTCTTAAGCGTTGGCAGAACTCGTCCAAGACAGGGAGACCTTTTTGTTCGTGACCGCGGTGGCTGGGCCAGCACTCTGGCGGAGTGAGCGCCTTGCCCAGATCGTGCAACATGGCGGCAAGTCTGACCTCAGCCTTATCCGATAAACGGGCGGCTTGATCGACAACCATTAAGGTATGGACGCCTGTATCGATTTCCGGGTGGTACTTTACCGGTTGCGGAACGCCGAATAATCGTTCGATTTCGGGAAAGATCGATGCCAGAGCGTTGCAATCTTTCAGCGTATAAAAAAAAGCGGAAGGTGTTTTTTCCAATAACGCCCTGTGTAACTCCGCCCAAACGCGTTCGGCAACCAAATGGGCGGTTTCGCCGTTGCTAACCATTTGCACCATCAGCTCACGTGTTTCCGGCGCCACTTTAAAGCCGAGATGCTGGTAACGGGCTGCAAAACGGGCGACGCGTAATACTCTGACAGGATCTTCGCTGAACGCTGGCGAAATGTGTCGAAACACTCGTTTTTCCAAGTCGTCCCGACCATGATAGGGGTCGACAATCGTTCCGTCTTCTCTCATGGCAATGGCGTTTATCGTGAGGTCTCTGCGAATCAAATCCTCCTCTAAAGTAACCTCGGGATCGGCGTGGACGGCAAAGCCTTTGTAACCCGGAGCAGTTTTACGTTCAGTGCGCGCCAGGGCGTATTCATCGTGAGTGACCGGGTGTAGAAAAACCGGAAAATCCTTGCCAACTGGGCGGAAGCCTTTTGCGATCATCGAATCCGGCGTTTCTCCGATGACTACCCAATCCTTCTCTATGACCGGTCGATTGAGCAAATGATCGCGGACAGCACCCCCTACCAGATACGCTTTCATAAAATACAACGCTTCTTTTTAAGTTTCTTGACCGGCATAATGCATAGTATAGATGAAAGCGGTCGACATCTTTTTAAATTGTTTCATCGGGTGACCTTGGTTTCGTTGGCAAGATCGTTCGCTTTATAACCTGAAACTGACATGCAGAGACTGTGTCAATCGAGAAGCATAAAATACAATGGTCCATTTTCGCCTTTTCTCAATCAGGAAATGAGGTGATTGGGAAAATAACAGAGTAATCGATGGTAGAAATTTTTATTTATAGTATGTTGTTGGGTGCCGTTTCCGGTGTAGTAGCGGGATTGTTTGGATTGGGCGGCGGATTAGTCATTGTACCGATTTTGGTATGGTTGTTCGATATTCGAGAATTTGATTCCGATCTGGTCATGGTGATGGCCGTAGCAACCTCTTTGGCAACTATCGTGCCGACTGCATTCGTCACAATCAGCTCGCATCATCGTAAAGGTGCTGTTATCTGGTCTCGAGTGCGGCATTTGTCGCCCGGTATTATTCTAGGGGCCGCCATGGGTTCGTTATTGGCCGATCTGATTCGAGGTGAAGTGTTGCGAGGGATGTTTGTTGTCTACCTGATTTATGTAGGAAGTAGCATGGCATTGCAATTCAAGCCGGTATTGAATTTAAAACGACATGGAAACATGCTGGATTATCTGGCGGGTGGGGTAATCGGGCTCGCATCGAGCTTATTGGGCATTGGAGGGGGAACCATGACAGTGCCTTATCTGCTGGGTCAACGGCTTGAAATGAAAAATGCGGTGGCTGTTTCGAGCGCTTGCGGATTGCCGATCGCCTTGGCCGGAACGTTGAGCTACATTTTGCTCGGATGGGGGAATACAACTCTGCCGGAAGGGAGTGCTGGTTATATTTATCTGCCAGCGTTTGCCGGAGTGGCGGGGCTAAGTGTTTTGACGGCGCCGATCGGCGTGAAATTGGCGCATAAGCTGCCGGCTAGACAATTGAAACGTTATTTTTCCGTTATCTTATTTATTATGGCCATCAAAATGATGATTTGATATGTGTGAGCGAAAGACGAATGAGAGTTCGTCTTTCGCTCCTTGTGATTTATCGCGGACGTATACTGATTTCTACGCGACGATTTTGCGATCTGCCCATGGGATCGTCGTTGGAGGCAATCGGATAACGTTCGCCGAATCCTCGCGACTGAATTCGGCCATGAAGAACGCCGGCACGAACCAGATAACTCGCGACACTGTTAGCGCGACGTTCGGAAAGCTCTTGATTGTACATGTCGCTACCGGTTGAGTCGGTATAGCCGGAAACGTTAATACTAGTTTCATCGAATTCTTTCAAAACGATGGCTACCGAGTCTAAAACGGGATAAAAACTGCCGCTGACATCCGAAGAGTCGGTGGCGAAAGTGATATTGCCCGGCATAATCAGCCGAAGATTGTCGCCCTGGCGTTCAACTCTGACGCCAGTGCCTTCCAAACGAGCCCTTAATTGAGCTTCCTGGCGATCCATGTAGTAACCGATGCCGCTGCCTAATGCCGCGCCAGCGGCAGCTCCGATCAAGGCGCCTTTGGCATCTCCTCCGATCAAGGCGCCACTGGCCGCACCAACTGCCGCTCCGGCACCGGCTCCCCAGCCCGTATTGGCGACTTTCTCTTCGCCGGTATAGGGGTCGATTGCGCAACCGGTTGTTAACGTTGCTATAAATAGGGTGGTTAAAAATATTTTCATAAGAAAGTCTCCGCTACTAGAAAATAATGAAAAGTTAAACAGATCTAGCTTAATAATAGATGAATAAATAAGCAATGTTATTGATGAATACCACTGTTTGTCATTTTGTCGCAAATTCCGGGAAAAGGTGCTTAAATTAAAATTTGAAGCTCTTCCTTGTCAAGCGACCGCAAGGCCTCGGTTTCGAGGCAAGTTATTTTAACAGGGGAATGTATGGACATTTTTTCTGGTTGGCTGTCTAGCGATAATTTTATGCCCCATGGCGTTTGCTTTATGTGGGATTCGTTTCTTCTTTGGTCGATTGTTATATCCGATGCGTTAATAGCGGTCTCTTATTACTCGATACCGATTGCGTTATTATATTTTTTATACCGCAAAAAAAATTTTGAATATAAATTGCTGCTATTGTTGTTTAGCTTGTTTATATTAGCTTGCGGCACGACACATTTGATCTCGATTATCAACATTTGGAAACCGTTTTATTGGCTTGAATCGGTCGCTAAAGGGTTGACCGCGCTGGTCTCGGTTCTAACCGCAGTTTTGCTTTGGCCGTTGATTCCAAAAGTTTTGGCATTGCCGACCACCGGTCAGCTATTGGATGCTAATCGGGCATTGAATCATGAAATAGTAGAGCGGAAGAAAACTGAGCGATTGTTAAGGGAGAACGAGATTAGTTTGCAGCAGGTCGCGATGGTTTTTGAAGCGACTTCGGAAGGAATCTTTGTAACGGATAAAGGCAACAGAATTATTCGTTCGAACGGTGCCCTAACGAAAATTTTAGGGTATAGCCACGATGAATTGAAAAACAAACACCCTAAGATATTCATGTCTGGCATGCACGACGAAAAATTCTACGATGCCATGAAGAACGCTCTGAATAATGAAGGTTCATGGCGGGGAGAGATTACAAACCGCCACAAAAATGGGGATTTGATTCCTCTTTTATTAACCATTAACAAGTTAGAGAATGAACGAGGTGATTTTTTCGGTTATTCCGGCGTATATGCCGATATTCGAGAACAAAAGCAGGTTCAGGCGGAGTTAAAAAGAGCGAATGACGCCAAATCGATTTTTATGTCAAAAATGAGCCATGAGCTACGGACTCCAATGAATGCCATTCTGGGGTTCGCTCAGATTATGCAAATGGATGAAGAGTTAACTGAAGACCAGCTCGAAAATATTAATGAAATCAGGGGAGCGGGTAAGCATTTGATGGCTTTGATTGACGAAATATTGGATCTTTCCCGTATCGAAACCCAACAAATAGCGCTGGAGTTTACATCGATTGACATAGTTGCTTTGCTCGATTCTTGTCGTAGCCTGATTTCCCCGATGCTCAAAGAATACAATGTTGAGTTGAATGCTCGAGAATGTCCTAACGAGGTTAAGGCTTATGCTGATATCAATCGACTCAAACAAGTCATGATCAATTTGATCAGTAATGCCATCAAATATAATAAAGCGGGTGGGCGGGTCGACATTCAGGCGAAAAAAATATCGGAAGCGCAATTATTGATAACGGTGGCTGATACGGGGATTGGACTGTCGGAACAACAAATGGAAAAATTATTCGAACCGTTTAACCGATTGGGGAGGGAGTCATCGGATATCGAAGGAAACGGAATCGGTTTGTCAATTTGCGATCATCTAGTTCGTTTAATGAACGGCAAAATGGAAGTGGAAAGTCGGGTTGATGAAGGCAGCTGTTTTAAACTGTACTTGCCTCTCAGCCGGGAATAAATGCTGGAGAGGTATCTCCCGCCTGCGCCGTCTCGTACTTTCGTCCTTGAACCGAAGGTTCAAGTGGAAACGCGGCCAGTAAATCAGGCTTCCCGTATAAAACAGGCATGCTCACCAGTACTGGTGTTTGTTTCCGGGGCAATATTAGGTTCAGGAAACACCCAGTACTGCTCGAACGCTGCAGGAGATACAAGCCCTATATTTTAAACGATTTAGGTGATTTCTAAAACGTTTTCTATTTTATGACGTAGTTTAACCAGTTTGTCGGCAAAGCTCTGTATCGGATTGTGATGCATGCTTTGAGCCTGGCGCAATTCGTGGGTCAGGTTTAAAGCAGCCATCACGGCAATCCGGTCCGGACTGGTGACTTTGCCTGAATCTCGTATCGCGCGCATCTGTTTATCGAGATCCTGCGCCGAACGAATCAGGGCATCCTTCTCGTTTTCTTCGCAAACAATTTTATATTCCTTGCCCAAAATAGTAATGGATACCGGTTGCGGTCGTTTATTCATGAGCCATGCTCCATCGCTTTGAGACGAGAGATCATTGCTTCCACGCGGGTTCTTGCCAATGTGGTTTTTTCCAACAGTTTGGCTTTTTCTTTCACTAATGCTTCCTGCTTGATTTTTAGCGAATTATTTTCATTTTTCAGTAAATCGTATTGCGTAATTAGCGCATCCAATTTTTCTTCAAGGTACTTTAATTCGGTTGACGGATCTTGTTCTGCGTTGGTCATGAAAATTGTTTCAGTTCCAGATTGATTAAAAAGCAATGCCGTATTCAGCTGATTTTATGCAACATAAAAATCATACCAATTGCTAATCAATGTTAGCATAAGCGGTATTTTTTTTTTAGCAACGACCAATAATATTTTGCGATGAAGGCTTATCAGAAAATAAGTACAATTCTTGAACAATACGATACCGATTTGGAGGCTTCCGAGGCTCACGGTGTTGCGGTCGGCATGTTGTGTGTCGATATCAGGGCTGGTGCTGAAAGCTGGTTACAGCAAATTTTTCATGATGAGGTGGTGTTACGCGATGACGATAAGGCCGCGCTCACAGAATTGTTCGAGCATACCCGGAATTTGCTGGATGCCGAGGACGAGCAGTTCGTTTTTGACTTATTATTGCCGGAGGATAACGACGAACTGTTTCAAAGGGCCGAGGCATTGCGTTGTTGGTGTCAGGGTTTTTTGTACGGTATCGGATACGTCAAATCCGGTTCCGGATGGCCCGGAGAATGTGGCGAAATCATGCGCGATATCGTGGAATTTACCAAGCTCGATTCCGACGTAGGAGGAGAAGAGGACGAAAACGCCTTCATGGAAATTCATGAATATCTCCGTTCCGCTGTTTTGCTGGTAAGGGATCAATTCGCTCAGGGATTTGATAAGCAATCCCGTCATTGATGAGAAAAATGTATTTCAAATGAAACAAAACGAGTTTAAAAAACGCCGTAAGGCATTAATGCAGCACATCGGTAAAGGGAATATCGCTTTGATTGCCAGTGCCTCGAACCGTACAAGAAATCGTGATGTGGAATATCCGTTCAGGCAAGATAGCGATTTTTATTATTTGACGGGTTTTAACGAAGCCGAGTCGCTGGCGGTCTTTATTCCAGGGCGTGAACAGGGTGAGTATATATTGTTTTGCCGAGAATTCGATGAACAAAAAGCCTTGTGGGAGGGCGCTCACGCCGGTTTGGAAGGTGCCACCAAACATTACGAAGCGGACGACTCTTTTCCGATCGACGATCTGGATGAAATTTTGCCCGGCATGTTGGAAAACAAGAACAAAGTGTTTTATCCGATGGGGCGGGATAGCGAATTGGATCATCAACTTTTGGAGTGGATTAACCATATTCGCAAGCAATCCCGTAATGGTGTCAATGCACCGGGAGAACTCGTTTCTTTGGAACATATAGTTCACGAAATGCGGTTGTTCAAAAGCCCTGCGGAATTAAAATTGATGCGGCGGGCGGCCGATGTGTCTGCCAGTGCGCATAGACGAGCCATGCAATACTGCAAACCGGGGCTATACGAGTATCAGCTGGAGGCAGAAATCGTCTACGAGTTTATGCGGGAAGGATTACGCTATGTAGCCTATCCGTCTATTGTGGCCGGCGGCAAAAATGCCTGTGTTCTGCATTATACCGAGAACCGGGATAAATTAAAGGCGGGCGAACTACTACTGATTGATGCCGGCGTTGAGTGTGATCACTATGCGTCCGATATTACGCGCACCTTTCCCGTTTCAGGCAAGTTCAGCGAACCCCAACGCTTGCTTTATCAATTGGTTTTAGATGCCCAATTGGCAGCCATCGAGCAAATTCGTCCTGGTGTACCCTGGAATCAGGCACATGACGCATCTGTGGAAGTATTGACCAAAGGATTGGTTAAGCTGGGATTACTGAAAGGTCGGGTATCGAAATTGATCAAAGATGAAAAATACAAACAGTTTTACATGCATCGCATCGGTCATTGGCTAGGCATGGATGTACATGATGTTGGCGATTACAAGCTTAACGACGAGTGGCGTTTACTGGAGCATGGTATGGTGCTGACCATCGAGCCGGGACTTTATATTGCGGCCGATTGTCAGACGGTCGACCCAAAATGGCGGGGAATCGGTATTCGTATCGAAGACGATGTCTTAGTGACCTCGGACGGCTATGAAATTTTGACTAATGCTGTGCCGAAAACCGTTGTCGAAATTGAGAAATTAATGCAGGAACGTCATGCAGCCTGATTACGATATTTTGATTGCCGGGGCAGGGCTGGCTGGCAACTGTTTGGCTTTGGCTCTGAAAGACTCGGGACTGAACATTGCTATCATCGAAGCCTGCAGCCGGGAGCAATTACATGCTTCGCCGGCCGGGGACAGAGCGTTGGCTTTGGCCGCCGGCACCGTTAAAATGCTACAGGCTTTGGGCGTTTGGCAAGGTGTGGAAAAGACGGCGACGGCGATTAGCGATATCCATATTTCCGATCGAGGGCATTTCGGCAAAACCCGTTTGTCGGCACGACATTTAGGCGTTGATGCGTTGGGTTATGTCATTTGTGCTCGCGACATTGAAGACCATGTCGCCGCTTTGGTGCATGAAGCCGGAATAAAGCAATTTTGTCCGGCCAGAGTCATGGGGGTGATGTCAGGAAAAAATACGGTCAACGTCAGTTTGAAGCAAGACGGTCAGTCCCTTAATTTGTCGGCTGCGTTGCTGGTGGGAGCGGATGGCGGTAACTCTTCCGTACGCAAGTTGCTGGAAATCCCGCAACAAATTACCGAATACGGACAGACTGCGTTAGTAACGACCGTGCACTCCGCTTTATCGCACCGGAATACGGCGTTTGAGCGGTTCACTCCTTTCGGCCCGTTGGCCTTGTTGCCGCAGTACGACAATCTATCGGCAGTGGTTTGGACACGCAGTCACGAAGAGGCCGAAGCGCTGATGTCAGGCGGAGAAGATGATTTTATCGCTCGATTGCAGGATTGTTTCGGTTACCGTTTAGGCGAATTGACTTTGGCCGCGCCCCGCCGAGCTTTTCCTTTGAGCCTGATTCGAACTCAAACCATGGTGTCGGGAAGGACTGTGATTATCGGTAATGCCGCGCATCAACTGCATCCGGTGGCAGGCCAAGGTTTTAATTTGGGATTGCGGGATGTCGTGCAATTGGCGGAAATGTTATTGAACCGACACGAACAGGGGCAGGATATCGGCGCCGCCGACTTGCTAGACCAATATGCGCAACTGAGATTGCAAGATCATGATCGCACTATCGCGTTTACCGATAATGTGGTGAAAATATTTTCCAGCGACTGGTTGGCATTCGCTGCGGCCAGAAGTACCGGACTGGCGATATTGGATCATATTCCTTTTGCCAAAGATTTATTGGCTCGACATGCGATGGGGTTGGCGCAGCGATTGCCCAGAGTGGGGGGGAGAAGAACTTGATGAAGGAGCGGTTTGAGGTGTTGATTGTCGGCGGTGGTATGGTGGGTGCATCCACCGCCTGCGCTTTGGCGCATGCCGGTATCGAAGTGGCTCTACTGGATGTCCAGAATCCGCCGCGGCAATGGCCTTCGGATTCGGTTGATATCCGGGTATCCGCATTGACCCGCGCGTCGCAAAACATTCTGGAATGTGTCGGTGCCTGGCCGGCTATGGTCGAGCGGGGCGTTTGCGCGTATAAGGATATGAGAGTTTGGGATGCCAAGGCCGATGGCGAGTTGCATTTTGACTGCGCAGATACTGAATTTAATGAGTTAGGCCATATTGTCGAAAATCGGGTGACGGTGGCGGCGTTGTGGGAAGTGTTGGAAAATTTGCCGGCGGCAAACTGTATCACCGGCGTCAAAGTGGCGGATATGCAGCTCATGGAGGAGGGGGGGCGATTATCGCTGGAGGACGGTCGCCGGTTAGGTGCCGATTTGATCATAGCAGCCGACGGGCGCGAGTCCTTTTTGCGTGGCAAGGCGGGTATCGACGTAACCGGTTGGCCTTATCATCAGGATGGCTTGGTGGCGACCGTGACGACCGAAAAAAGTCATCAGGCGACCGCCTGGCAACGTTTTCTCGACGAGGGTCCGCTAGCTTTTTTACCGCTTCGGACGGGCCAGTCTTCAATTGTCTGGACGGTGAAAACGGAAACCGCCCAAACATATCTGCAGTTATCGGATGAGGAATTTTTGTCCCGGTTGGAGCAGGCTTCGGCCGGAATTTTGGGTAAAATGCTGGCAATCGGCCCCAGAGCGGCTTTTCCGCTCAAGTTTCAATATGCTAATCGTTATACCGATTACCATTTCGCTCTGGTAGGGGATGCCGCACATGCCATGCATCCGCTTGCCGGGCAAGGTGCCAACGCCGGTTTGTTGGATGCCGCCGCTTTGGCAGAACTGGTCATAAAAACCAAGCTGGCGGGCAGGCCGTTGTCAGGACATAAATATCTCAGACAATATGAGCGTTGGCGTAAAGGCGACAACCTGTTGATGATGACGAGTATGGACGCGCTGAATAGGACTTTTGCAGTTTCCGCCCTGCCGTTTATTTCTATCCGGTCTGCCGGTATGAACTGGATCAATCGGACCGATTTCGTGAAAAATTACTTTAACAATCATGCCATGGGACTGCGCCACGATTTGCCTCTGTTGGCGAATGGGCAAATCTGCTGGTAGCCGGGTTCCTGCGTTGGGTTTACCGTGCGGCGCCGGTTCTGGTATAGTCCGCCCATAACGACTAAACTCTATAAAGTTTTGTTGTCCTACTATAACAATAATTCAGAGGGGAAAAGGATATGGCCGAGGTGCTTTTTATATTGACGACTATTTTTGTCGCCTATGTGGTTTTTGTTGTCGTTGAATGCGAGAAAAGAAAAAAGGAAGGCGTTAAGCAGGCGGCAAAACCTGAAGTCGTTAAGCCGGTAACTACTGCCAAGGCTGAACCGGTAACCAAGGTTCAGGTGCCGGCAGCGAAAAAACCGGCAGCGGCGGCTCCCGCAGCTAAACCCGCGAAAGTAACCGCGCCTTTGTCGGATAGTGTGAAAAATCCCAAAACAGGGGAAGTTTCGAAAATCCCCAACAACTATCGTTTTGCTAAGCGCTGGATTAAAGAAGCACTGGTTAGTGAGGGACTATTGGACAGGATTTATAAAAACAATGAGATCGATGATGCGGCGACGGCAAAAATTGAAGCCGCTATTGATCAATTGCGGGCAATGGCAAAATATCAATAAACAGTTCTGCAACTCGGTTACATGAGGCTTTAAAATCCCTGGACCGAGATCAATTATTGATTAATGGTGTCGCTGAAACCGAGTTGCCGTAAGAGGTCAGGGGCTTATTACGATAGCCCGTCAGATAGTCACGACCGAATTGGATTTGAAAGTGACCCAAACTTCCCCTCCGGGCTTTAGATTTAACTCTTCCAGCGCATTATGAGTGATCAATGCCTGGAATACTTCCCCGGCATTCACCGAAACCCTAACATTGCCTTTGTCCTCGGAAATGCTATTGACCCGGCCTAAGAACTGGTTACGCATACTGGAAATCAAAGGTTGGTTGGACAAGACAATTTCCTGAGGATCAATGGCAATGTGTTTGCAGTGCATTGGCGAATCGGCCAGAAGAATGTCTATTTTTCCTGTTTTAAACAATTGCTTTTCCAATTGGCCGTGAAAGACATTGAGCAATGTCGTTTTAGCGGCTTTGCCGTCTATCAGCGAAATCACTTCATCGGTGATGGCTTGTCCTTGTACCCGGTCGTGCGTACTGAAGATCAAAGTTCCGCCGCTTTCGCGGATATAGTCGTTAAAAAACTGTTCCAACAACCGTTCGCTTTCATAATCGAGATAGCTGAAAGGTTCGTCCATCAGCAATACTTCAGGTTCGGTTAAAATTGCTCTTGCCAATGCTACTTTTTGTAATTCGCCGCCGGATAGCGTGTGTGTTAGTTGCTTATTTAACGGTAGGATGTTTAATGCCTGCAAAACTTGTCTGATACGATTCTGCCGATGTTTATTGGGAACTTGACGGAACCGAAGCGCCAATTTCAGATTATCTTCTACCGTTCCTCTAAATAAATAGGGTTTTTGCGGCAAATAGGCGATACGCCGTCTGAAAGAAAGCAAATGTTGGCGGGTTACTCTTTCGCCAAAAAACGTAATCCATCCTTCGTTGGGGACGTTTAGGAAAGCGAGCAAATTTAACAGCGTACTTTTTCCACTGCCGTTGGGTCCGACCAGTGCGGTTAAGCATTGCCTTTGAATCTGAAGTTCGGGAAGTGATAATGCCGGGTATTTGTCGTAGCGAAATATCAGATTGTTGATTTGGTAGGCATCGGTCATTATGATTTTCGGCAGAGGGTATTTTGAAAATGCATTGTAATGCAAAATCGTCCGCTTCCGACTGTCATTTACCGATTTAGAAAAAGGCATGACGTGCGAGAGCGAGTTCTCCGATTTAGGTTTGTAGTTTCGAATAAGGTTAAATAATGAAAAAATTGGATGCGATTCTTATCATCTTACTTGTATTATTCTGCAGACAATTGCAGGCGGAACAAGTTTTACGCATGTCGACGACTACCAGTACCGAGAATTCGGGGTTGCTGTCGGCGTTAAACCCGGTATTCGAACGGCAAAACAAGGTGCGGGTCGATGTCATCGCGGTCGGCACGGGGAAAGCTTTAAAGCTCGGCGAAAACGGCGATGTCGATGTGGTTTTCGTGCACGCGCCCAAAGCGGAAATGAAATTTGTCGAGGACGGTTTTGGTATCGACCGAACGGCGGTCATGCATAATGATTTCGTATTGCTGGGGACTGAATCCGATAACGCTCAGATCGCTAGAGCGTCTACAGCTGCCGAGGCGATGCAAAAAATAGCCTCTAATGGCGCGGAGTTTGTTTCTCGCGGAGATGATTCGGGTACACACAAAAAAGAGTTGGAATTGTGGCGCGCAGCCGATACGGAGCCCTCTGGTAGCTGGTATGTTTCCGCCGGCCAAGGTATGGGAGCGGTGTTGAAAATAGCTGATGAAAAACAAGCTTATACTTTATCCGATCGAGGCACTTATATTTCGTTTCGGGACAAAATCGATTTGCTGGTTCTGTTCGAGGGGGACAAAGCTTTGTTCAATCCTTATCACGTTATGGCGGTAAATCCTGAGAAATATCCGCATGTTCAATATGAATTGGCGAAAAAATACATCGATTTTGTGGTCGGAGAGCAAGGTCAGAAAATCATTGCCGATTATAAGAAAGGCGGTCAGCAATTGTTTTATCCGGATGCGGCGGATTAACAAACGAAAGCAACCTCGGCAGGTTGTTGATCTCGGTACAGTTGCAGGATGCGGCGGAACTCCTCCGGGTCTTTGTGTTGAATCGTATCGCCGTTTTTAATTTTAAGCCGGTGATTAAGTCGTGATAACCAGAATCGCAATGCAGCGCGCCGTAAATAGATTGGCAGTAGTTGTTGTTCCGATTTTTCCAGTGTCCTTATCGATTGATATCCGGTCAATAAGGCGCGGGTTCGTTTTGCGCAGATCAGGTTATCGTCTCGGCACCAGTCGTTAATCGTGATGGCGATGTCGAATAAAAATTCGCCGTTGCAACTACTATAGAAATCCAAGATGGCGCTGATTTTATCGCCGGTCAGCAATACATTGTCGCGGAACAAGTCGGCATGAATCACCCCGACTGGCAATAGCGTGTTGACGAATTGTTGTTGATAGCATAGTTCGTCCGCAACGAGCTCGACATCGTGCGGATTCAGCTGGACTTTGCATTGATCGAACATAGACTGGCAACCTTTCAGGTTTTTCGAATTAGATCGTTGGAAGCCGGAATGGCTGGCATGGAGATGTAGCGACGCCAAATGACTGCCGATCTGGCGGCAGTGTTCAGTCGTAGGCTCTGAGATTGAATATCCGGGAAGGCAATGTAATACTGCCGCCGGTTTACCGCTGAGTCGGTTGAGCCGAATCCCGTGCTCATCCGATAATGGGTGCGGGACAGATATTCCCTGCTGTTTCAAATGATCAAGTAATGCGAAAATATCGCCAATCTGGCGCACGCCGAGTTCTTCAAAAAGCGTCAGGATAAAATCGCCGCGTTGAGTACTAATTCGGTAATTGGTATTTTCGATGCCGTTTTCAATACCGTTGAATCCGATCAGTTCGCCTAAGTCATAACGGTTGAGAAACAACTGCAGTTGTGCTGCATGAATAGGGGTATAAACAGACACTGCCCTGTTATTTCCATTCGAACAGTTTCCACTGGTTAATATTCAGGCCTTTGTCCATATCGCTACGTCTGACATCCATATTGCCGTCGCCGTCAGTGTCGAGCAGGTAATAAGCCGGGCCGACATCGGGTTTAATTCGAACCATATAAAGCTGACCGTTTTTACGGAATTCCTGAATTGTCTTTTTTCCTTTCCGAATAATGGTAATATCGGGTTCCAGCGTTTCGCCATCTTGTACCGGCATGGGGAGTTCGGGCGGTTCCGGAACAGGAGCGAGCTCCTCTTCGGCCTGACTGATGGTCGGCAAGAGCAAGGGGCTTAAGATCAGAAAACGGCGCATGGTGGTCTCTTTAGGGTTTTGTCGAGAGAACATCATAGTACAGAATAATGGGTGATGGGTAATAAAAGCGAGGAACACGATGGCAAAAATACAATACGCAGCCGTTGTCGGCGCGGTCTTGTTTTCGATGATTGTGATTTTGAATTCATATACCACCGTCGGAGCCGGCCATAATAAAGTCGCGACGCTGTTCGGCAAGGTGCAGCCGGAACCGTATCCGGAAGGGTTTCATATCGTCAACCCGTTACTGGATTTTGTCGGCTTCGATCTGCGTCAACAAACCTATACTTGGGAAAAAGTGGAAGTTCCTTCGCAGGACAAATTAAAAACGTCGATGGATCTTTCTGTGACGTTTCGGCTGGATGGCGCTAGAACACCGAATATATTGCAGGAAACAGGCGTTTTGAAAGATGTCGTGAACAAACACATTACGCCGAAAGTAAGATCATTACTGCGGGAAGCCGGCAAAACCGTCAAACAATCGCAGGATTTTTATCTGGATGCCGTGCAGCAGCAACTACAAAGTTATATGGAAAACGGCCTGCGCGAGTATCTTGAGCCCAAAGGAGTGATCGTGACAGCAGTATTGTTTCGCGATATTACGTTGCCGCAAGTGGTGACGACCGCGGTAATTCAAACCAAGGAAAGGCAGGAGCAATTGGAACGGGAAAAAGCCCAGTTGAAAATTGTCGAACAGCAGGCCCAACAACAAGTGAAGCAAGCCGAGGCCAGAGAAATGGCCGCGGTAGCCGACGCCAATGCGAAACGGACTCAGGCCGATGCCGAAGCGTACCGGATCACTAAAGAGGCTGAAGCCCAGGCTCGGGCAAACGAGTTGTTGGCGAAATCGGTGACTCCTGTTTTGATCAGATATAATGCCATCCAGAAATGGAACGGCGAATATCCAAGAACCTTGTTGGGCGGTAAAGATAATGGCCTGATTCTAAGTCTGCCCGGAACTGGCAAATAATTTTTCGGAACAAGATGATGGCAGAAAATAGCAAACATAAAATCGTCATTGTCGGCGGCGGCGCCGGTGGATTGGAATTGGCTACCCGGTTGGGCAGAAAGCTGGGCAAGTCGGGAGCAGCAGAAGTAACTCTGTTGGACGCGTCGTCGACCCACATTTGGAAACCGTTGCTTCATGAAGTTGCCGCCGGTACGTTGGCGGAAGCCGAAGAAATCGAGTACTTGGCACAGGCCCACCGTAATCATTTCCGCTTCCGGTTAGGAAGAATGGAGAGTTTGGACCGTGAGAAAAAGGAGATTTATGTGAGTCCGACTTATAACGACCAGGGTGAGGAGCTGATTCCCCAGAGGACTTTTCAGTACGATACGCTAGTCATGGCGGTTGGCAGTGTCAGCAACACGTTTAAAATTTCGGGCGTCGATAAATATTGTATGTTTCTGGATACGACTTCTCAAGCGTTTCGGTTTCAGAAAAAATTGGTGGAAACCTATATCAGAACACATGCCGGTGCCCAAAGTGATAACGACAATCCATTGTCGATCGTCATCGTCGGTGCCGGTGCGACCGGCGTTGAATTGTCGGCGGAATTGCACGAAGTGACTCATTTGCTGGCCGTTTACGGTTTGGATATTCCTCGCAACGTCAAAATCACTATTATCGAAGCGGCAAACCAGTTGTTGCCAGCTCTGCCGCGTAAATTGTCTTTGGCGACTCAGCAGCAATTGGTCAAGTTGGGCATCGAACTTAAACTCGGCCGAAGGGTAACGGAAGTGACGGCTAAGGAAATTAAGACCCATGACGGAGAAGTGTTCCAGGCCGATTTGAAAGTTTGGGCGGCAGGCATTAAAGCACCGGATTGGATGAAAAATTTGGCCGGATTGGAAACCAACAATATCAATCAGTTGGTTGTCGACTCGTGCTTAAAAACCGCTGACGACAATATTTTCGCGATCGGCGATTGCGTTGCCTGTATATGGCCTGGACATGGGAGTAATGTGCCGCCGCGAGCGCAAGCCGCTCATCAGCAGGCATCTGCCTTGGCGAAAACTTTGATCAACCGTTTGAACGGCAGGCCGCCGGTGCCATTCGTTTATTATGATTACGGATCGCTGGTGTCATTGGGTAAGTATTCCACTATAGGAAACTTGATGGGAAATTTAATGGGAACAGTGACAATCGGAGGATTCATCGCCCGTATCGTTTACCTGTCGTTATATAAAATGCATCAGGTCGCTGTTCACGGCTATTTCAGAACGGCGATGCTAACTTTATCCAATTTGTTCAGACGTAGTACCCATGGCCGAATAAAAATGCATTAAAATGCAGGGCTAATTAACCTTAAACTACGACAAAAATAACAATGTTTGAAATTGAATACGAATTCCGAGAACAAGATCTGGTGCATTTTAACGAAATGAGGCTGAAAAACGATGTGGAGATGCAAAAGACTATC
>JBNLEI010000282.1:0-23329 GCA_050304855.1 Methylococcaceae bacterium
CTGATATTGACCACCGCCTTACCGTTTTCTTTAACCATTTCAGTAAAATCAGGCAACTGCGCGAACACCGGCTGGCTGATCAAAGCAACACCTAGCACGTAATAAACGATTTTTTTAAGCATATAAACTCCACTCATACGCCATCTATTGAAAAAGAAAGACTGTTTTAGAGCCGGGCGTTCGCCTAACTGGCGAGACAGGGTCTCTAATGAGCTCGAATACCCCGAGCGATATATTCCACGGTTTGCGCCGGCACTTCGCCTAGAACGGTAACCTGGAAATCGTCAACGACTCGAGTAAACGAATTGACCGAACCAACCGTATGCAAGCCGCTGTCGATCTCCGTCCCCTTATCGTCGAGATAAATGGAAATAGAGGAAAAACCGTCGCTTAACAAAAGGTGATCAACCGGGCGAGACGACTTGTGCATCGACATTCGGGTAAAGAACACCCTTTCGAAACCGGCCGGTAAATTGTCGAGCACAAAAGAGGCATTGGCAAAGGACTCCGATTGAACTTGATGAATATGCTGAACATTTAGGTTTTCTTCGTGTTCATCGGTTTCGACAAAAGGAATTGACTGTTCCACGCTGATATTGATAAATACCACCTGCTCCAATATCGTCCCATCTTTGCGGTACACTTCGACTTTCAATGGCAACAGTTGTTCTTTATCGAGCCAAATTTTACGGCTGTAACGATATACATCCCGTGGCTGAATCTCAATCACATAGGCGGGTCTCATTGCGACGGATTCCTCTCCCTTGAGCGATACGCTGTAGACGTCGAGCATTGCGGGAATCCGGTGCGGCAAATCGATAATAAAGGACTGACTGACCGGTCGATGATTGATTATTCGTTGCTGAGTTTCTTTAAACGTGCAACTGACTTTGCCGGAATCCCTCACAACCTCTCTCATCGGCGAGTTCAACGACAATAATCGCTCCTGTTCGCGGCCGCCACTGGCGGCATGAATATATTTCATGGTGTCAAGTTGACCGTTTTTCATAAACGCTACGGTTCCCTGATAACTGAGCGTTTTCATGGCATGGCTCATACTCTCTAACCATTCCAACCCACTATTGTCATCTGCGGCAAAAATCGATGAACTGATTGACAGTAAAAAAAACAAACGTTGTAACACCTTTATCATTCCTGACTAAAGCCGGCTACCCGCGCATAAGGTTGATAATTGGAAGCACCGATAGTGTAGATGCTATTACTGTGAGCCTGTAAGTAATCTTGAAAACGTTGATTTGGGGGGTATTGCCGTACCTTGACAATTTCTTGTCTCGCCTGCAGTTTTTCGTTTGTCAGAAGTGGCTGGGTTTGAGCGGCAACCAATTGGTTGGAAGGAACAATAGAGGATTGATTAAACATTTTCGGAATAACTACGGCCGCCAGGGCTAGCGATGCCGCTAATGCCAACGAAGTTTTTTTCCAGGTAATGACTGATCTTTTTGACGGAATAAAATAAGCGGGCTCCTGCTCTATTTGCCGGGAAATCCGTTCAGCAAAATCGGTTTTCAGTAAGATGGTTGCGTGCGATGGTAGAGCCAGACTAATGGTCTGATATCGATTTATTTTATGACTCATCGACTCATCCTTTCGCATAGCTCTCACAAGTGATAAAGCCTGTTGCACTTCCAAATCGTCATCCATCAGACGGGATATTTTTTTTGTAAATTCTTCTTCCTGCATCGAAAACACCTTTAATCGAGCAATGGGGTTAATTTTTCATCAATCGCTTCACGCGCCCTGAAAATACGTGAACGGACGGTTCCGACCGGACAATCCATCGCTTGAGCGATTTCTTCATAACTCATGCCTTCAAACTCCCTTAGCATAATGGCCGTGCGCATTTCATCGGGTAATTTTTCAATGGCAGACTTAATTGCATTAATAATCTGCTCATTCATTAAAACACTGTCCGGAGTATCCATTCCCTTTAATTGAGGTGCATTTTCCACCTGTTCGGCATCCTGAACATCCACCTCGTAATCGGAATAACGCCTTGATCTGGACACCAGATAATTTTTTGCAGTATTAATTGCGATACGATACAACCAAGTATAGAAGGCACTATCCCCCCTGAAACTCCCTAAGGCCCGATACGCCTTGATAAAGGCTTCCTGCGCCACATCCTGAGCTTCACTGGGGTCTTTGACAAACCTGTTAACCAGCTGAACAATTTTATGCTGATATTTAATAACCAGGACATCATAAGCGGCCTTATCACCTTGCTGCACACGTTGCACCAATTCCTGATCCAGCTCTGCATTATTCCTTGATTGTTCTTTCACTATTTTACTTTTACGGTTGAATGGACAGAATTAAACCTTATTAGTTCTGTGATTTCAAAAAAAATTGCTATCATCGCAAAAAAGGATATGATTTTCGAATCCTTTGTTAATTCATTTACCCAAACTATATTTTCGTACCATTGGCTCAACATCATAACACCAGTCAGACTCAACAGAATTACGACGTTCTCATCATAGGCAGTGGTGGCGCAGGCCTCAGTCTAGCCTTAAAATTGGCCGATAAAGTAAATGTCGGCGTATTAGCTAAATTTGCATTGACCGAAGGTAGCACCTATTACGCCCAAGGGGGTATATCAGCTGTATTCGATGAACAAGACTCTTTGGAGTCCCACATTGAAGATACCTTAATTGCCGGTGCCGGACTCTGCAACCCCGAAATCGTAAGACTAACCGTTTCAAGAGGTCGCCAGAGTATCGAGTGGTTACGCGAACAAGGGGTAAACTTCACCGAAGTCCAAGCCGAAAACGGAACCAAACAATTACACTTAAACCGTGAAGGCGGCCATTCGCACCGACGTATCGTCCATACTGCCGATGCAACAGGAAAAGCAGTTTCACTGTCTTTGATTGAGCGCGCCAAGGAACATGCGAATATCGAACTGCTGGAATTTCACAATGTGATTGAATTGATTACCGCCAGAAAACAGGGCGAACCGCAGCAAGCCATTCGTGGTGCTTATGTATTGGACAGCAAAAATAACCGAATCAAATCGATAGGCGCCAAAATTATTGTTCTGGCAACCGGCGGTGCCAGTAAGGTTTATCTATATTCGACCAACCCTCATATTTCCACCGGCGACGGCATTGCCTTAGCTTGGCGAGCCGGATGCAGAATCAGCAACATGGAATTCATGCAGTTTCATCCTACTTGTCTTTACCATCCCCATGGCCGCTCTTTCCTGATCAGCGAGGCAGTTCGAGGAGAAGGTGCTCGACTGATACTGCCTGACGGTTCGCCTTTCATGCAAAACTACGACGAACGCCAGGAACTAGCACCGAGAGATATCGTTGCTCGCGCCATCGATAATGAAATCAAAAAACGCGGTATTGATTGCGTTTATCTGGATATCAGTCACAAATCCAAAGAATTTATCCAACAACATTTTCCTAATATATACAAACAATGCCTGGCGCTGGATATCGATATCAGCAAGCAGCCGATCCCGGTGGTGCCGGCGGCGCATTATACTTGCGGAGGCATTCAAACCGATAACTACGCCCGTACCGATATTCCGGGCCTGTATGCCATTGGAGAAGTCGCTTGCACAGGTCTGCACGGCGCCAACCGTATGGCCAGTAATTCATTGCTGGAATGCCTGGTATTCGCAGAAAGAGCCAATGAAGACATCACGCGCATCATCGACTCCTTGCCCACTCCGGTCAATCTGCCACCTTGGGATGAATCTCAAGTCAGCGACTCTGATGAGGAGGTAGTCATTGCACATAACTGGGACGAATTGAGACGCTTTATGTGGGACTATGTCGGCATTGTCCGCTCGAGTAAACGTTTAAGCCGCGCCATGCGACGTCTGGAGCTGCTAAAAGAAGAGATCGCCGAATATTATGGCAGTTTTCGTGTCAGCAGCGACTTATTGGAACTACGCAACCTAGTCACCGTTGCAGAACTGATTATCCGTTGTGCTCAACAGCGCAAAGAGAGCCGGGGTCTCCATTTCAACCGGGATTACCCGGAACCGGATAGCAGCAGGCCACCGCAAAATACGGTTTTGACTCCCGATAATTTTCAGAAATAAAATGGCTAAACCCGTCACCCCTTTACTCGCCGCCGATATATTAATCGAGTTACTCGATTTGCCCGATCGTCCTTTCGTTTTAATCGAACGCGCAAATCCACCCTACGGTTGGGCGTTACCGGGCGGTTTTGTCGATATTGGGGAAACCGTAGAACAAGCCGCAATTCGCGAAGCAAACGAGGAAACCGGTCTTGACGTCGAGTTAACCAGTTTATTGGGCATATATTCCGATCCGTCCCGGGATCCGCGCAATCATACCGTAACCGCCGTTTACATCGGCCAAGCCCATGGCAGACCGATAGCCGCCGACGATGCTAAAAATTGCGCTATTTTCACTTTCGACAATCTACCTGAACCTCTGGCATTTGACCATATGATGGTGCTCGCCGATTATCAACACTTTCGCGATACCGGCAAGGTCGCGCCTCTGCGCTAGCCAACTCAACTTTTCAGGTTTAGGCGTCTTCCAAAACCCGGAACAACATTTCTTTGACGGTTTGCGGCTCAAACGGTTTATCACAAATTGCGGAAACTCCAGCTTTATGGATGTTGCTTAAACGAGCTTCGTTCTGTTCGCTAGTTACCATCAGTATCGGAATAAAGGTATTGTTTAAATCATTGCGAATAATCTCGATTAACTCCTGACCGTCCATCACCGGCATATTGCAATCGGTCACGATCAAATCAAAAGATTCTTGCGATTCGCCAAAAATTTGCAACGCTTCTTTTCCGTCTGCAGCTTGTTGAATTTGGGTTATTCCCATATTGGCAAGTACCCTGCTGATATGTTTCCTAGCTAAATTACTATCGTCCACTACCAATACTCGGAGGCTTTCGATATCGTAATGCTCCAGTTCCATTTCCTGAGGATCGATAAATTCAATGGTGGCTCGTAACGCTCGCTTCAAATCGGCGCGATCGAACGGTTTTGGCAAGATGGCAATAACCCCGGCCTGTCTGATCTCATCAAGCGCGTCAAAAGCGGTTTCGCTGGAAATCAACATAAACGGAGTATCTTTGTACGACTCAGTCTCTTTAATGTATTTAACCAAATCCGTCGCTGTCATATCAGGTAAATACATGCTGCTGATGATCAAATCGGGCTGGTAAGCCTCCAATTTTTCTTTTGCTTCCTTTCCTGTAGAGACGCCTTCTATACTGCTAATGCCTTCACTAATTAAATGCTGTTCAATCACCTTTATCTGCACCTTGGACGGCTCAACCAGCAAGATGGACAAATCTGAAATATTAACGGAATACATGATTTACCAGGACCAGGATTGATTATTATTCTTATCGGTAATTATTTATAAAACCATTTCGATTCGGCATTTTAACTTTTGGCAAAGTCGAGGCGTTCATCACTTCGTGCTCTTCAATAATGCCATTTAAAAAAAGCAAATAGGCGGTTACTGCATAGACTTGATTATTATTCAAGCTACCGGGTGCATTTAAAGGCATCGAACGACGGGTGAAATCGAAAATCGTTGTCGCATAAGGCCAGTAAGTCCCTATCGTCTTATCGGGTGGATTATCCGTCAACGAATGCGCTGCACCGGCCAACTCTTCCGCACTATTGCCGCTTCCTTCAATTCCATGGCAACTTTGACAATACTGTTCATAGACCTTTTTACCCCCAGATACGCTACCTTCCCCTTTCGGCAATCCCCAACCGTCTGGAAATACATCCATATTCCAATTTCGTAACATTTCTTTGGAAGGAGACCGGCCCAATTGTGGAAAAAGCTGCACTGCTTCGCCTGCGAAACCGCGTAATGTCGCGCCTATCAACAATAATAATAGTAGTCGTTTCACCAGATTTTGCATTTTATTTGCCTCATTTCCGGAAACCATGTTAACGCTTCGTTATCCATAAACATGTCTCACCGTTCCAAGCTCCGAAATCTCCCAAGAAACGACCGCGTTATAATGAAAATAACCGTGCTGTCCTCTTTGGGCAATCAACTCCTTCCGTTCGGGTTGTTGATAACCCGTTTCATCGATCGCCCGACTTTTAATCACGGTTTTTTGCCCATCCCATTGCCATGGTATTCTGAAACGGGTAAAACATTTTTCCAAAACAGGTTGTTGCAGTTCGGCTTCCGCCCAGGTTTTCCCTCCGTCGGCGGAAACTTCTACTTTGCTAATCCGCCCCCTCCCACTCCAAGCCAAACCGCTGATCTGATAAACCCCCGGTTTATCCAATTTGTAACCGAAGGACGGACTGGTAATCAATGATTTTGCCTCCATAACAAAACTGAATTGACGTGCCTTGCCATTAGGAAGCAATTCGGTATATTTTGCCGTCTCGTTGCGAGCCATCGTCGGCCTGTTCGTTATGTGCAACCGCCTCAGCCATTTCACGTTTACGACGCCTTCCCAACCGGGCACAATCAAACGAAGCGGGTAGCCATTCTCCGGCCGGATGCGTTCACCATTCTGGTACAACGCCAGAACACAATCATCTAACACTTTCTCCAGCGGGATACTGATATTCATAACCGCCGCATCGGCGCCTTCGGCGATCACCCATTTGGCCCGGCCTTTCACACCGGCTTCTTCCAACAGAATTCGCAATGGCACACCGGTCCATTCGCTGCACGAAGCCATGCCGTGAAAATAACCCGCTTCAGTTTGAACAGGTTCACTTCGCCAAGTGGCATTGCTGTTTCCGCCGCATTCCACAAAACATAAGCGGGAGGTCATCGGATAACGCTTTAAGTCCCGTACGTTAAAGACCAGCGATCGATTAACCAAACCATGGATCAATAATTGATGCCGCCGGGGGTCAATTTGCGGCACACCATTATGATGTCTTTCAAAGTGCAATCCGTTAGGGGTAATCATACCCTCCAAATCATGTAATGGGGTCCACGACACACCGTTTCCAGGCGCCATCTCGTTCCCCATAGTCCATCGAATTGTGCGCTTTTCATAAGGCGACGGCAGCCCATAGTTGGAAAACGGTTCGCCCGGTCGCTCCATCCAAGGCAATCGTTGCCGATCCGATTCTTCAGCACGAACGGAACCCGACGCCAAAGCGGCAACCGAAAAATAAACTCCGCGCTTCAAAAATAAACGACGATCCAATAAGCCGCCTCCTGCGACGACTTTCAATTCATTATTCTTATTCACCGGTCCCTCCCAATCCGAATTTAAAGCTAAAACGATGAAGATAACAGTTTTTCAGCTCCTTTTAGCGAAATATTTAATCAAATAATCGACAAAACTCGACAATTTCGCTGGATAAAAACGTCTTTGCAGATAGGTTGCATAAACCGACAACAATGGGAGTCTGTATTCTGGCAACACTTCCTGCAAACGCCCTTCAGCCAAATAGTCCTTAACCGACAATTTAGGCGCGCGCATTACCCCCATTCCCATCGCTGCCGCTTGCGATAATGCGCGTCCGTTATTGGTCGCAAAATACCAGTCAATTTTAATTTTTTTTATCTCACCCTCTTGATTAAAAACCCAATACTCTCCATGAGGCGTATTGACATAATGTAGACAGCGATGCCTCGGTAAATCTTCTAGCGTTTTCGGAACCCCGAATTTGGCAAGATACTCTGGTGAAGCATAGGTGCCCAATTCGGTATCGGTCAATTTCCGGGCGACAACCCCTTGATCCAAACAATCGGTTACGACAATTACCATGTCGAATTGGCCGTCTCGCAAATTTTGAAATTTATTGTCCAACGACATCAGAATTTTTACGTCGGGATATTCGCGTTGATACGACTCAATTGCGGGAACCATATACAATCCGCCAAAATCAATCGGAGCACTGATCTTCAAAATCCCTTTAACACTACCACCCAATTGTGCGGTCGATTCATCCAATTCCGCCAAGTCTTCCAATAATTGTTTACTTCTGTTGTAATAGGCGTGCCCCGCTTCGGTAAGATTCAGACTTCTGGTTGTCCGGTTCAAAAGCACCACACCCAAAGATTGCTCTAATTGCGCGACATATTTGCTGATCATCATTGCCGAGACACTCATTTCCCTGGCCACAGCGGCAAATGTGCCGAGCTCAACAATACGGCAAAAAACTCGCATATTGTTAAATTTATCCATCATGCCACCCACTTTTATAAAGATTAATTTTATAATTTATAAACCATATTGCGAT
Source organism: Methylococcaceae bacterium (assembly GCA_050304855.1). Taxonomy (GTDB): domain Bacteria; phylum Pseudomonadota; class Gammaproteobacteria; order Methylococcales; family Methylomonadaceae; genus Methylomarinum. The sequence continues at coordinate 8,211 of JBNLEI010000282.1, forward strand.
TTATACCAAAATTTTGCTTTTATATAATTAACCCCGGAGATAGTGAAGTATCCGTTTGGATTTTCAGTATATTTGGCTTGTATTGATCATTGTTGATTCGTACAAGCCTTTCATATCAAAGTCCGGGCGGATCTTTTTCAACCATGCATTTCGTCTCTAAGCGTTAAAATCACTAAAAAACTACAATTAGGGCTGGATCATGAAGGCCGAATAAGGTAATATAGCGGCTCTTACGGAGAGGTGGCTGAGTGGTCGAAAGCGGCGGTCTTGAAAACCGTTGAACCGAGAGGTTCCCAGGGTTCGAATCCCTGCTTCTCCGCCATTCTGATTCAATCTAACAAATCAAAAACTAACATTCCTGCTTCCTCGGCTAATACCAAAATTGCGGAGTTAACAATCGCATTTTATTCTTTCAATATCCATAAAAAGAATATGTGTAGCTAGCGGTTATTAGATTTCTCCCTACTAAACTCATTATTTTTCCATTGATATCAACTCTTTCAGAATTGCTGAATTAGCAGAGAGTAGTAAGATTCAGATTTGTTATGATTTTTTCCAGTTTTGTCCCTGAGCAGGCAAGGGACAAAACTATTGAAATATGAAGATATTATTCAGAGGCCAAGGCTTTTGCCAATTGTTTAGCAGGCACATAGCCAGGAAAAATATTTCCTTTTTCGGTCACAATCATGGGAGTACCGCGTGCGTCGAAATCGGCGCCTAACTTCATATGAGTATCGACCGGATTGTCACAAGTTTTGGGTTCCGGCGTTTTACCTTGTTTTGCCAAAGTCAATGCCGTATTCCGATCTTCGGCACACCAAACGGAAACCGCTTTGTTGTAAGAATCGGAACCCTTGCCTGCTCTGGGATAAAACAAATATTGAATCGTAATGCCTTCGGCCAGATATTGATCCATTTCGGAATGCAATTTTCGGCAATACCCGCAATCGATATCGGTAAAGACCGACACCTTGTAACGACTGGTTTCCGGTTTAAAGATAATCGTTTGATCATCGCCCAGCTTATCAATCGCCTCTCTTCTGGAATCAGCAAGCTTTATCTCGGTTAAATCCTTTCTTTGAGCTATATCAATCAAATGCCCTTGCATCAGATACTTCCCATCGTCGGACACATAAAAAATATTTGAGCCGACTGTGACCTCATAAAGACCGTTAATTTCCGAGGGCTTCACAGCATCAACAGAAAGCGATGGCATAGATAGATTCAGCGCTTTCCTGACCGCATTTTCGTCTGAGTAAACATCAGATGCGATCAACGTAATACCTGACAGCACTCCTAAACGGATAATTTGCTTAATAGATTTCATGCTAGAAGTTGTTATTTAAGTTTGTAAATGCGTATTGACTATGACGGAGAAATTTAGTTTCTTTTTCGAGGCCATAGTGACACCTCGACCGTTATTGAAAAAGACGCTCTATATCAAGAAAAATGGCCAGCGCCATCAACATAATTAACAGAAAAATTCCTAACTGCTGAATATAAATTTGAACGTTCTCGGACACCGGACTTCCTTTAATCGCCTCGACGGCAAAAAACAACAAGTGCCCACCATCCAGCACCGGAACCGGTAATAGATTCAACACACCGAGACTAACACTAATCAACCCGAGATATTTTAGAAAAGTCACCAAACCCAGTTCCGCCGACTGACCCGCATAATGCGCTATACTGATTGGTCCACTAAGGTTATCGACAGATGCCTTACCGATAAGCATTTTGCCGATCATCTTTAGTGTATTGACTGAAAAAAGCCAAGTTCTCTCAAAAGCCGCTGGAATCGCTTCTATAGGCGAAAGGGTGTAAGTGACCCGCATAGACTCCAGCAAATCTTTGGGCACTTCGACACCTGCGCCGATTTTTCCAATTGTTTTACCCTCCTGCTGGACTGCCTTCGGAATAACATTCAAATTCCGATGAACACCGTTTCTATCAATAACCAAGCTAATGGGAATTGCCGGTCTTTCCTGAACATATTCCACCCATTCCATCCATTCGTTGATTTGCTGCCCATCGGCACTGACAATAACGTCACCGACTTCAATTCCTGCTTCACGGGCAGCACCTTTTTCCAATACTTTCCCGATAACCGGCTTCAGCTTAGGCGACCACGGTTTCAAGCCGACACGTTTAAACAGCGTTTCCGGCTTTTCCAAATCACTCTCGACAATTTGAATGACCCTGGTCTGCTCAATTTCGTCAGTATTTTTGACAGTAATTCTAATCAGTTGTTCGCCATTCATGGCTTCCGAAAACAGCAAAGCAATCGCTTCGCTCCAGGTCGGAGCGGGTTTGCCATCGATTTCGACAATCTCATCGCCTTCTTCAAAACCCGCATCGGCCGCTAAAGTTCCAGACTCAACAGGCCCAACGACAGGCCTAACGCCGGTTTCGCCTAAAATAAAAACGCACCAAAAAAGAAAAACGGCAAGCACTAAGTTAAATATCGGTCCGGCAGCGACAATAGCAGACCGCACGAGTAATGGTTGACGATTAAATGCGTAAGGCAGATCTTCTTGTTTAACCTCGCCCTCCCTCTCATCGACCATTTTAACGTAACCACCCAAAGGAACGGCCGATAAAACATATTCGGTGGAATCCGGCGTTTTCTGGTACGACCAAATAACCTTTCCAAATCCGACAGAAAAACGAAGTACCTTTACGCCCGATTTTCTGGCCACCCAAAAATGACCCAATTCGTGAAAGGCCACCAAAATACTGACCGCCACGGCAAAATAAAACAGGCTATGCAATACTTCCATTAATGAACCATTTTTTCAATAACCGCTTGAGCCACAGTTCGTGCTTGCCGATCGGCAACCAATACGACATCCAAGTTATCGGCGGTGTCGGCTGTGAATTGACTCATGGTGCTCTCAATAATTTTAGCAATATCGGTAAAACGAACTCTTTCATTCAAGAATGCATCGACAGCGATTTCATTAGCGGCATTCAGAACGGTAGGCATAATACCACCCGCCTTGATCGCTTCGTAGGCAAGTCGCAAACAGGGAAAACGCTCCAGATTCGGCTCTTCGAAATCCATTTGTCTGACTTCAAAGATATCCAATGGTTCAACACCGGAATCAAACCGATCCGGCCATGCCATCGCATGGGCAATAGGAACACGCATATCAGGGTTGCCCATTTGCGCCAACACTGAACCGTCGACATAATCGACCATTGAATGAATAATACTTTGCTTATGGATAACCACTTGAATATCGTCAGGGGACATGTTGAACAATAAACAGGCCTCAATCAGTTCCAAACCTTTATTCATCATCGTCGCGGAATCCACCGAAATCTTCCGCCCCATATCCCATTTCGGATGCGCCACGGCCTGCTCCGGCGTCACATCGTGTAAATCTTCGATCGGCGTCTCCCGGAAAGGTCCTCCTGAAGCCGTCAGCAAAATACGTCTGGCTTGTTTAGCGCGTGTGCCGGTTTGATAAGCTCCCGGCATGCATTGAAAAATCGCATTATGCTCGCTGTCGATCGGCAACAGATGAGCACCGGACTCGTTTACCGCCTGCATAAAGATATCTCCGGACATCACCAGGGCTTCTTTATTGGCCAACAAAACGGTTTTTCCGGCTTTCGCCGCTGCTAAGGTAGGCAACAGTCCCGCGGCTCCCACAATGGCCGCCATCACCGAGTCGACGTTATCGAGCACCACCACTTGTTGCAAACCTTCCGCACCGCTCAGTACTTTGATACCGGAAACCGGAGAAGCAGCAATTCTTTCCTTGAAAGCGTCCGCTTTATTTTCAGCGGCAACCACCACATATTCCGGATGGTGAGTCAGGCATTGCTCATACAACATATCGGTATTGTTATTGGCAGTTAATGCAATAACGCGATACTGATCCGGATGCCTGGCAACGACATCCAACGTGCTAACACCGATCGACCCGGTGGCTCCGAGTATACAAATCCCTTTCATGAAAACACGCTCCGACCGATTAAGAGAATACCGGCATAGTAAAAAGGAACGGCTGCAATGACACTATCGATTCTGTCCAAAACTCCGCCATGGCCGGGCAGCAGAAATCCGCTGTCCTTCACACCTTTCTGCCTTTTCACCAAGCTGAAGAACAAATCACCGTAAATTGATACCAAAACCGTCAACACGGAAAGCAGCACGAAATCGGACGCAATTAAGAAAGGAAATTGATAATACAAACCTAAAAGCACGCCGCACAGCAGAGCCGATAACAGCGCACCATACATGCCTTGCACGGTTTTTCCTGGACTAATGTGTTCTGCCAACTTTTCTTTGCCGAACTTTTTACCGGTAAAATAAGCTGCGATATCCGCCATCCAAATTAGAATAAGGAAATACATCACCATTTCCGAACCGTAAAACGCTCTTAATTTCGTTAAAAACATCCAGGCGGACAACAACACAAACCAACCGGTAAAAGCCTTATAACGGACTTTCAAATCGAGTTTTAACAATTGCTCGGGCACTCGCCTGATCAGAAACATGATCAAAACCCAGAAGACGACTGGCCCGATAACGAGCCATTCCAACGCCCCCGAATATTCCTTAATACCCGGCCATTCCATAGCCTGAGACAGTACTTCCAAAATCACAGTCCAATAATGGATGGCCAGCATTGGAATTACCATCACGATCAAAAACAGTAACTTGGAAAACAATTTATCGATCCCCGTCAGAGCGGTCCATTCCCAAACAGCCAACAGGACAATCAGACCGATAAACAAAGAAAAATAATCGGCCGGTAACACAAATACCGCTGCGACAGCTACGGCTACTAATACAAGAGCTGTTAAAATACGAGTTAATAACATGGTTTGAATTTGTAATTATTATGATTGGTTAATGACTTGATCGCCGGTGTGACCGAAACGTCTTTGCCTGCCTTTAAAACTGCTGATAGCATCCGCTAATAACTTTTGATCAAAATCCGGCCATAACGTTGGGGTAAAGTAAAACTCTGTGTATGCCAACTGCCATAACAAAAAATTACTGACTCTCTGCTCACCGCCTGAACGAATGAACAAATCGGGCTCCGGCAAATCGGCTGTCGAAAGGTGCTGACCCACCAACGTTTCATCGATGTCTTCAACCCGTAATTCGCCAGCGGCAATTTTTGCAGAAATCTGCCGAAACGCGTGCGTAATATCCCAACGCCCCCCGTAATTTGCAGCAATCACCAACGTTAAGCCGGTATTATTTTGAGTTTGAGCTTCAGCTTGAGCAATTTTCTCCTGCAATTTTGCTGAAAAAGCGGTTTTCTCACCGATAATTCTCAACCGTATACCGTTCTTATCCAGTTTATTCACTTCACTTTGCAGGGTCGCCATGAACAATTCCATCAGCATACTGACTTCGGTTTTTGGCCGGCGCCAATTTTCGCTACTGAATGCGAATAACGACAACACTTCAATTTTCTGTTCGGCACAGTATTCAACAATTTTTCTGACCGTTTTGACGCCCTCCCGATGCCCCATCACTCTGGGCATCAAACGCTTTTGCGCCCAACGACCATTACCGTCCATAATGATCGCTATATGGCGGGGATTTCCGTTATCCACAACGGTTTCACTCACATCTGTTGCCATTATTGACGCTCAATCACATAGACAGTAAATCAGCTTCTTTTTCTTCAAGATGCTTTTCCACTTCCTTAATATACTGGTCTGTGATTTTTTGGATTTTTTCTTCGCCTGCACGCGCCTCGTCTTCAGAGATCATCTTCTCTTTCAAAGCTTCTTTAATCTCAGCATTGGCGTCGCGGCGAATATTTCTGATAGCCACTCTGCCTTGCTCCGCTTCATGTTTAACGACCTTGACTAAGTCGCGTCGACGTTCCTCAGTTAACGGCGGTAACGGAATACGAATAACCATCCCCTGCGTTGCCGGATTCAATCCTAAATCCGATGACATAATCGCCTTTTCAATAGCTTGCACCATATTTTTTTCCCACGGCGTCACTTTCAGAGTACGCGAATCTTCAACCGAAACATTGGCCACTTGAGACAACGGCGAATCGGAACCATAATAAGAAACAGTAATCTGATCCAGTAAGCTGGGATGAGCACGACCGGTTCTGATTTTAGAAAAAGCTTTTTGCAACGCTTCAATGCTCTTAGCCATTCTGGCAGCAGCATCCTGTTGAATATCACTGATCATTTGTTTTCCTCTTCTCGATTAGGGAGCCAATATCCTCGCCCTGCATCAATCGCATGATAGCTCCCGGCTCAAAAATGTTCATCACACGCATAGGTAAATCGTTATCTCGGCAAAGAACCAACGCCGTCGTATCCATGACATTCAAACGTTGATCCAATGCTTCATCATAAGTCAGATGAGGATAAAAAATCGCATCTTTGACTTTCGCCGGATCTGCTGAGTAGACGCCTTTCACTTTCGTGGCTTTAATCATCAATTCGGCATTAATTTCAATCGCTCTAAGGCTCGCGGCAGTATCGGTCGTAAAAAACGGATTTCCGGTACCGGCAGCAAAAATTGTTACCCGACCTTTTTCCAGATGCCTAACCGCGCGGCGACGAATATAATCTTCACACACCTGATTAATCTTCAAAGCCGTCATCACCCGAACTGGCTGCCCCAGATACTCCAAAGCATCCTGCATCGCCAAAGCATTAATGACGGTTGCCAACATCCCCATCTGGTCACCGGTCACCCGATTAAGCCCTTCCGATGCGGTATCCGCTCCGCGTAATATGTTACCGCCGCCAATCACCAAACCAACCTGAATACCGGCATCACAAAGATCTTTCACTTCTTGGGCAAGACGTTGAACGATATCCGGGTCGATACTACCCCTTTCGCTCATCAGCGCTTCGCCACTTAATTTAAGTAAAATTCTCCGGCAAATCAATTGACTCATAGTCCAAAATCCACTGTCTCTATTTATTGGGTATTGAAGATATTCAAATTACATAAAAAACCCGGTAAAAACCGGGTTTTTTTAGAGTTATCAGCCTCTTACTTGAGCCATAACCTCTTCGGCAAAATTCTCTTCTTTTTTCTCAATCCCTTCGCCCACTTCAAACCGGGTAAACCGAAGCACTGAATTATCCTTGGATTTTAGCAATTGGCCAACCGACATTTTATCGTCTTTAATAAAAGGCTGCCCGACCAAAGTAATTTCTCCGAGAAATTTTTTGATACGTCCGGAAATCATCTTCTCAACAATTTCCGCAGGCTTTCCGCTTTCCAATGCTTGGGAACTGAAAATTTCTTTTTCTTTTTCAATCGCTTCAGCAGGAACCTGATCTTCGTTTAAGTAGGCCGGACTGCTGGCGGCCACGTGCATCGCAACATCTTTACCAAGTTCGGCATCGGCTTTGGCCAGATCAACGATAACGCCAATTTTGCTGCCGTGAAGATAACAAGCAGTGCCGCCGTCGCTATGGTATTTAACAAAGCGTCTGACAGTAATGTTTTCACCTAATTTAGCAACTAATGCCCGACGCGTGTCGTCAACCGAATTGCCGTTAGACAGCCTCATCGCCATTAACTGCTCATCTGATTCAAGATCGTTAGTCAATAAATTGTCGGCGATATCGTTGACAAAATTTACAAAATCGTCACCTTTGGCGACAAAATCGGTCTCACAATTGACATCCACCATGACCGCAGTTTTCGTATCGTCAGACACTTTGGCACCGATAACGCCTTCGGCAGCCGTGCGACCGGATTTTTTATCCGCTTTCGCAAGACCGGCTTTACGCATGTTTTCAATGGCTGCTTCCATATCGCCATTTGCTTCTACCAAAGCTTTTTTACATTCCATCATTCCGGAACCAGTTCGTTCACGCAGTTCCTTAACCATTGCGGCTGTAATACTCATTGTCTTAATTTCCTCAACATTCTTAAACTAAAAAAACGCCTCACAAAGGAGGCGTTTAAAAAGGCTTAAATAAAATCTGGACCTGAATTAAACAGGCTAACCTTCGCTTTGCATCATTAAGCCGCCCATGCAAAGCTGAACGAATTATTCTTCCGTAGTCACTTCCTCAACAAACTCATCCGCTTTAGCCGATGCATCCAGTACCGCTGTTTTAGCTTCCAGAACCGCAGCAGATGCTGCTTGGCAATAAAGTTTGACCGCACGAATAGAGTCGTCGTTACCGGGAATTACATAATCAACATTCTTAGGCGAATTGTTTGAATCAACAACGGCAACTACAGGAATACCGAGTTTCTTGGCTTCCATAACCGCATTTTTCTCGTAACCAACATCCAGCACGAAAATCACGTCAGGAATGCCCTTCATATCTTTGATGCCACCCAGACTGCGCTCGAGTTTTTCTAACTCGCGCTCCATACCCAACGCTTCTTTTTTATTAAAACGTTGATACAACGTACCGTCGGCTTTCATCGCTTCCAGCTCTTTTAAGCGAGAGATGGATTTTTTGATGGTTTTAAAATTTGTCAGCATACCGCCCAACCAGCGATGGTTAACATACGGCATACCGCAACGCTTAGCCTCTTCCGCTACCACTTTACGAGCCGCTTTTTTAGTTCCGACAAATAAAATATTGCCTTTATTTGCAGTCATTTGCCCCAGATAATTCATCGCATCATTGAACATCGGAAGGGTTTGTTCCAAATCGATGATATGTATCTTGTTACGTGCTCCGAACAGATAAGAAGCCATTTTCGGGTTCCAGTAACGGGTTTGGTGGCCAAAGTGGACACCCGCTTCAAGCATTTGACGCATTGACACTGCTGCCATTTAGTTTTCTCCTAAGATATTGCCGATAACGGCATTGGGTTACGCCTCCACTTGCCCCGCCTGGAAACTTGACTACAATTTTGCAATGCAAGCACCCTACCAGTCGTGACGGCAAATGTGAGTATTAAAAAAAGAACTTACCTTTATACCATAGTTTCTTTTTTGCAACAATACTAACCCTACCCTGCCGATTTTGTTATAGTTAATAGCAGCTTTAATTGGCCATCTGAAAATAGGAATTGAGCAGCTATTTTGCGTCAAGGACAGACCCGCTTCACCCCTCCTTGACCATCACCGCTTTCACGACAAAACAAATTTGGCAATCACACAAATCTTTCTAATATATAACCATGAGCATTGTAATTAAAACGGCGGATGAAATCGAAAAAATGCGGATCGCAGGAAAATTAGCTGCCGACGTTCTCGAAATGATCGAGCCTTATGTCGTTGCCGGTGTCACAACCAATCGACTTGATCAGCTTTGCCACGATTATATTGTCGACGTCCAACATGCAATTCCGGCACCGCTCAATTACCGAGGCTTTCCAAAATCCATCTGCACTTCCATCAACCAACAAATCTGCCATGGCATCCCCAGCGACAAAATACTGAAAAACGGCGATATTATCAATGTCGATATCACGGTCATCAAAGACGGTTATCACGGTGATACCAGCAAAATGTTTTGTATCGGCAATGTCACTCCGCATGCTAAAAGATTAGTGGAAATCACCCGCGAAGCGATGTTTCTGGGTATCGAACAAGTCAGACCGGGAGCTACTCTGGGGGATATCGGCCACGCCATTCAAAAGCATGCCGAGTTCAATCGTTATTCCGTGGTCCGAGAATTTTGCGGGCATGGCATCGGCAAAAATTTTCACGAAGACCCGCATGTCATGCACTTCGGTAAACCCGGTGAAGGCGCAGTCCTTAAACCCGGAATGATATTCACCATCGAACCGATGCTGAATATCGGCAAACGCCATATCAAAGTGCTCAAAGACGGCTGGACGGCCGTCACCAAAGACAGAAGCCTTTCTGCCCAATGGGAACACACCATTTTGGTCACGGAAACCGGCCATGAAATTCTGACGTTAAGACAGGAAGAAATGTGAACTCCAGCCACGACTTTCAGGAATTCTTTACCCATAAAAACGCCGTTACTTTATTCAAAGAAGCGATTAAATCGGAAAACGAACGGCTAGAGCAAGCATTCGACCCCCATCATTGCGTTCTCAATTTACTGACCGATAAGTCTTTATTCATCGATAACTTATTAACGGCTTGCTGGCGAAATTATATGGGAAAGCATGCTTCTGTACATTGCCTGATCGCTACCGGGGGCTATGGTCGCAATGAATTATTTCCCTATTCGGATATCGACATAGTCATTCTGATCAACGACCATCAGAACGAAAATTATCATGACGAAATTTCAGCATTCAGTAATTTTCTTTGGGACATCGGCCTGAAACCCGGCCTCAGCGTTCGTACGGTAGAAGAATGTATCCGTATAACAGGAGAAGATCAGACCATTATCACCAGCCTGATGGAAATGCGTCCCATCGCCGGCAACGAGCATCTGGCGGAGCAACTCAAGCTGGCGATTTCCAGCGATCGACTCTGGCCTTCCGCGGCTTTTTTTCAAGCCAAAATGGAGGAACAAAGGCAACGTTACAGCAAATTCCATGACACCGCTTACAACTTGGAGCCTAATATCAAGGAAGGCCCAGGTGGACTGCGCGATTTGCAAATTATCGCCTGGGTCTTTAAACGCCATTACAATTCACCCACATTAAAAGAGTTAATCAAATACGGATTCATGCCTGCGTCTGAATACGACGAACTGATCCAAGCCAGAAACTTTCTTTGGCGTCTTAGATTTGCGCTACATAGCCTTACCCAACGGTGCGAAGACCGCTTGTTATTCGATTACCAACGCGATCTTGCCCAACGATTCGGCTATCTGGACGAACATCAAAAACCCGATGTTGAAGCGTTCATGCAGTTTTATTTTAAGAACGTTGTCAACATCGAACAGCTGAATGAAATCTTGTTGCAATTGTTCAGCGAACTTTTTGTCGATGCCGGCAGAAACAATAAACTTTCACCGATAACCGCAAATTTTACCGCCATTAACGGTTACTTGGAAGTCAGCCACAAAGACGTTTTTAACAACAACCCGCTGACTTTGCTGGAAATCTTTTTAGTATTGCAGCAAAGCCCTTCACTAAAAGGCATCAGGGCCACAACCATTCGACTCATCCGTAAAAGCCTGCATCTGATTGACGACGAATTCAGACGTAACAAAAAAGCCAACCGCCTGTTTATGGATATTCTGCGTCAACCCAGAGGCATAACCCATCAGTTACGCAGCATGAATCGTTACGGAATTATGGCTGCTTACCTACCTTGCTTTGCTAATATCGTGCTACGCATGCAATATGACTTGTTTCATATTTATACTGTAGACGAACATACTCTTTTCTTAATCCGCAATCTACGACGCTTTTCCCTGGCAAAACATAACAATGAACTACCTTTTTGCAATAATATATTTTTATTGATACCCACACCGGAGGTGCTCTATATCGCCGGACTTTTTCACGACATTGCCAAAGGCAAAGGCGGCGATCATTCGGTATTAGGCGAAGAAATTGCCCGCGAATTTTGCATTCAGCACGATTTACCGTCGGGAGACACCAAACTGATTACCTGGCTGGTCCGCAATCATCTTCTGATGTCGACAACAGCACAAAGAAAAGACATCAGCGACCCTGACGTTATTCATGAATTTGCCTTTCAAGTTGGCAGTATCAAATACCTTAATTATTTGTATCTGCTTACGGTTGCCGATATACGCGCCACCAACCCCAGCCTATGGAACTCATGGAAAGACTCGCTTCTGAAAGAACTCTATATTTCCACCCATAGCGCCCTTCACCGCGGTCTCGACAAGCCTATTGCACGTTCGGAACGGTTGGAAGAAAATAAAAAAGAAGCCATGGATCAATTGCTCAAACTCGGCATCTCATCCGAGAATATCAATCATTCTTGGCAGCATCTCAACGATGATTATTTTTTACGCTATTCGGCCGATGAAATCGCTTGGCACACTATCGCCATTTCAGCCTCTCAGCCGGAAGATCTTCCGCTGGTCTTATTGCGTCCGCAAACTCAACGCGGTAGCGCCGAAATATTTGTCTACACCAAAAATGCAGACATGCTATTTTCCATTTGCACCGCAACCCTCGACCACCTAGGGCTAACAATTTTAGATGCGCGCATTATCACAACGGCCGATCAATATGTACTGAACAGCTTTCAGATTCTGGAGCAATCGGGAGAACCGATCAGCGACCTGTTTCGTGAAATTCATATCTGCACATCGCTACGCAATAACCTGATCAGCAGAACGTTAAAAACCCAAAAAAATATTCATAAACAGTCCAGGCAAGCTCGCCATTTTCCGATCAAAACCCAGATTTCGTACTTAGAGGACCCGACGCACGAGCACACCGTATTGGAACTGATTACAACCGATCGGGCCGGGTTGTTGTCAACAATCGGCCAAGCATTCAGAAAAAAGAACATCGAATTGCATGATGCCCGAATTACCACTATCGGAAGCCGAGCTGAAGATATGTTTTATATCACCGACCGCAACTCTAAACCAATCGATGATAAAAAAATGTTGAATGAGCTGAAAAATCTGATTACGGAATTGCTCGACAATTGACCCTAATTATCGGACCCGCTGATTGCCAAGACTTATCCCACCTCCCGGCCGTTGGAGGTCATAGCCAACTCGATAAAACGAATCAGCCTCTTGTATGCAATCCTATCCAAATTGGCGTAACGCATGCCGATTTTACATTTATTGTTGGCGATTCTGCGCGAAAAAGCGACATGGCAACGAGCTTCGATAGGTTTGGTGTTCCCGTTTTCATCCGGCAAATCCAGCCATACGAATAATTCGACCGGTTTGCCGTCCCGGACAAAACAACCGCCTGGCGTGATCAGGTTTCTTTCAATGGTGTTACACTCAACGCTCAACCCTTCACTGGAGGCATCCATCGCCATGACTTTCAGCCGGATACCATCTTCGTTTGCAATCACAGCCGATAAATTGGCCGCTACACGGGGATAAAATCTTTTTTCCATAGCCAACTCAACCAAAATTATTACTTTATTAAAATTAGACCATATTATTTTTTTTTCCAGTCTAAATATCAGGTTAGTATAGCTTATTAAGGTAATATCTCCATGTCTTAAGTTTTTTATTTCGCTCCTAATCGATTCTCAGAAACCAATCACCGCTTATGATCACATTGCTTCTGATAAATTTGCTGGCCGTACCGCTGATTTTAGCAATCATCTGCTACAACCGTTTAGTCAGGGACAAAAACCGGGTCGAAGCCGCCTGGAGCGACATTAACGTTCAGCTGGCAAGGCGCCATGCACTCATACCGAAGCTTGTCGAGTTAGTAAAGTCATATGGCGACTATGAGCGACAAACATTAGAACAGTTAACTCACCTGCGCTCAACAAACCAGCACAACTATCAGCCCGACCAAAAGTTGGACTTGGAAAACCAACTGAGCAAAAATCTGGAACGGGTATTAGCTGTGATAGAACACTATCCGGACATTAAAGCCAGCGAGCAGTTTTTGAACCTGCAGCATCAATTCAGCGAGCTCGAAAACACGATTCAAGCGGCCAGACGTTTTTACAACGGTGCCGTCAAAAATCTTAACATCCGTATCGACTCTTTCCCTGATTTAATCATTGCCAGACTATTTAAATTTAAACCGGCCGAATTCTTTGAACTACACTCTATTCCATCGCTTTCTTAACTCCTTTAAAACATGCTCAGACGTTCGGCATTATTTTTGATGTTGTCATTGTTTCTGCGGCCTGTATCAGCCGTCGAAACTATTTTGCATTACGACAGCGAAATCGCCCTAAACCGAGACGCTTCCATGCAAGTCGTCGAAACCATTACCGTAACCGCCGAAGGAAATCGAATTAAACACGGAATTTTTCGGGATTTCCCGACCGTTTATCAAGATACGAACGGCCACCGCTATCAAGTAGGTTTTAAGGTATTGGAAGCACTTCGGGACGGCAACCCCGAACCGTTTCATGTTAAAAAACAGAGTAACGGTGTAAGAATTTATATCGGCGATAAAGAACTATTTGTAGAACCTGGAACCTACACCTATACGTTACATTATCAAACCAATCGACAGCTGGGCTTTTACAGCGATCACGACGAATTATACTGGAACGTGACCGGAAACAACTGGCGTTTTCCAATAAAAAAAACAACCGCAACCGTGTATTTTCCCGAGATCATGCCTCCTGATTCAGTGACTTTGGAAGCTTATACCGGCGACATCGGAGAGAGGGGGACCGATTTCATAGCCCGACAATCCGATCCGCAGACAGTATTATTTGAATCGACGCGAATTTTTAATCCAGGGCAAGGGTTAACAATCGTCGTCGGCTGGCCCAAAGACATTATCCCCGAACCGAACACAGCAGCCCAACTTCATTATTTTCTCGACGACAATCCTGAATCCGTCATCGCCGGCATCGCTACAGCACTGGTTTTAGGGTATTACCTATTCGCCTGGTATAGAGTTGGCAAAGACCCCGAACCGGGCGTCATCTTCCCTTTGTATCAACCGCCCAAAGATTTTTCTCCGTCGGCTATGCGATTCGTCAAACGCATGCACTATGACCACAAAAACTTAGCAGTTGCCATCATTAATCTTGCCGTCAACGGGCATCTAACGATCGAAGAGGGAGCAAGCGGGAAATATGTGCTCGGCAAAAAGCCAAGCTCAGCGTCTTTATCCCTGGGTGAAAAAGCCCTAATACACCAATTATTCCCTGCCGAAAACCGATTTATTGAATTAAAACAAAGCAACCGCAAACAAATAAACAAGGCCTTGGATGCGCATAAAAAATCTTTAAAGTTGAATTATGAAAAAATCTATTTCCTAACCAACTCGAGTTATCTCGCTCCAGGTATCGTCATTTCCATTTCCGCGTTACCGCTCATGCTGATAGCCATGCCTTCCGGACAACAAACCGAAACCGGCTTATTTTTTCTTTTCTGGCTAGCGATTTGGAGCATAGGTGTGTTTTCTTTGCTGACAGCGGCATTCAGAAACTGGAAAAACTATTTTTTAACTCGCTCGTTCCGGAACCTAGCCACTGCATGCCTGAACACGCTTTTTGCATTTCCTTTCGCAATCGGTGAATTTTTCGGTTTATCGATGCTGGCAACCGAAGGCTCGCTTAGCCTAGCCCTCGTTTTACCGTTACTGGCTTTAATTAATTATTGTTTTTATC
>JBNLEI010000283.1:0-2841 GCA_050304855.1 Methylococcaceae bacterium
ATAACATTTCGATCGAATTTTTGCAAAAAGGCAAACCCTTGCCGCCGGAAGAACCTTGGATTTCGATGGTCAATACCGGATCTTGGTAAGGATTGAAGAATAAACGTAACCTTAAAATTTGGTCAAAAATTGTGGCGCGCGGCGGCAAGAAGCCCCATCGCTGTAGCGATTATTTATCAAGGAAATTCGAACTATCTTTAATCCCATCCGGATTAAGATGTTTCTTTGCCGTTACTGTTTAAATCCTTTATTGCCGCTACGCTGACACCGCTTGTTCTAGTACCGTTTTTTGCCGTATCAGAAGTTTATCCATATTTCGAAATCCCTGTTGCCTTCCAGCTTTATTATTTTTATTCAGAATCGGCAAAAATAATCCAATCGGAACAATTGAAGTTGGTCTACTTTCCTTTAGGACTGCCCGTCTTTTTTTGTTTCATCGCTCAACACGGCAACAGGCTAGCTAGTCGCCCCTGATTAATTCATAACGGATTGATTAATATTATATAAACGGATATTTTCCGGGGTCCGAATTGCAAGAAAATGATAAAATTGTTTTATTTTCTTGCAAATTTTCATCGAAAAATGAAGCCCAAACGCCCTGAGGAAGTTGTGCAAAATGACCTTTTCAAAACGCGCCTGGACGAGTTTTTGAATCCAAAACATGAACTCTATCGATTGGCGAACAAAATTGATTGGGCTCGGCTAGACAAAGAATTTGGCCAGTATTTTGAAGCAGAAAAAGGTGCCCCGGCGTTACCGACTCGTTTGATCGCCGGCTTGCATTATCTAAAACATGCGGAAGGTTTATCGGATGAAGCCGTTGTTAAACGCTGGGTTGAGAACGGTTATTGGCAGTACTTTTGTGGCGAAACATT
This sequence comes from Methylococcaceae bacterium, assembly GCA_050304855.1. Classification (GTDB taxonomy): domain Bacteria; phylum Pseudomonadota; class Gammaproteobacteria; order Methylococcales; family Methylomonadaceae; genus Methylomarinum. The sequence goes on from JBNLEI010000283.1 coordinate 876, forward strand.
TTTTCAGCATGATTTTCCCTGTCATCCGACCTCGCTGACCCAATGGCGTCAACGTATCGGCGAACAAGGCTGTGAGTGGCTATTGCTAGTGACGATTGATGCGGGCGTAGCTACCAAGACCGTTAAGAAGCGTGATTTTCAATCGGTCACGGTGGATACCACGGTGCAGGAAAAAGCCATTGGCTTTCCGACGGATGGCAAGTTGTATGAAAGATGTCGCCGGGAGCTGGTGAAGCTAGCTAGACAACACGGACTGCCCTTGCGTCAGAATTACAATAAAAGGGCGCCGTTACTGTTAGTGCAATCGCACCGTTACCATCATGCCAAGCAGATGAAACGTCAACGAAAAGCCCTGAAACAACTGAAAATTCTGGTCGGTCGTGTGTATCGGGATATCCTACGACAGCTGCCTCAACAAGAGCCATTGGCGCAAATGGCCTTTCAGGACGTCATGACCAGAACCCAGCGGATACTGAATCAGAAACGCACCGACAAAAACAAACTCTACAGCTTTCACGCTCCGGAAGTGGAATGCATCAGTAAAGGGAAGGCCCATAAAAAATACGAGTTCGGCGTCAAAGTCGGTATCACCGTGACCAATAAGAGTAATTTCGTGCTGGGCGCCAGGAGCTTTCCTGGCAATCCTTATGACGGCGATACCTTGTACTCCTGCCTGGAACAAGCTGAAATCTTGAGCGGTACCCGAGCCCAAGAAGCTTTTGTGGATTTGGGCTATCGGGGGCGAGAAGTACCCGGTGTCACCATTTACAAGTCAAGGCAAAAACGGGGACTCAATACCCGTCGGTTGAAAACCGCGTTAAAACGACGCAATGCCATCGAGCCGGTGATTGGACACATGAAAAACGATGGCTTGCTGAGAAGAAATTACCTGAAAGGCCAAGTCGGTGACGCCATGAATGCCGTTCTCTGCGCCGCTGGACATAACATTCGTTTAATCCTCAGGAAGTTGAGGATTTTTTGGCCGGAAATCTGGGAAGCAATCTTCCACTTTTTACAAAATAAAACAAATTATGAAAATGCTTATGCTTTCTAATGAAAGCTTTTGTAGAAAAATGGCTTTTTTCAGGGGCGACTAGTTATCTAAAAGGCGGAAACACAGAATTTTATTTGCTATTACACCCTAAATAATTCGGCATATCATTGATGATATCGCTGCATGTCCGATAATACGTCATTAACCCTGTTTGGATAATCGCTGATCAATCCACTGACTTCTCTCTCCGCGAGTTGTCGCATTTCGCTTCTAGCGTTGCAGGTCCAGACATTAACCATAAAACCCTTAGCAATTAACTCAGACGTATTTTGCACGTCGATAGTTCTTTCCAGAGATTCGAGCCCCAATGAACCGGTGCTTGGGTGATACCCGTCGGCATCCAGCGTCTTAAGGTAATTACTGACACATGCCATTCGATCGCCGGTTAATACGGCTGTAGCTATGGTATTCGAGCGCCTACGTACGGCTAACAGTTGTTCATGATCAAACGAGGAAATCAAAACTTGATCGGATAAATTCATGTTCTCGACCAAATCGACTACGGCATCGGTCATACCGGGATACATTCTCGGAATCATCTTCAACTCCACATTAACCATCAGCTCAAGATCACTGGCCAACTCCAACGTTTGCGCCAACGTTGGCAGTCTTACAGTCCCCGATGCATAAAGCCGTCTGTCGCCTATACTGATGTGTTGTTCGATTTCGGACTCTGACAGGCTTTGAAGATACCACTGCCGTTGCTGGGCTGGTAAGTTCAATTGTTCCGCGTACCAGCTACCAGCATCCAACTGACTCAATTCTTTCCATCGAAAGCCTGATAAATAATACGATTGACGCCCCGGAAACACAGCTCTGACATTCGTGCAGCGAGTAAGGTCGTCATCGTGATGCACAACCAATACGCCATCTTTGGATTGGTGAACATCGATTTCAAACATCGGGCAGCCA
>JBNLEI010000284.1:0-1812 GCA_050304855.1 Methylococcaceae bacterium
ATGCCGAGTTTTTTGGGTACGGCAGACAGGTTCAAGGCGGCAGTGGTGTTGATAATCAATTCGTTATCCAGCGGGGCGCAAGGTAACGCAATCGGCTTGGATCCGGTTGCGAGAATGATGTTTTCAGCTTCGATGACGTAACCGGTTTGTTTCCCGATAGGATTGATTTCCACCTGCCTGGCTGACAGCAATTTACCGTGTGCGTGGATGAATTCAATTTGATAGTGTTCGAATATTTCTCGGATTTGGGTGCTGATTTTTGTAATAATCTGCTCTTTTCGTTTTACCATTTTGGCGGCGTCGAACGTCAAATTATCAAATTTGATGCCGTGATCGCCTATTTTTCCCGATAGCAAATGGTAGATTTTTGCCGATTCCAGCAGAGCCATGGTGGATACGCAGCCGGCATTGATAAATGTACCGCCCAAACTTGGACCACCGCGTTGATTTCGCCAATTATCCACACACGCGGTTTTTAATCCCAACTGCGCGCAACGGATTGATGCGACATAGCCGGCGGGGCCGGCACCAATGACAATAACATCATAACGGGATGTTGACATAATCGTTTAAATATTCAGTAACAAGTGAGCAGGTGCTTCCAGGCATTCCTTGATCGTCCCTAAGAATTGGACCGCTTCCTTGCCGTCGACCAACCGGTGGTCGTAAGACAACGCCAGATACATGATGGGACGGATGACTATCTCGCCGTTCTCGACTATCGGACGCTCTTTAATGGCATGCATGCCCAGGATTGCGCATTGCGGCGGGTTCAGAATCGGCGTCGATAACATGGAGCCGAAAATACCGCCGTTGGTAATAGTAAACGTTCCTCCGGTTAGGTCGTCGACACTGATTGAACCGTCGCGAGCCTTAGTGCCGAAGTCTGAGATGCTTTTTTCAATGCCGGCAAAATCCAATTGATCTGCGTCGCGCACCACTGGAACAATCAAACCTCTCGGTGTTGTGACTGCAATGCCGATGTCGTAATAGCCGTGATAAATAATGTCGTTTCCATCGATTGAAGCGTTAATGGCGGGGAAACGCTTGAGCGCCTCGATCGAAGCTTTGACAAAGAACGACATAAAGCCGAGTTTGACGCTGTGTTTTTGTTCAAAGCGCGCTTTATACTGCTGTCGAAGTTCTATCACCGACTGCATGTTAACTTCATTAAAGGTGGTTAACATGGCTGCGTTTTGTTGGGCTTGCAACAAGCGCTCGGCAATTTTAGCCCGCAGCCGGGTCATGGGTACGCGTTGTTCGGGACGCAGCCCAGCAGCGGATACCACGGAAGGCTTGTTCTCCGTTTCCCGAACTTCCGGTTCGACGGCTTTCGGCTGAACCACTTGCTCACCGGCCGGTGTTTGTTTTTCGAGATATTCCAGCACATCGGATTTAAGAATACGGCCATGCTTACCCGAACCGAGTATTGCGTTGGGGTCGAGCTGGTTTTCCTTGATTAAGCGCCGCACGGCGGGGCTAAGGGGAATGTCGTCGACATGGCCTTCCTCCATTTCCAGAGGCTCCGCCGTTTCTTCCTCAAGTTGTCTTTCTTCCATCAATGCCAACAGGTCACCGCTGATGACCGTAGATCCATTGGATTTCAGGATTTTGCTGAGTACCCCTGAAACGGGGGCAGGCACTTCCAGAACCACTTTATCGGTTTCCAGATCGACCAAATTTTCATCCTTTTCGACTCGATCCCCAGGTTGTTTATGCCAATTGATTAGGGTCGCGTCCGACACGGATTCGGGGAGTTCGGGGACCAGAATTTCAACGCTCATTGTTTTTTCCTTCGGTTTGTCCGTATAA
>JBNLEI010000285.1:0-15452 GCA_050304855.1 Methylococcaceae bacterium
GTGTGAAAATTAATCATAAAGACAAAATTGGAATGTCGTTGTCCGCGATTGATGTTAAGGCTAAGCCGACGGGCGACGCGTTGGATAAATTTTTTTGTATGGACGCCTTTATCTGGAAACTGGCGATATGGACTTCCAAAGGCAGATATCCCTCCAACCTCGATGTCAATAGGCCCGTTTATTTGAAAAGGTGGCCGAATATGACCCGGTTAGTGGTAACGCCTCACGCTTTACGGATAGCTGCGCTATTAATACGCGAACCCAGGTTGATGATGAATATCGCCGAGGTATTGAATATCAAACCTCAATATGTCTTTGTTTTTATTAGTGCCTGTCATGCCCAAAATCTTTTGGGACAAGCGGTGCGCCAAGCCGATCAGCTTGTTGTTCCTGCGGAAATAAAATCCAGTCAATCCAGCGGCTTATTCAGAAAGATATTAAGCAAATTACGCACGATTAAGACAACTGAATAAACAATCATGAGTCAATACAAAATCATTTTTACTGGGCCGGTCGGGGCTGGAAAAACCACGGCAATTAATTCAATCAGTGATATACCTCCGGTCAAAACCGATGCCGCGGCCAGCGATATGACCAAAAACCGGAAATCGGCGACGACCGTGGCGATGGATTATGGAGTCATGAATCTGGAGGGCGGCGAGAAAATTCATTTATACGGAACTCCGGGCCAGGAACGCTTTGATTTTATGTGGGATATTTTAACCGCCGGAGGGATAGGGCTGATTTTATTATTGGATAACAGCCGCTCAGATCCGTTTCAAGACATGAGATTTTTTTTGGATGCTTTTGACAATTTTATCAATGACACCAGCGTTGCTATAGGAGTTACGCAAATGGATATCAGCAATAAGCCCGGTATTGACGATTATCATTTACAGCTCCAGAGTTATCGTTTGAAACCGCCAATTTTTGCCGTCGACGCGCGGGAAAAAGGTGATGTTTCGCTGCTGGTACAATCGTTGTTGTATTCGATTGATCCGGGATTAGAAGGCGAGTAATCAGTTATGAGTTCTTACAAACTGGTTAAAGGCTTGTATTTACTGCCTACACCCTCCGGCGCTTACTATGCAGTTGCTTCGAACGAGGAAGATAAAGCCAGGAAGTTGTTGCAACAATTGTTGCAACAGCCTAACACGCCTGAGCTTTCTATCACCGAATTGCAGAGAATGAGCGGGATAGACGACCCAGAAAGAGCGCTCGAGTTGCTTCATCATTGCCAAAAGCTGGGATGGGTGCAGGGAGTCGATGAAATTCTTGAACCGCCGCGAGGCGCCTTGGAGGAGTTGTTGCCCGGACTGTTAAGAAAGGTTTGTGAGAGCGGACGAGTGCTTTTGGCGGACGATCAGGGATTTTACTTGATCAGTGAAGGTTTTGCCCATGAAACGGCCGAAGAATTATCGGCATTAAGTGCTGAAATTGCCACAGTGTATAAGCGTCGTTCGGGACTGATTAAAAACAATCTAGGAATGTCCAGCCATGCCTGGGCGATTGTAGATGCATTCGGCAACAGTCAGATCGGGTTTTGGCCGCTTTTTATCGGTGCTAATCGTTTTGTCATTGCCATTGCCGGGATGCCTTATTTTAACCGGGCTGAATTTGTCGATTTGATTTGGACTCTGAGTATTCGTTACTCAAAGAGTGGCAAATGATTTCGGCGTGATAAGAAACACTATTTACGATTAAACAGTTTAGGGGTACATAATTATGAGAGCTGATATGTTGACCTCAGTTTTAACCGAACTGAACGGAACATCTGCCGATATTGAGGCGTCAGGAGTGATTTCCACTGACGGTCTGATGATGGCCTCGGTATTGCCGGCGGGATTAGACGAAGACAGGGTTGGCGCGATGAGCGCGGCAATGCTGTCATTGGGCGATAGAACCGCCCAGGAGTTGAATCGGGGAGCTTTGGAACAAGTGCTGATAAAAGGGGATAGAGGCTATGTTCTAATGACGTATGCCGGAGACGAAGCGGTGCTGACAGTCATGGCTAAACCTAATGCCAAGTTAGGTTTGATTTTTTTGGATGTAAAAAGAGCAGCTGAGAGCATATCCGAATTACTTTAACGGCTACGGACGCTGAATATTGCGGAGGTTAGCATGATCTACGATATGAATACCGAGGATATAGTCGGTGAATATAAGGAAGTCACTTTAAACCTATATCATTCGATAGCAAGGAAAGTCTTTTATACCGATATTGAAACGCCGTATCCTGACGGCAAACTAATCGTTTCCAGTACGGATCCGGATGGAATTATCACTCATGTTAATCAGGCATTTGTCGAAATGTCTGGTTATAAGGAAAACGAGTTGATCGGCGCCCCCCATTCGATTTTGAGGCATCCTGACATGCCTTCAGCGGCATTTAAGGATTTATGGGATACAGTGTTGCGCGGTGAAAAGTGGCAAGGTTTTGTCAAGAATCTGCGTAAAGATGGTGGTTATTATTGGGTTAAGGCTACCGTCATTCCCAACGTTCGTAATGGAAAGGTTGTCGGTTACACTTCGGTCCGACGAAGACCTTCCCGAACTAAAGTTAATGAATGTATAAAGCTTTATCCGACTCTATGAAGAATAATCGGGAGAATTAAAATGGCATTTATATTTACAGTGAGTCCCGATTTTACACCCGATCATTTGTCAGGCTGGTATATATTTAATACTTGGCTGCAAAAACAAACGGGTGAGGGGATACACCTGGAAATTTTCGATGACTTTACCGCGCAAAGAAAAGCTATTAAAGAAGATTTAATCGATTTAGTCTACGCTAATCCTTTCGATGCGGCGATGTTAGTCAGGGAAAAAGGATTTCAGCCGTTGGTAAAAGCCGAGGGTGTTTCCGATGAAGCGATTATTGCTGTCGGCGCTTCACATGCGGCGAATGATGTAGAGGATTTAACTCCTGGCATCAAAGTCGCTTATACTGAAGATCCCGATGTACAAATGATGGGAATGATCATGTTGGAACCCGGAGATCTAGATGCCGATAATATAGAACCGGTTTTAACCGACAACTATGTTTTAGTTGCCAAACAACTTCTCCGAGGGGACGCCGATGCCGGCATTTTTTTGGCTGAAGCATACGACGGTTTATCCGCGATGATCAAGAAGCAACTGCGGATTTTGGTTCGAAGCCAAATTAGCGTCATCCATCATTCGCTGATGATAGGGCCGAGACTGTCACATAAGCGAGACGAATTTCGGAACGTTTTACTGACAATGGCTGAAGAAGAAAAAGGGCAAGGTGTTTTAAAAAGTTTGGGTTTTTCGACATGGTGCGAAGTCAACGATGAAGACATGGAGTTTATGATTGATTTGATGGATACGTTGGTTACCTGATGACGGCGCAAAAGCTAGTGGTTGCGATTTCTTCAAGAGCATTGTTTGATCTTGACGAATCGCATCGGATTTTTGAGCAACAAGGGAAAGAGGCTTTTTGCCACTACCAGATTGAACACGAAAACGAGATTTTAAAACCCGGCTTCGCTTTTAATTTAGTCAAAAAATTTCTCAACATCAATCAATCGTTCCCAGATGAATCGCTCGTCGAAATTGTTTTATTGTCGCAAAATAGTGCCGATACCGGTTTGCGGATTTTTAATTCCATCAGTCATTATGAACTGAATATTACGCGGGCTGCTTTTACCAGCGGAGTTTCACCTTATCATTATATTTCCGCTTTTGGTGTTCATTTGTTTTTGTCGGCTAATGGCGAAGATGTTGAGAAGGCATTGACGGCTGGTTTTGCTGCTGCGACCATTGTTTGCGGTTCGGGAGCAAGTCAGTCGACACAGCTGCGCATTGCTTTCGACGGTGATTCGGTGTTGTTTTCTGATGAATCGGAGCGAGTTTATCAGCAGCAGGGGTTGTTGGCTTTTACCGAAAAAGAGCGCCGCGAAGCGCATAAGCCCATGAGCGGCGGCCCATTTAAAGAATTTCTCGGCGCTTTACACCGCATTCAAACTCAATGTACTCAAACCCCGTCTCCGATCAGGACTGCGTTGGTCACTGCTCGTTCGGCTCCGGCCCATGAGAGGGTGGTGAGAACATTAAGGGCTTGGGATATTCGTATCGACGAAGCTCTTTTTCTGGGCGGAATGCCGAAAGGCGCTTTTTTAAAGGCCTTCGGGGCGGATATTTTCTTTGACGATCAAAAGGGCCATTGCGATTCGGCGCAAAGCCACCAAATCGCCGCGGCCCATGTGCCTCACGGCGTTGCAAATCAAAAGCTGACCTCATAACGGACGAAAAAAGGACTGTAGTCAATTAGCGCGTTAAGCCGTGCCGTTTTGCCGTTAAATTGAATTTTCGTGCCATTCCTATATTTCCCGTACGGCAATATGACTTGCACCGAATCACTGTCTTCATTCAAGACGATCACTTGACCGTTATTATTCAATTCCGTTTGCAGTGGATAGCTCGCTAAGTCGCCGAGGAATTTTTCAATCAAGATATAGCTTGAGCTGGTTGTGGAAGACGACTTTTGTTGTTTGATAATACCCGGAATCAGCGCGTTGGTCTTATTGATCAGGATAGCCAGATCCCCTGTCTTATAATCATTGTCGCGGACTTCGGCGATGACAAAATCATTCAGCGTCGTCTTTAGCAATTTAATGGTTTGGCCTACTATGATAGCGACGGGTGATGAGGCTGTTTCAAGAACGTTTCGACTGCTGCTGAAAAAGTTCTTTTCGTAATCAAGCGGCTCTAGCGTCATATTGCGGATGGGCTGTTCTTCTTTGATTTGCGAGCTGAGTTTGTGAATTCTGCTTAATTTTTCCCGCTTATTCAGGAAATCGCAGATGGGAGAGAGTCCCGACAGCAAATTCAAAATAATGGGTGCGGATGGAATGCTGTCATTAATCAGTTTTCCATAACCGGATAAATGATGCTGTACACGCTCAAGTTCAGGTTGACTAAGAGGGGGGGTAAAAGATCCGACTTTAAGATGCGTCAGTAGGTTTGATGTGTCGATAGCGATTTCGCTTTTGATGATTCGCTGGCCAAGCAATTGCGATTGGCGTGGAACGCCGTTTTTATAATTCCAAACAAATTGATAGGTTTTGTTTTGGCCGGAGACAAATTCCAACAAATTCGAATACTGATTGGCAAAACTAAATAGGCTTTGATTGTCGGACGCCGAGTTTTGGTGAAATGCGCTGATGGTAAATAATAAGTTGCGTTTTATAGTCTGTTCAATCGATGGCTGAAATCTAAATTCGGAAATTTTACAGGTAATCGATTGGTGTAAGGCATTATTCTGTTGGGCGAAAAAAAACAGTTCGCCGCTGATATTCCAGAGCGTTTCGGACGGAAGTTCGTGGAAAAGGTTGCTGAAGCGTAGATATTGTCCGATCAATTGCAACGCGTAAAAATCGGCCTGCAGTTTCTGTTCAATTGAGATTTCGTCGGCGGTTAACATGGCATGAAACGCCAGACTTAGGTTTCTGAGTAGAAGCAGACTTAGTTTTGCAACTTTTGCCGTTTTTTCTGGCTGCGGACCCGGAGTGAGTGCTGAAACAAGTGAATTGGCTATATGCAATGTCACTGGAGTCAATTTCAATAATAGTGGTAAAAGCAGCTGATAGTCATCACTTTCTCTCCTCAATTGATTAATGACTTGGTTGAGCTGACTGCCAGCATTAACCGCGCTTAAGCTGCTGATTGATTGGAGCCAGCGACTTAGTGAGTCATCGTCAAGATCAAATGGGAGTGAGGACGTTTCTGACATGAAATAGTGTTGTGGCAAAATTCAGATACAGAGAAGTCTAGCCGAATTGTGGGGGTTTTCTGAGAAAAACTTCGCTTTTATCGACATTGGCGCCCAGATAACTTCGCTGTTATTAATAAAGCCTGATTTTACTGAGGGCTCCGGCTACTTCCTTAACCAGTTTCGGTACCAAATATCCTGGCAATTGCCTTTGGATTTCGTCCATCAATAGCATGGCTGCCTCTTCGCTGACTTCAAAATGTCCCGTGCCTTTGGCTTTATCCAGCAGATGCAGGTAATACGGTTGTACCCCGATATCGAACAGTTTTTCGCTTAGATGACATAAGATGCGTGCCGTGTCGTTGATGTTTTTCAATAAGACACTTTGATTCAGTAGAGTGACTCCATGATTTTTTAAGCGCTGACAAGCCGTTTCAACTTCGGCGCTCAACTCGTGGTGATGATTGGCATGTATGACCATGATGATTTGTTTTGAGGACTCTTTCAACGAAATAAGCAGCTCGTCGGTGACGCGATCCGGCAACACGACCGGTAAGCGGGTGTGGATACGAATGCGCCGGAGATGGCGGATTTTTTCCAATTGGCTGACGATTGAAGAGAACTTATTATCGTTTAATGACAGCGGGTCGCCGCCACTTAGAATAACTTCGGAAATATCCGGATTAGCCGCAAGATAATTCAATGCTTTCGTTTGTCTTAGCGATGTCATCTGGTTTTCGCTGTAGGGGAAATTTCGACGAAAGCAATAACGACAGTTAATAGCGCAGGCTCCGGTCGTGACCAATAATGCTCTGCCATGATATTTATGAATGACTCCCGCTTCGGCAATGGCGACCTGATCGCCTACCGGATCGAGACTATAGCCCGGATAATTTATCATTTCCTGGCAGTGGGGCAGGACTTGTAACAGTAGTGGGTCTTCGGGGTTGCCTGGCTCCATACGGTCGACGAAACTACGAGGGACCTTTAACGGAAAATTGCTTTGGCGGATTAAGATGGGAAGTTCATGGTTGGAAACACCCAGATAAAGGCATAATTCGTTGACATCGGTAAATGCTTCCGCAAGTTGTTGTTGCCAGTTTAGTTCAGAGTTTTTCGTCGATTTCACTGTGGTGATGATTTTTGGGTTGTGACTAAAAAACGATGCCGAAAAGATCGGAAACAGAGTCACTGTTTCTATCAAAAAGCTTATCCATTATAATTCCTGACATCATTATTTGTTGATATGAGGAAAAAATGGCTACCTATAGCACCAGTGAATTTAAGTCCGGCTTGAAAATTATGTTGGATTCCGATCCGTGTTCGATTATCGAAAACGAATTTGTAAAGCCGGGGAAAGGGCAAGCGTTTAACCGGGTTAAAATCCGAAACCTTAAAACAGGACGGGTGATTGAGCGGACTTTTAAATCAGGTGAATCGGTTGAAGGTGCGGATGTAGTCGAAGTGGAAATGCAATATCTCTATAGCGACGGAGAATTTTGGCATTTTATGGAACCGAATACTTTCGAACAATACCAAGCCGATGCCAGTGCTGTAGCCGATGCAATCAAATGGTTAAAAGAACAGGATATTTGCACAATGACTTTGTGGAACGGCTCCCCCTTGTCAGTTACTCCGCCAAACTTTGTTGAATTGTCAATTACAGAAACCGATCCGGGGTTGAAAGGCGACACTTCAGGCGGCGGTGGTAAACCGGCAACACTCGAAACCGGGGCAGTCGTAAGGGTGCCGTTGTTCGTTCAAATTGGTGAGTTGATTAAGGTCGATACCCGTACCGGGGAATATGTTTCCCGTGTAAAAGAATAGTGCTCGCCGATTGGCGGCCCAGCTGTGATCTTAATCAATTACGCCGAAGGGCGGAATTATTGGCTGAGGTCCGCAATTTTTTTGCGCGCAAAGACGTCCTTGAAGTGGAAACCCCTTTGTTGTGCGGATCCACGGGGACGGATCCGCAACTGGCTTTTTTTAGAACTGAGTTTGATTTGTCCCCCCGCAGTCGGCCTTTGTTTTTGCAAACTTCGCCCGAGTTTGCTATGAAGCGATTGTTAGCAGCGGGGATTGGTTCGATTTTCCAAATATGCAAAGCATTTAGAAACAGCGAAAGCGGTCGTTTTCACAATCCAGAATTCACCATCTTGGAATGGTACCGGATCGATTTTCGTTTGCCGGAGCTCATGGAAGAAGTCGCTGAATTGTTAATGGAGTTGCTGAGGCCGGCGATGGACTTACAGCAGCCGCAACTGATCAGCTACCAGACGATTTTTATCGAGCAGACTGGGTTGGATCCGCTCAACTTCCAGTTGGAAAGATACTGTCGTTATGCCGTCGAACACGCGATACCTGAAGCAATCGACATTTGTGGCGACGATCCTGTTCTTTGGCTCGATTTTATTTTTAGTCACAAAATTCAACCTGAGCTGGGCCACAATGCGGTTTGTTTAGTTTACGGCTATCCGGCGGTTCAGTCGTCATTGGCGCGTATAAACGAAATCAATCCCTTGATTGCAGAACGTTTTGAAGTTTTTGTTCAGGGTGTTGAATTGGGCAATGGTTTTTTCGAATTAGAGGATGCTGGAGAGCAGGAAAAACGTTTCGATAAAGAAAATGCGGAACGTGAATTAATGGGCTTGCCTACGGTCAATAAAGATCGTTATTTTCTGGCGTCGTTACGAGCCGGTTTACCCGACTGCAGCGGCGTCGCGATCGGTTTAGACCGGGTGTTGATGTTGTTGACTGGTGCAAGGTCGATCAATGATGTATTGGCATTTCCGGTAGACAGGGCCTGAAGGAACAGTTTTCAAATGGCTACAAGAAATTAGCGTGTCTCTTGCTTGAGCAAAAACCCGCAGGATAGCGATCTCTCGACTATTGAAGGAGTCGGGTATGAGCGTTAAAACGAAATTTCAGAGCTATCTGGTAAATGACGGGAAGCGTTTTAAAACGGTTTCAGAGGCGTTAAAGCGTTAGTGGGCATGATATAATCAGCGCTATTTATTTTTTAACCGGTAGACCCTGTGAAAAAGAAAATTTTTGTTCAGATTCTGATGCTGGCCGCTTTGGTCTCGACTACGGCAAGAGGCGAGGAAGGTTTCGTCGTAGAAGATATTCAAGTCAGAGGATTACAAAGAATTTCTGCTGGTACCGTTTTCAACTACTTACCGGTAAATATCGGCGAACTTTTCACGGTTCAAAAAGCCGGATCCTCTATCAGAGCTCTTTTTAATACCGGTTTTTTCCAAGATATTTCGCTGGAACGGGAAGACGGAACTCTGATTGTTAATGTGGTGGAACGGCCGTCGATTGCTAAAATTATTTTCGACGGGAATAAAGATCTTAGCACGGAAGATTTGCAAAAGGCTTTGAATTCTATTGGCCTATCGGAAGGAAAAGTATTCAATCGTCAAGTACTGGAAAAGGTCGAACAGGAGCTCCGGCGACAATATTTTAGTCATGGTAAGTACGGATTAAAAATTCAAACCGAAGTCAGCCGCCTGACGCGTAACCGTGTCGGTATTCAGATCAAAATTTCCGAAGGGCGCGTTGCTAAAATCAAACAGATCAATATCGTTGGTAACAAAATTTTCGAAAAAGACAAATTACTCAAAGAATTCGAGCTGAGTACAACCAACTTATTGTCTTTCTATACCAAGGACGATCAATATTCCAAGCAAAAACTGTCGGCCGATTTGGAAAGGTTACGTTCGTATTATTTAGACCGCGGTTACATCAATTTTGCAATTGAATCGACTCAAGTGGCGATCACTCCGGACAAAAAAGAAATCTATATCACCGTGAATGTCGAAGAAGGCGAGCTATATACCCTCGAAAAGGTAAAGCTCACAGGTAATCTGGTGGTCCCTCCCGAAGAGTTGATCGGGCTGGTCGAAGTGGGTCCTGGTGAGATATTTTCCCGAAAAAATGCAACGCAAACTTCGAAGGCGATTTCCGATAGACTGGGGGACGAAGGTTATGCGTTTGCCAACGTTAATATGGTGCCGGAAATTAACGAGGAACAAAAAACGGTCGATATGACTTTTTTCGTCGATCCAGGTAAACGTGTTTACGTAAGGCGCATTAATATGCGCGGGAACACCAAAACCCGTGACGAAGTTTTGCGGCGGGAACTGAGGCAAATGGAATCGAGCTGGGCTTCGACTTCGAAAATAGAGCGCTCTAAAACCCGTTTGGAACGGCTCGGTTACTTTGAAGAGGTCAATGTCGAAACCCCGCCTGTAGTCGGAACCGCGGATCAGATCGATGTTAATTATACGGTTGTTGAAAAAGCTTCGGGTAACCTGATGGCCGGCGTCGGTTTTTCACAGACACAGGGGATCGTCTTTAACGCGAATGTCTCGCAGGACAATATTTTTGGGTCTGGCAAAAGAGTCAATCTGGCTTTTAACAACAGCGATATCATTACTCAATACAGTTTCGGTTATTTCGATCCCTATTTTACGCTTGATGGGGTCAGCATGGGCTATGATATCGGTTATAGCGCCCGGGATGCTAATCAGGCCAACATTTCGAATTATTCAACTGACGTCATCAATACCGGTTTTAATTTCGGTATTCCTCTGAATGAATTTGACCGCCTGCGCTTCAATATCGATTTGAAGCACACCAAGCTTAATACGTCGTCATTTTCGTCGACTGAAATCAACGACTTCGTCGATACTCAAGGCGACAAATTTCTTACTTTGGCGGCTTCGGTTGGCTGGACCCATGATACTTTGAACCGGGCGATTTTCCCTAGCGAAGGCGGGCAACAAAGGCTGTCGGCTCTAGCGACGATTCCCGGCAGTGATCTCGAGTATTACAAAATCGCTTATAAGCATCAGCATTATTTCCCGTTAGCTAAGGATTTCACGTTTAGGTTGCTAGGTGAAGTGGCTTACGGCGATGGTTACGGCGACACCGCCGATTTGCCATTTTTTGAAAATTATTATGCTGGCGGTGTGCGTTCTGTCAGAGGCTATAACGATAATACGATCGGACCTAGGGATTCTAACAATCGTCCTTTCGGCGGTTCCAGTAAAATTATCGGTAAAGCCGAATTGTTTTTTCCCGTGCCCTTTATTGAGGAAGCTAAGTCGATTCGTTTGGGAACCTTTTTTGACGCCGGTACTGTCAGCGATGGATTTGAAGTCAGTAATATGCGCTACTCGGTGGGGTTGTCGGGCGAATGGCTGTCACCGTTCGGTGCACTGGCGGTCAGTTTTGCAGTTCCTCTTAATGCCGATGAAAATGATGATGAGCAAACTTTTCAGTTTTCGTTCGGCTCAGGATTTTAGTTTAGTTTGAGTGTGATTTACCCTATAATCAAACAAATTAATTAACGCGTGAGTTAATTGATTATTAAACGCTACCGGAGATGGTTATAAAAATGAAAAATAAATTTGCTTTGTTTTTGGTGCTGATGATTGCAGCTAACGTCAGTTATGCTGAATTAAAAATCGGTTTTGTTAATGTCGCCAAAGTGTTGGAAAAGGCGCCGCAAGCAGCTAAAGCAAAAGAGCGATTGGAAAAGGAGTTTTCGCCCCGCGATAAGCATCTGGTGGCTCAGCAAAAAGAAATCAAAACACTGGAAGAAAAACTGGCGCGTGATGCCTCGGTGATGGGGGAATCGGAAAGGCGTAAGCTGGAAAGGGACATCATCGGCAAAAAAAGAGAAGCCAAGCGTTCTCAGCAGGAATTCAGCGAAGACTTTAATATGCGCAGAAACGAAGAGCTGGGCAAATTGCAGCGTCGAATTATCGAAGCTATCAGAGCACTGGCTAAAGAAGAGCAGTATGATTTGCTGCTGACCGATGGTGTAATTTATGCCGGTGAGGAAATCGATGTGACTGAGCAGGTGCAGGAAAAATTATCAAAACTGTCGGATTAATTTTTCAATTGATAATTAAGGATTGAATCGGATATGGCCGGACAGTTGAATATATTAGAAATCCAAGAATTTTTACCGCATAGATACCCGTTTTTGCTCGTAGACAAAGTTGTCGAGTGTGAGCCTGGTGTTCGTTTGTTAGCCGTTAAGAATGTCACCTATAACGAACCTTTTTTTCAGGGGCATTTCCCTCACATACCGATTTTTCCGGGCGTCTTGATTATGGAAGCTTTGGCACAGGCCACCGGTTTACTGGCCTCTCAAAGTGACGAATCGCTAGGTAAAGGTATGACTTATTATCTCGCAGGAATCGACAAGGCACGCTTCAAAAGGCCGGTTGGTCCGGGAGATCAATTAATGTTGGAGGTCATTTACGTTAGAAGCAAACGTAATATCTGGACCTTTGATTGTCGAGCCGAAGTTGAAGGCGAGCTGGCTGCCAGTGCTCAAATTATGTGTGCAGCGGCGGTGGAAGAGTGATCGATTCAAAAGCTGTCGTAGATATCAATGCGGAAATTGCCGAGAACGTTAAAATCGGTCCTTTTTCCGTGATCGGACCTGATGTTCAAATCGACGCAGGAACGGTTATCGGACCACATGTGGTGATTAAGGGGCCTACCGCAATCGGTAAGGATAATCATATTTATCAGTTCGCATCTATCGGCGAAGATCCTCAGGACAAAAAATATGCCGATGAGATTACCCGATTGGAAATCGGCGACCGAAACACCATCCGGGAATTTTGCACCATGCATCGAGGTACCCAGCAGGATCAAGGGTTAACGTTAATCGGTAGCGATAATCTGTTTATGGCTTATACCCATGTCGCTCATGACTGCGTGATCGGCGATCACGTGATAATGGCCAACGGCGCCTCCATCGCGGGTCACGTGCATATGGGCGACCATGCCATTTTGGGTGGTTTTACGCTGGTGCATCAGTTTACCCAGATCGGAGCTTACAGTTTTGCCGCGATGGGTAGTGCAATTACACAGGATATCCCGCCGTTTGTGATGGTCGGAGGCCGACCTACCCGGCCTCACGGTATTAATTCTGTCGGAATGGAGCGCAATGGCATTTCGGCCGAAGTGATCCGGCAAATTCGCAAAGCCTACAAAATTCTTTACAAAAACAGTCTGCGTTTAGAAGATGCAATTGAAGAAATTGAGGAATTGGCCGGTGAAAGTAACGAGCTGTCCAATATGGTCAGTTTTTTACGCAACGTGACTCGTGGGATATTGCGATAAATCGTTGGTGGTAGCAGGGATCGATGAAGTAGGTAGGGGTTGTATTGCCGGCCCGGTCTTTGCTGCTGCTGTGGTATTGCGTCCAGAGAGGCCGATAGCAGGTTTAACGGATTCCAAAAAACTGACCGCCAGGAAACGATCAATATTGGCTTCCGTAATCAGAGAATCGGCAGTGGATTTTGCTATCGGACGTGCCGAGGCGAGCGAGATCGACCGTATCAACATTCTTCAGGCTTCGTTGTTGGCCATGAAGCGTGCTTTTTTACAACTCTCAGTGCCGGTCGATAAGGTATTGGTCGATGGGCGTTTTTACCCCGACATTCCATGTCCGGGAGAGACTGTTGTCCAAGGAGACTTGACGGTAGCCGCTATTTCGGCCGCTTCAATATTGGCCAAGGTCGCGCGGGATAATGAAATGGTTTTGTTGGATCGATTCTATCCCGGCTATGACTTTGCCGCTCACAAAGGCTATCCGACTAAATTACACCTACAAAAATTACATCAACTGGGAGTCTCGGAGCAGCATCGCAGATCATTTGCTCCGGTCGAAAAACTGTTGGCTGACGATTAATAATGCGCTAAGCGCAGTTATTTTATGAATCCCGCGTTTGTTCATTTACGAATCCATTCCGAATTTTCGTTGGTAGACGGTATCGTCAAAATCAAGCCGCTGGTGCAAAAACTGGCTGAGTTTTCGATGCCGGCTGTTGCGCTGACCGAACAGTCCAATCTTTTTTCCCTAGTGAAATTTTATCGGGCTAGCCAGGGCCTGGGTATCAAAGGCATCGTCGGTGCCGATGTTAATATCTATAATCCGGAAGAGCCGGCGACGCCTTTCAAAATGACTTTTCTGGCCCGTAACCGGACCGGTTATGTCGTGTTGACCGAGCTGATTTCCAAAGCCTTTCAGGAAGGACAGCATTTGGGTGTCCCGATGCTACGCAGAGAATGGGTGGAGCAAAATCACGAAGGCCTGATTGCCTTATCTGGTGCGATGGAAGGCGATATCGGGCACGCATTATTGGCTGAAAATGTCGAATTGGCTGGGTCTCGTGCCGATTACTGGTCGAAGTTGTTTGATGAAAGTTTTTATTTGGAACTGCAGCGAGTCGGTAAAACGGAGGAGGAGGGTTACATTAAAGATGCGGTATTGTTGGCTCTGGATCGGAATCTACCGGTGGTGGCGACCAATGACGTTCGTTTTCTCGAACAGGGGGATTTTGATTCCCATGAAGTTAGAGTTTGTATCCACCAAGGGAGAGTTCTGGAGGATAGCCGGCGTCCCCGCAATTATACCGATCAACAGTATTTACGTAGCGTTGAAGAAATGCAGGCTTTGTTCGCCGATATTCCGGAAGCGTTGGAAAATACTGTGGAAATCGCTAAGCGTTGCAATGTTGAGCTGACGTTGGGTAAGAATTACCTCCCGGACTTCCCGGTTCCGGAAGGCATGACTTTGGACGAATATTTCAAAGCCGCGTCTTGGCAAGGGTTGGAAGAACGTCTCCGCCAGCATCCGCCGGTCGGTAACGGGACGGCAGAGGAAAACGAAAGTGTTTACCGAGAACGTCTTGAGACGGAGCTTAACGTTATTGTCCAAATGGGCTTTCCGGGCTATTTCATGATTGTTGCCGATTTTATTAAATGGGCCAAAAACAATCAGATACCAGTCGGTCCAGGACGGGGTTCCGGTGCCGGTTCGTTGGTCGCTTATGTTTTGAAAATTACCGATCTCGATCCGATCGAATTCGATCTACTATTCGAACGATTCCTAAATCCTGAGCGGATCTCCATGCCCGACTTCGACATTGACTTTTGCATGGAGCGGCGCGATGAAGTGATCGATTATGTTGCTCGATATTACGGCCGAGATCACGTTTCCCAAATCATCACTTACGGTTCGATGGCGGCCAAAGCAGTCGTGCGTGATGTTGGCCGGGTGCTGTCGTTTTCCTATGGTTTTGTTGATCGACTGGCCAAGCTGATCCCATTTGAGATCGGCATGACCTTGGACAAAGCGTTAAAGGAGAGCGCGGAGCTAAAAGAACTTTACGATTCCGAGGAAGAAGTCAGGACATTGATCGATATGGCGCGTTCGTTGGAAGGTATTTCCCGGAACGCAGGAAAACATGCCGGCGGCGTGGTGATTTCACCGACCAAACTGACCGACTTTACACCATTGTATTGCGAGCAGGGAGGAGGCAATCTGGTCACCCAATTCGACAAAGATGATGTCGAAGCCGTCGGTTTGGTCAAATTCGACTTTTTGGGCTTGCGCACATTGACCATTATCGACTGGGCCCTGCAGACGATTAACCGCAAACAAAGCGAACAGGGCAAACCGCCGGTTGATATCAGCGCCATTCCGAGAGACGATTCCGACAGCTATGAATTGTTAAAAAAAGCCCAGACGACGGCTGTGTTCCAGCTGGAATCACGGGGCATGAAAGAATTAATCAAAAAGCTCAAGCCTGATTGCTTCGATGATATCATCGCTCTGGTGGCCTTGTTTCGACCTGGGCCGTTGGAGTCGGGCATGGTCGATGACTATATCAACGTCAAGCAC
>JBNLEI010000286.1:0-2911 GCA_050304855.1 Methylococcaceae bacterium
GCCTTGGTCACCGCGCTGGCGATGTTTCCGATTGCCTTTAATAGCGACAATCCCGGCCGTGAAATCATGGGTCCGATGGCCGCCATTATCATCGGCGGTCTGGCTTCGTCTACGTTGTTGAATTTATTGTTATTACCCGCCATTTTGCTACGATATGGCCGGTTCGACGTTAAAAAATAGTTTTGTTTTTTAATACATTCTGATATTTATAAAGCAAGTTTTCCGTTCAGCAACCGCTTCTTCAATCAACATGAATGACAAAATAAATACTATCCGCAAAATAGGAGATTTGTTGGTCGACGGTTTCCATTATTTGGCTCTGTTCGGCATCGGTGCAACCATTGTCTGGTCGGCGGTTTACGACTATCTGCAGATGATGAAATCGGGACACGCCACACTGGAAGACATTCTGCTATTGTTCATTTATCTAGAATTAGGCGCAATGGTAGGCACCTACTTCAAAACCCATCGTCTGCCGGTACAGTTCCTAATCTACATCGCCATCACCGCCCTATCTCGTCATTTGGTCATCGATGTACAAAAGGTATCGGACAATTTCCACCTTTATATGCTGCTCGCCATTACCGTCTCCATTGCTATTCTGAGCGGTGCCGTCTGGATGTTGTCGTATACCGGAAAACAGTACGGTTGTCCGGAAGACGAGCCAACGATCAATCGTCAGTCAAACCAAAGTAATAGGAAGTAATCGGCGTCGATCTGCATAGAGCCGAAATGATGTCCGATAAAAACACATCAATTCATCAGCCAATACCACAACCCCTGATCGAAAATAATCATCGAGTTGAACCGATAAACCGTCTCCGGCAGCGGATTGGAGAACGAGAAAGTTTTAAAAAAAATTTGCCGATTACCGCAAAGAATAATAAATTCAATAGCTAACAAGCTCACAATTTCTGCTAATCTTTCGGGTATTGCAACAAATCTCTAACTTTGCCGATAGCACATGTACCCGGAGCCGCCTCATTCCGATTACGAAAATTTACGCTACCAAGAAGCGCGAAACGCCCATGTCATTGTCAGCATTGCGGACAAACAAGGCAACATCACATACGTTAACGATTTATTCTGTGATATCAGCGGCTATTCGAAAGATGAATTGCTGGGGCAAAATCACCGTATACTGAAGTCCGAAGTACATGGGCCGGAATTTTACCGTGCGATGTGGCAAACCATCGCTTCCGGCAAGATCTGGAGCGGCGAAGTCTGTAATCTTCGAAAAAACGGCGAACATTACTGGGTTAAAGCAACAATAACCCCTTTTCTGGACGAACAGGGAAAACCTTATCAATACGTTTCCTATCGCACCGATATTACGGAAATCAAAAATCAGGAACAAGATCACCTGACACTTCTGAACTCGCTTGGTGAAGGCGTCTACGGGGTCAATGCCCAGGGAATATGTACTTTTATTAATCCGTCGGCATTAACAATGCTGGGATATCGAAAAGACCAAATCCTGAATAAAAGTCAACATTACTATTTTAGCCAACACAACAACGGTGCAGTCTCCCTTTCAAACAATTGCCTGACTTGCCTTACGCTTCGCGACCGTCAACCACGGCGCGGAGAAGACTGGTTCGTTCAGCAGGACGGTAGCCGCTTTCCGGTGGAGTTAAACGTAACGCCCCGGTTCGATTACGGCCAGTTTGTCGGGATTCAGGTGATTTTTCATGATATTTCGGAGCGCAAAGAAGCCGAATCGCTGCTTAGAGTTAATGAAGAACGTTTCCGGCGTTCGCAATATTCCGCCAATATCGGCACTTGGGATTGGAATATCGAAACCGGGGAACTCTATTGGTCGGAGCGCATCGGCCCCTTATTCGGCTATCCCAACGGCGACCTGAAAACCAGCTACGATAATTTTCTCGGTGCACTTCATCCCGAAGACAGACAGAGCGTCATCGATGCCATTGATTCAGCCGTCGTGCGAGATAAACCCTATGAAATCGAACACCGCGTCGTCTGGCCCGACGGCCAAGTTCGCTGGCTATTGGAACGAGGCGCCGTCTACCGGGATGAAAGCGGCAACGCCTTAAAAATGCTCGGAACGGTGATGGATATCAACGACCGTAAGCTTATGGAACTCAAGCTAAAACAAAGTGAAGAACGGTTGAGCGTGGCTTTAGAGGGGGCCGGAGACGGCATTTGGGAATGGAATTTAGAAACCGATGAAATGCAGTTTTCCGAACTCTACGCCAAAATGCTGGGATACCGTAAGGACGAATTAGCTCACAAAGTCAGTACCTGGATCGACGGGATTCATCCTAACGATTGCCAACGAGTGAAAAATCAGTTGCAAGATTATCTGGAAGGTAAATTATCGCGCTTTGATGTCGAATTTCGCCTTCGTTGCAAAGACAACAGCTGGAAATGGATTCTATGTCGGGGAAAAGTCATCAGCCGAAACATTCACGATCAACCGCTCCGCATGACGGCAATCCATACCGACATCAGCTCCCGCAAGGCGATGGAAAACGAATTATTGCAAGCGAAAGAGGAAGCGGAAAAGGCGAATCGCGCAAAATCGGAGTTTCTGTCCTCCATGAGCCATGAATTGCGAACCCCACTCAATGCGATATTGGGTTTCACCCAGTTGCTTATCAACGATCCCACCTCGCCTCTAAACGATGAACAACACGAAAGCGCAACACATATACTCAACAGCGGGCAACATTTGTTAGCCTTAATTAACGACGTGCTGGAACTCGCCAAAATCGAATCCGGCAATATCGAGACCAGCATTGAACGTATTGTTTTGTCAGAAGTCATCAGTGCCTGTTTGCCGGTGTTGCAAAACCTTGCCGACGAAAAGCAAGTCACCATTGAAACCGGTGCGAACTTCGATCACTGTGTATATGCCGATTTTACTCGATTAAAACAAGTATTTATC
>JBNLEI010000287.1:0-21792 GCA_050304855.1 Methylococcaceae bacterium
GTATCCCCGAACGATAGCTTCGACAGGCAACGGTTTTAGGCGTTTGACGATGATAGCTCGTTCTTCTATTTTGGCGCGTTCAGCGGCATCTGGAACGACTTGTTCTAGAGTGGGCTCGGAGACGAGATGGTTGGGAATAATATCTCTCATCTTATTGAACCAGAAATTCGAAACGCTAGTTAGGACACGGCCTTTTCCGGGAATCGGATCGGGCATAATCACATCAAAAGCCGACATTCTGTCCGTTGTGACAATCAGCAGGTGACGATCATCGATTTCATAAATGTCGCGAACTTTGCCGCGGGCCAAAAGCGTTAAATTCGGCAGAGAAGATTCGTAAAGTGCGGCGGGTGCGGTCATAATAAATTTTTTAATTGGCTGGATAATTAATGGTGCCATTTTATCATTTAACGACAGGATTGATAATCATATGAGTTGGTTAGGCAAGGTTGTGGGAAGTGCTTTCGGATTTTTACTAGGCGGACCTTTGGGGGCGATCTTGGGAGCATCGCTCGGACACCAGTTCGATGCCGGAATGGAAGGGTTCGAGCTGGGCGAAGATTTGGATCCGGGGGAACAACATCGTGTTCAAATGGCTTTTTTTACGGCCACTTTTTCGATTATGGGGCATATCGCCAAAGTGGACGGTCGGGTTTCCGAAGCGGAAATTGAGTGGGCCAAACGCGTTATGGACGAAATGAAATTGTCCGGCGAGATGCGTGAAACCGCGATTAAATTATTTCGGCAAGGTAAAAGGCACGATTTTCCGTTTACCGAGGTGATGGAGCAGTTCCGTCAGGAGTGTCACCGGCGGACTCATTTGATCCGTATGTTTTTGGAAATTCAGATTCAGGCGGCGTTTGCCGACGGGAAAATGGAACGGGCGGAGGAAGCGCTACTGCATAATATCTGTGCGCATTTACGGGTCTCCCACTTTGAATATGAAGGCTTGAAATTGCAGTTTCAGGCCCAACAGCGTTTTTACGGTTATGATCGGCAAAACCGGCAGGAGCGTCAGCCGCAACGAAATAGTCTGAAGGACGCTTATGCCGTGTTGGGTGTGGAGACGACGGCGACCAATGCGGAGATTAAAAAAGCTTACCGGCGATTAATCAGCCAGCATCATCCAGATAAACTGGTGGCCAAAGGCCTCCCTGAGGAAATGATGGTTCTGGCCAAGGAAAGGACCCAGCAAATTACGAAAGCCTACGAGACAATTCGAACAGCAAGGGGCGGTTAATTGACGCTTGCGACGTAGAGGCCATTGTTGCGGTGATCAGTATAGGGTGGTTCTATCTTCTTCAGTCTCCTCCAAAGCCATGCCCTCGTCCATAGTGCCGGCATTTTCGGCACCCAGTTTGATCATTAGGCGGACTTCATTGCGGGAGTCGGCTGAATTGAGAGCGTCTTCATAACTGATTTTACCGGCATTGTATAAATCGTACAGTGCTTGATCGAAGGTTTGCATGCCATGCTCTCGTGAGGTTTTCATCAATTCCTTCAATTTATGGACTTCGCCTTTACGGATCAGGTCCGAGACCAATGGAGTGTTCAGCAGTATTTCGATTGCAGGATAACGGCCTTTACCGTCTGCTCTTTTGATCAACTGTTGGGCAACGATGCCACGCAGGTTCAAGGATAAGTCCATGAACAATTGGCTATGCATGTCTTCGGGAAAGAAATGCAGAATCCTGTCTATGGCCTGGTTGGCATTATTGGCGTGGAGGGTGCACAGGCAGAGGTGACCGGTTTCGGCGAAGGTAATCGCATGCTGCATGGTCTCACGGGTACGTACCTCGCCGATCAGAATGACGTCCGGCGCCTGACGCAAGGTATTCTTCAGTGCTACCTCATAGGATTCGGTATCCAGTCCGACTTCTCGCTGAGTAACGATACAGCCTTGATGAGGGTGGGTAAACTCAATTGGGTCTTCGATGGTAATAATGTGGCCGCTGCTATTTTCGTTACGATGCCTAATTAAGGCAGCCAGCGAAGTAGATTTACCTGTGCCGGTGGCACCGACAAAAATTACCAAGCCGCGTTTGAACATGATTAAATCCTTTAGAACCGCCGGTAAATGCAGCTCTTCGGCTTTGGGTACTTCGGTTTCAATGCGGCGTAGCACCATCCCTGCTGCATCGCGTTGGGTAAAAGCACTGACGCGGAATCGGCCCAGTTTTTGTACGCTCAATGCAAATTGGCATTCTTTGGTGTTCTCGAATTCGTCCTTTTGTCGTTGTTCCATAATGCTAAGTACAATCTTTTTAGATTGGTCTGCAGTCAACGGCGTTTTAGATACCTCGACGACTTCGCCGTTTACTTTCATAGCGGGGGCTTTGCCGGCGGTAATAAAGAGATCTGAAGCTTTTTTTTGCACCATTAGTGCCAGCAGGGCATTGAAATCCATCGTTTTCTCCCGGTTAAGACTTATCGGAACATATCTTTATTAACGGCTTTTACCATTGCAGTTTTAGCGGTAATCATACCCCTATCGACCAGCTCTTTAAGATTCTGGTCTAGGGTCTGCATGCCTTCTTTACGGCCGGTTTGAATTGCGGAATACATTTGCGCGACTTTGGCTTCCCTGATCAAGTTGCGGATAGCTGCGGTGCCTACCATGATTTCGTGTGCGGCGATCCTACCGCCGCCGATCTTTTTAAGGAGGGTTTGCGAAATGACCGCTTGCAATGATTCCGAGAGCATAGCGCGGATCATGTCTTTTTCCGCCGCCGGGAAAACATCAATAATCCGGTCGATAGTTTTGGCTGCCGACGTGGTGTGAAGCGTACCGAAGACCAGGTGTCCGGTTTCCGCAGCGGTTAATGCCAAGCGGATGGTTTCCAGGTCCCGCATCTCGCCGACCAGAATGATGTCGGGGTCTTCCCGTAATGCGGAGCGGAGTGCCTCGTTAAATCCTAGGGTGTCACGATGCACCTCGCGTTGGTTGATCAGCGACTTTTGGCTGTCGTGTACAAATTCGATCGGATCTTCAACGGTCAGAATGTGAGCGTACTCGGTGGTGTTAATATGGTTGATCATTGCCGCCAAAGTGGTGGACTTACCGGAACCGGTCGGGCCGGTGACCAGGATCAAGCCTCTGGGTTTTTTACAGACTTCGGCGAAAAACTTGGGTGCATTAAGCTGTTCTAATGTTAATACTTCGGAAGGAATGGTCCTGAAAACCGCGGCAGCTCCTCGCTCCTGATTGAATGCGTTGACCCTGAAGCGAGCGACATTCGGCAGAGCGAACGAAAAGTCCGTTTCCAGAAATTCCTCGTAATCCCGACGTTGTTTGTCGTTCATAATGTCGTAGATTAAGGCGTGGACTTCTTTATGATCGAGTGCCGGAATATTGATGCGTCGGATGTCGCCGTCTACTCGGATCATCGGCGGGAGGCCGGCTGAAAGGTGTAAATCAGAAGCATTGTTTTTTACTGAGAAAGCCAGTAATTCAGCGATATCCATACAAGGTCTCCACGCACATCGAAAATAAAAATTGTTGCCGCTTTTCCGGTACGAACGTCAGTGTCGGTTCGGACGGAACGATTGGTTTTGCCGAGTTTTGCATTCAAACACGAACCAGCTATAACCATAGTTCAGATCTTTGTTTTTTTGAAGCGGTGTTGTTTAATAGTCGGTTAACTGGGTCACAGGTTTTTTCAATGACAATGATTGAACAAAGATTGCTGAAAGTTCGTTCTCAAATCCGGCACGCTGAAATTGCAGCTGGAAGAGACGCCGGTAGCGTGAAGCTATTGGCGGTTAGTAAAACCAAGTCTTCTCGAGACATTGCGGAAGCCTATCAGGCTGGGCAGCGTCATTTTGGCGAAAGTTATTTGCAGGAAGCGTTGGTTAAGCAACAGGCCTTGGCCGGCTTCGATATTACCTGGCATTTTATCGGTCCGATTCAATCGAATAAAACCAAACCGATTGCTGTTTATTTCGATTGGGTGCACAGTGTCGATCGTTTCAAAATTGCCAAACGATTAAGTGAGCAACGGCCGTCAGGTTTACCTCCGTTGAATTTGTGTTTACAGGTTAATATCAGTAGAGAAGCCAGCAAATCAGGTATCCAATTGACCGAATTGCCGCAACTTATCGCCGAAGTCAACGCGTTGCCGAATCTTTCTTTGCGTGGCGTCATGGCGATTCCGGAGCCGGAAACCGACTATCAGCGTCAATGTCGTCCTTATCGTGAGCTGTTTCAGGCCGTCAAGCAATTAGCGATGCCTCAATTGGATACTTTTTCTTTCGGGATGAGTGGCGACCTTAAAGCTGCTATTGCTGAAGGCTCGACGCTAGTACGGATAGGCACTGCGTTATTTGGCTCCAGGATGTACTAATCAAAGCCGTCAGGTTGATTTGGGTGGAAAGCAGTTTAATACCCATGACAAAAAGTAAGACTGCGATCAATGGCCGCAGAATTCGGTCAGGTAGATTTTTACCCAGTAGACTGCCCAGAAATATAGCAGGTAAACCACCTGCCAGCAGGCCGAACAACAAATGCAAGTCCACTGAACCGAAATGAAGGTGTCCAAAACCAGCGATGGCTGTAAGCGGAACGGCATGAGCTAGGTCAGTTCCGACGATATTGATCGGTCGTTTGTGAGGATAAAGTAAAAACAGGATTGCAGCTCCGATAGCCCCTGCGCCGACTGATGATAAGGTGACGACGATCCCGAGCATGATGCCGCAGAGCACGGTAATACCGGGCCGATTGCTTTTAATCACCCCAATAATAGCGTTGCTGTTTCGATGGTTGTTGACGAAACCAAGTAGCCGGTTTTTGATGACGATGATCAGTGCGGTCAGTATCAGCATTGCGCCCAATGTTGAAATGATAATATGGTTGTAATTGAAACCGCTATCGCGTAATTGCTCAAGGACCGATATGGTCAGAACTGAGCTAGGAATGCTGCCGCTGCCGAGGAACGCAACGATTTTCCAGTCGACCGTACCGTTTTTATGGTGGAAAAATACCCCGCTGCATTTGGTAATGGCGGCGTAAAGTAAATCGGTGCCAACGGCGACGGCAGGCGCAAACCCGAAGCCGAGAACCAAAATCGGAGTCATTAGCGATCCGCCGCCGACGCCTGTTAGTCCGATGATCAGGCCGACCAGAGAGCCGGCAGCGATATGTATCAATTCCATTTTCTATTGAGAAGGGATCACAAAAAAGGTAGGTAAATATAACGAAAAAGACTTATATTTAGAAGTGATAAAAATTTATATATATATTCCAAAAAACGATAATGAAGCTACAGCAACTTCGCTATTTGCTCGAAATCAAGCGACAGAATCTTAATATCTCCAAGGCTGCTGAAATTTTATGCACCTCGCAATCAGGAGTCAGCAAACAAATCCAGTTATTGGAACAGGAATTAAATCTTCAGTTATTCAAACGTAAAGGCAAGCACTTGACCGGATTTAGCGAGGTTGGTGTTGCCATAATCGAACGTTCTGAGGAGATCATGAGTAAGGTGAATGATATTCGATTGCTGGCCGAAGAATTTAATCGGGATAATCAGTCGTTAACCATCGCAACGACACATACTCAGGCAAGATATGTTCTACCGGCTGCGGTCGATAAATTTATCCGTAGCAATCCTGATATCAATTTGCATATCCATCAAGGGACGCCGGTTCAGATTGCCAACATGCTTGAGCAGGATGAGGTCGATATAGCCATTGCAACCGAGGCGTTGTCCGAGCGTGAGACCCTTTTAGCGATGCCGTGTTATCAATGGAGCAGAAGCATCATCACCCAACAAAATCATCCGTTGCTCAAAAAACGGGTGATAAAGCTGGAAGACATTGTCGAATATCCTATTATTACGTACGTACAGGGTTTTACCGGTCGACATAAACTGGACGAAGCTTTTGCCAAGCATCAGCTACGCCCAGATATCGTATTAACTGCCGTCGATGCCGATGTAATCAAAACCTACGTGCGATTAGGGTTGGGGATCGGAATCGTCGCCGATATGGCTTTGAATTCGTCTCAGGACAGCGATTTACAGGTTGTTCGTGCAAGAGAGCTTTTCGGCATGAGTACCAGCCAAGTTGCGGTTAAAAAGAAAAAATATCTTAAAGAATACATTCTTCGTTTTGTTGAAATGCTGGCGCCCCACTTGTCCGTTGAGACGGTCAAAACAGCATTAACCTGCGCCGATAACGATCAGGTCAAAAGGTTTTTTGCTGATTTTGCCATACCGGGTTACGAGGAAGTGGTTGGAAGACATATTCGGAGTGAGTGAAATTTCGACACTTTGCGTATTTTGACTGCTGATGGGTAACTTGACGGATGAGTACGGTGGTTGCCGGTTCGCCCCAAGATACGATTTTCGGCGTTAGCTAAAAAGATTTTAGTGATTCGAAATTGGGTCGCTAAATTATTCGGAATAATCAAATCGTTTGATCTACCGTTCCAACTGATTGGCGTTTCGGCGGAGGTTTGTTTTTTTACATTGAACATAGGATGAAAAAAGGACTTGAGATGACAATAAAAAATAAGTTGATACTGGGTGCAACATTATTGGTGATATTGAGTGGCGTGTCGGTAGGCGGCGGTATAAGTTGGTTGAGCTTAGGGTCGGCGGAAACGATTTTACGCGAACAGGCAGTGAGCAAACTGGTCGCGGTAAGAGAGATGAATCAGGCTCAGATAGAGCGCTATTTTCTTCAGATAGAAAAGCAACTGCTGACTTTGGCTAACGATAAAATGACCATTGATGCGGTGCGCGCTTTTCGGTTACAAAGCGATGAACTGAGTCGGACCTATTCACCGGAACAAATTGATCAGATGCGTCGAAGATTGTCGGAATATTATAGAGGCGATTTTGCCAACGAATATGCCGGCAAAAATGGGAATCGCCGGGTTGATGTGATGGCATTAGTCGATAAGTTAGATGATATCGGCGTGATTATGCAATACCACTATATCCGCGCTAATAACAATCCCTTGGGTAGTAAAGACAGGCTAGATGATGCCAGAGACGATAGCGAGTACAGTCGGATTCATCGAACCTATCATCCGCATTTGCGTGATTTCCAAAGTCGTTTCGGATATTACGATATTTTTCTAGTTGATCCAGACGACGGAAGGATCGTTTATTCGGTATTCAAGGAGTTGGATTTCGCTACTTCATTGTTGCATGGCGCTTATGCCGATTCGGGGCTCGGCAAAGTCTTTCGTCGAGCCAATCAATTGAGTGAGGCCAAAACGGTGTTGGAAGACTTCGCACCTTATACTCCGTCCTATGGCGCGCCGGCAGCTTTTTCTGCAACCCCGATATTTAATCATGGAAAGAAAGTCGGTATTTTGATTTTTCAGATGCCGATTGACGAGATCAATCACATCATGACCAACCAAAGACAATGGCAAAGCATTGGTCTCGGCCTGCGAGGCGAGTCTTATTTAATTGGAGAAGACTATAAAGCGCGTAGTTTAAGCCGATTCCTGATTGAGGATAACAGCGCTTATTTGGATGCCTTGCGGAAGGCAGGCGCTGATCAGAATATAGTTGCAGATATCGAGCTGAAAAACACCAACATCGGTTTACAGTCAGTCGATTCTCCAGCGGCCGCAGCGGCGATCAACGGGAAAACCGGCACCGCCTTATTTACCGATTTTCGGGGATTGCCGGTCATTTCCGCCTATGCGCCTCTGCATCTTAACGGTTTGAAATGGGCTATTCTGACGGAAATAGATCAACAGGAAGCATTTGCCCCTGCGACCACCATGAAAAGTGAAATAATCCGTATCGCTTTGTTTTCTCTCGTACTGTTGACTTTGCTCTCGGTAGTGACAGGTCGTTTTTTTGCAGCAATGATTATTACCCCGATTCAACGATTTGTTTCCGCTATCAATCGTATCGTCAACGGCGACCGGATAAATTTAAGTTATCGTATTGATAGCGACGGAACCGGAGAATTTGCGGAGTTGGCCGGATTGCTGAATCGCATGTTGGATAGCAATCGCAATGCGATTATTCAGATTATCGACGCGGGTAGCCAGTTAGGTTCTTCGGCCGAACAATTGATGAAAGTTGCTACCAAGACAAAAAATCTAATTCATCATCAATACCAGCAGACCGAGCAAGTCGCTACAGCTATGAACCAAATGTCGTCTACGGTTCATAATGTGGCAAGCAATGCCGAACAGACGGCTTTCAAGGCTGGCGAAGGCGATCGGCAGGCGCAAGGAGGCAGCACCGTCATCAGCAACACAATCAATAATATCAATCGGCTTTATCACAATATTGCCGACGCCGAACAGACGGTCAAAAAACTGCGACAGGACAGCGAGGAAATAGGTTCGGTTTTGGATGTTATTCGCGGTATTGCCGAACAGACTAATTTATTGGCTTTAAACGCCGCTATCGAAGCCGCCCGTGCAGGCGAGCAGGGAAGGGGATTTGCAGTTGTGGCGGACGAAGTCAGAACATTGGCCAGCAGAACTCAGGATTCCACCCAACAGATTCAGGAAATGATCGAACGGCTTCAGAGCGGCGCTTTCGGAAGTGCTCAGGTGATGGAGCAAAGCTGTAAAATGGTCAGCGAAACAGCAGATCAAGCGCAATCCGGTCAAACGGCTTTGAAGCAAATTACCTCGGTTATCGCTCAAATCAACGATATGACGGCGCAAATTGCAACGGCGGCCGAGCAACAATCGGCCGTCGCCGACGAAGTCAATAGAAATGTTTCGAAAATTAGTCACGCTTCCGGCGAGACTCTAGAGGCTAGTGAGGCAGTCAACCGAAGTAGTCAGGAAATGCGTAAATTAGCTGAGCATTTACAGACGGTGGTCAGGGTGTTTGTCGTGTAAACGATAGTCGATGCTCGGCAGAGAGTAGAATCCTGCACTATAAAATGGTACAGTTCAGCCCTTGTGTTAAGACATTAGTCAGCATTGACGAATAAATCCATGAAAAATAAGTATTCTACGATAAAAACCTTTTTCGCGTTGGCGATGGCTATAGTCATCGCTGCGACTTTGCCCGCTTGCTCAGACGATAAGCCTAAAACCGTCGTTTCCCAAAAAAAGGAGCATAATCCTTTCGACCATTCGCACGGCGCTGAAGTGACGGATTTGGTTAAACATAAATTTGAGCATGACTTTGCCGAACAGTGTGTGCAACGTGAAATCAAAAACTCGGTTAACAAGGAAGATGACAGAAAACGTTATGCAAAGCCTTGTTTATGTATCGCGACCTACATGATGAAAGATTTGACTGCGGTGGAGGCGGAAAAATTTCTTAAGCAACACAAAGACACGCAGTCGCTAAGGATCCGGTTTGAAAATGCGGCTTATCATTGCCTGCAGCAAAAAGCTCAGCCGAAATCTCCCCAATTGTTCGGCAAACGATAACGATTCTAGGGTATCCGACACCCGCTATATTAGCCGTTTTGTCGTTGCTACACAGAAGCCGGAATGAAACAAAATTTTTGTTCCGGCGTTTCTGCGATCAACTCTTTTATTTTCAAGTGCAAGTGATAGCTATGACCCAGTCAGCCGAATTATTTTCCCAGGCCAAAAATGTCATTCCGGGCGGCGTTAATTCGCCGGTGCGTTCTTTTAGCGGAGTCGGCGGTACGCCGGTATTTTTCGATCATGCCTCCGGTGCTTATGTGTTCGATAGCGAAAATAAACGCTATATCGATTATGTTGGTTCATGGGGGCCGATGATTTTAGGCCACGCCCATCCCGAAGTCATTGCCGCAGTTAAGGAAACAGCGGAAAAGGGCCTGAGTTTCGGCGCTCCGACCGAAATCGAAACCCGGATGGCCGCAAAAGTGTGTGAATTGGTTCCGTCTATCGATTTAGTGCGGATGGTTAGTTCGGGTACCGAAGCGACCATGAGCGCCTTGCGTTTGGCGCGCGGTTTTACCGGGCGCGACAAAATAGTTAAGTTTGAAGGTTGTTATCACGGGCATTCCGATTCGTTGTTAGTTAAAGCCGGTTCGGGCGCATTGACATTGGGTGTGCCCAGCTCACCGGGTGTGCCTGCCGCATTGGCAGCGGATACGATTACTTTGACGTATAACGACAGCGACGCAGTGAAAAAGGCTTTTGCCGAAGTCGGCGAACAGGTCGCCTGCATTATTGTCGAGCCGGTGGCCGGAAATATGAACTGCATACCGCCGGAACCGGGTTTCCTGGAGACACTGCGGGAAGTATGCGACCAATACGGTAGTGTTTTGATTTTTGATGAGGTGATGACCGGTTTCCGGGTTGGCTTAGAGAGTGCGCAAGGCTATTATCGCGTTATCCCTGATTTGACCACGCTGGGTAAGGTGATCGGCGGCGGTATGCCGGTCGGTGCTTTCGGCGGTCGGCGTGAAATTATGGAGCACTTGGCTCCTTTGGGGCCCGTGTATCAGGCCGGCACTTTGTCGGGAAATCCGGTAGCAATGGCGGCCGGTTTGAAAACGCTGGACTTGATATCCGCTCCCGGTTTTTATGCGGAATTGAGCCGGAAAACAGAAATGTTGGTGGATGGGATCAAACAACAAGCGGCTAAAGCAGGTATTGCAATGAGCACTAATCGGGTCGGAGGGATGTTCGGTTTATTTTTTACCGGTGAAGAAAAGATTACTCGGTTCAAGCAAGTGATGGGATGCGACCAAGATCGGTTTAAACGTTTTTTCCATGCCATGCTCGAAGAAGGCATCTATTTGGCGCCTTCGGCTTTTGAGGCAGGTTTTGTTTCGGCTGCTCATAGCGATGCAGATATCCAACAAACATTGGAAGCCGCCGGTAAAGTATTCGCCACTTTGTAAATGGATCTTCTGCAACAGACGTGGCCGCTGCTGGCGGCAGCAGTCGTTGGTTTTTTAGTGGCGTTGCTGGTCTCTGGCAGACGTTCAAAGCATCAGATCGAACGTATTGCGGTATTGGAAGAGCAATTGGCGCTCGAAACCCAGAGTCACCAGCAATTTGCCTTAAAATTAGCCGTAGCGGAGGAGAAGCTTGGCCATTTTTTGAACCGGGAAGAGGAGTTCCGGTCATTGCAACACCAGTTGCTTAATACCAAAACCGCCAACGCGGAATTGGAAACGCGTTTGCAGGAGCAACAAAAAAACAACGCTGAAAAAATACAATTGTTGCAGCAGGCCGAAAACCAGTTGAAAGTTCAATTCGAAAATTTGGCCAATCGTATTTTCGAAGAGCGCAACAAACAGTTCTCCGAACATAATAAGATCAGTATCGAACATGTTGTTCAGCCCCTGAAGCAACAGTTGGGTGATTTCAAGGCGAGATTGGAGGCCGTGTACGATAACGAAACCAAAGACCGCATCTCCTTACGTGAAGAAATTGTATCGTTACGCCGGGATACAGCCAGAATGAACCAGGAAGCATTGAATTTGACCCGAGCGCTCAAAGGCGATAAGAAATCCCAAGGCAACTGGGGCGAGATGATTCTGGAGAAAGTGCTGGAGCAGTCCGGATTGCGGAAAGGTATCGAGTATGAAACCCAGGGAGCCTTCAGAGATGAAGACAACAAGCTGTTCAAGCCCGATGTGATCATTAGGTTGCCCGAAGATAAAGATGTGGTCATCGACTCCAAGGTGTCGCTGTTGGCTTACGAACGTTATTGTTCGGCAGAGGATGAGAAGGATCGGCAGATTGCGTTGAAAGAACATGTCGATGCGGTGAGAAATCATATCAAGTCTCTGAGCGGGAAAGATTATTCTTCTTTGAAAGGATTGCGCTCGCTGGATTTCGTCTTGCTTTTCATGCCGATCGAGGCTGCTTTCATGGCTGCTTTTCAGGCCGATGAGCGATTATTCAGCGAGGCTTTTGAGCACAAAATAGTCGTTGTAACACCGACTACGCTATTGGCGACACTCAGAACCATCCAGAATATCTGGCGCTACGAACAGCAAAATGAAAACGCCAAAGTGATTGCCGAAAAAGCCGGAGCCTTATACGATAAAATTCGAGGATTTGTCGAAGATCTGGAAAAACTTGGCAATCAGTTGGCGACAGTCAATAAAACTTACGATAACGTGATGAATAAACTGACGCTCGGCCAAGGCAACTTGATCCGCCAGGCTAGCAGCTTTGAAGAGTTGGGTGTTAAGGTAAAGAAAAAATTGCCGAAGTCAGTAACCGATAGCGCCGGGCTAGATGATGACTAGTGACATAGTGGCTGAAATATTCCAATTCACTCACTTTATTCTGGTTGTATCGAGATATTTAAGAGTCAGTAAACTGTTTGCTTGAAGTCGTTCCGGCAGAGGAATGCTAGCCTGTCAACAATAAGAGTGTCCTTTCTGAAAGCGTTAAGCGGGGAAACGCTTGTCAAAATGGAGTCTTTCGTTGTCTCGAAGCCAGCGGCAACGCTAAGAATTGAAAGAGCATAATCCAGAAAGGGCAGGTTGTCAGTATGTTGTTCTGAGCCCGCCCGCTCTATGCGCCGCTTTGCAAAGCCGATTGTTTCGCTGTTATTTAGGCGCTTTTTTCAACACTTTGGGGTGAGGCTTGAAGCTTTTCCTATTGTGCTGTTTGCAAGTTGCAAACTGATAAAGCTTGTTTTTAATCGTTACCACAATCGTTTCGAGATTGACGGTCCGACTGCAACGCGTACCTTTAGCGGTTTCTGCTTGACATTGGCCTGCGTCGATCGATAAATCGATTAAAGACGTTTCGGTTTTTTTCGCTGCTAAGTTTGAAGCCGCTCTGGCTTGCGGTGGGTTTACTTTACTCACAGGCGCAGGAGTCGACGTCTTCGTCTCGATCAGAGAGGATTTTGACGGTGACTCGGTTCGAGACTCGTTCGCAGTTGGCGTCTCTATTGTTTCTTGTTCGCCTCTAAACAAAAACCAGCCAGCGATAATAATGAAAAACGGAAAAAAGTTCAGCATTGAGCTGCCTTCTTTGTTGGTTAGCATTTCTTGATATCTAGCCGGCGTAATCGCGCTGTTGACGTTCGACTTTTTGATGCTTGACGTTGTATCGGTATTACGAATAATAATTTTTTTGAAAGATGTATTAGAAGATTTTGGCGTTGATGCCGTTTGTAGAGTGCTATTGCCAGTCTCGGATATTTGCGGAGCATCGCCAAAGTCTTCACTGGCGATGACGAAGCTGCCGATCATAAAGGTGGCGATGATTACGTATAAAGTCTTCAAGTTAATTATAGTTGTCATTGTTGCTTGGCCTTTTGGAAACGTAACAATCAGAGATTTAGAGTTGAACGAATTGATTGGACAAAAAGGATTTATGACACCGTTTTCATGCAATCGATTTAGAAATATCCCACATTTCGGCTTTTCGGTCTACAGTGAAGGCGCCCTTTGTAGGAAAAGGGCACTTTGACACCGATTGTTATTAGTGTTAGCAGTGCCCGTATCGCTCGGCTTTTGTCGGATGCAATGATCGGCCAGCCGATAGCATTGCGCGGTTAAATCAGTGGCAGGCAACCGCCAAACAGGCTAAAAGTCAGATTGATTATTCAATCTTACTGTGCTCGAGGACAAAAGCGCTGAGCTTTTTAAAATCTTCGGTCTTCATGTTGGGAAAAGACGGCATGGTCAGCGAGCCGGATTTTACTTTATGGGCAATGTAAGTAGAGTTGGCGTTTTTGCTGGAGATTTTGAAAATCATGCCTGATTCGTCGGCTTCATGACATTCCGCGCAAGCGGCCTGATAGATCTCTTCACCACTGGCTTTGGAGTCGGGAGTATAATCCCGCGAGCAGCCTCCGAGAAACAAAAAGAGAAGAGCTGTTGCGGTGAGGGCCAATGTATTTGTCATGTCAAAGCCTCCTATAGCTTAAAGATGATTTTACCTGCTTGCAGGGTATGGGTTACTTTCCCCTGCATTTGACGGTTCCAAAAAGGCGTGTTGTGTCCGGCGCTATGCCAACAACCTGTGCCAATTTTCCAAATTCGAGAAGGGTCGAAAATGCAGATATCCGCTATATTGCCCGGTGTCAGCGAGCCCGACTGCAATCCCAGGATTCTCGCCGGATTATGTGTCAAAGCCGCAATTGCCTGAGAAAGGGTTACGGTTTGGTCTCGGACCAATTGCATTGTTAACGGCAGTAATGTTTCTAGCGAGGACACTCCGGCTTCGGTTTCAGGGAAAGCCCCTAATTTAGCGTCGATGTCGTGTGGCTGATGATCCGAACAGATGGCGTCAAGGGTGCCTTTTGCCAGTCCCGTACGTAAAAAATCCCTGTCGTGATTGCTGCGAAATGGTGGATTGACGTGAAAAGCGCAGTCAAACGGCGTCATATCATTTTCGGTCAAATGCAATTGGTGAACAGCGATATCGGCACTGACGTTGAGGCCGTATTTTTTGGCCTGTTGAATTTTTATGACTGAGCCTTTGCAACTGATACGGCTGAAATGCACGCGGCATCCGGTAAGCTCCGCCAGTTCCAAGCATTGCGCGACCGCCACCGATTCGGCTGCAGCAGGAATGCCGGGAAGACCGTAACGACTAGCCATTGCCCCTTCATGGGCGCAGCCGGCATTACTCAATGAAGGTTCGTCCGGGCGGTAGATCAATAGCAGACCATGACTGTCCGCATATTCCATTGCACGGCGCAGGATCTGAAGGCTAGCAAGTGGCGAGTCCGCATTGCTGACGGCTAGACAACCCGCCTGTTTCAGTGCGAACATTGAACTCAGTTCGGTGCCGGCCAGCCGCTGCGTCAAAGCACCGATAGGCAGGATATGAGGATAGTCGGCTTGTTCCGCTTTGTCTTTGATGTATTCGACAACTGCGGGTGTGTCAATGACCGGTTGAGTGTCCGGCGGCAGACATAGGGATGTTACACCGGCCGCCGCTGCGGCTCGGGTTTCCGATCCAATGTTGCCTTTACGGGTATGGCCCGGCTCGCGTAAACGTGCGCTTAGGTCGATAAACCCTGGGCAGATTACTTGGTTTTGGGCATCGATGACTTGGTCGGGAGTAAAGTCCTCAGCTTGGGTTGCGATGGCAACGATTTTGCCGTCGGCGACGCAAACGGAGCCTTTCGCGTCCAGATTGTTTGCCGGGTCAATGATATGTCCGTCGCGGATCAGTAACTTGTTCATGTTGCTGCTCCCGAACTTTGCATTGCCATGGACATGATCGCCATACGTACGGCAATGCCGTTGCTGACCTGCTGTAATATGACCGACTGAGGTCCGTCGGCGATTCTAGATTCTATTTCAACCCCGCGGTTGATCGGTCCTGGATGCATGACGATAGCATCTGCCTTGGCTAATCGGACTTTTTCCTCGGTCAAACCGAAACATTTGAAATATTCGCTTTCGCTGGGGAGTAGTGCCGAGTTCATGCGCTCTTTCTGCAAGCGGAGCATGATAATGACATCGATGTCAGTCAGTCCTTGTTTCATGTCATGGAATGCTCTGACACCCAGTTGCTCGACGTGGGCCGGTAGTAGCGTTTTCGGGGCAATAACTCGGACTTCTTGGGCTCCGAGAGTGTTCAGGGCTTGAATCTGGGAACGAGCTACCCGCGAATGCAGGATATCCCCGATGATAGCGACCTTCAGTCGGCTGAAATCCTGTTTATATTGACGAATCGTAAACATGTCCAGCATGGCTTGTGTCGGATGGGCATGTTGTCCGTCGCCGGCGTTGATGACGCTAATATGGGGGGCGCAGTTTTCGGCAATAAATTGCGCGGCGCCGCTAATCGCGTGCCTGACCACGAACATATCGACATGCATGGCTTCCAGGTTGCGAATGGTGTCCAGCAGGCTTTCCCCCTTGGATGTCGCCGAAGTGGCTATGTTGATATTGAGGACGTCGGCGGAAAGACGTGTTGCGGCCAGTTCAAAAGTGGTGCGGGTGCGGGTACTGTTTTCAAAAAATAGATTGACGATGGTTTTTCCGCGTAATAAAGGGACTTTTTTGACCTGTTGTTTGGGCATTCCGGCAAATGACGCGGCGGTGTCGAGAACCTCGGTGAGCATTGACTTGCTGAAGCCTTCGATTGTCAAAAAATGTTTTAATTTTCCTTCGCTGTTCAATTGCAGGTTAGTGCTCATACTTTAAGCGGCATTGTTGAAGGAGTGAATGTGAATACCTAACGGCTCCGGTCCGGTCAATTTAATGCGCTGGCCCGGTTGCATCTTGACGCTGCGACCGCAGCAGTCTGGGCGCAAAGGGATTTGGCGGCCGTCCCGTTCGATTAATACTGCTAATAAAACCTGATTGGGGCGTCCGTAATCGAATATTTCGTTGAGGGCCGCGCGGATCGTTCGCCCGGTATAAAATACATCGTCGATCAGAATGATATCGCGGCCTTCGACATGTGCGGGCAATTGACTGGGTTTGATTTTAGGATGCATGCCGATTTGAGAAAAATCGTCCCGATAAAAGGAAATATCCATTTTCCCTAGCGGCTCCCGGATGTTCAGGCGTTTATGCATTTCTTCGGCAATCCATACGCCGCCGCTGTGTATTCCTATCATCAGCGGATTGTGAAGGTTTCTCGATGCGATTTGTTTCTTAAGTTCAGTTTCCAGGGTATCTAGTAACGCCGGAATGTCTTGATTTGTTAATGTCATAGATTACGATTGAGTGTTGAGCCAGCTTTGCAGTATTAGTTGCGCCGCCAGTTGGTCTTGTACTTTCCATAGTTTATCAGCACTGACTCCGAGGTCATCAAACAATAATTGTTTGGCTTCGAAAGTGGACAATGCTTCGTCCATTTGATGTACGGGTAGGTTATAACGGCCGGCGAGTTGACGACAAAACTTCTGCATTCGAGGTGTGATGAAATTGTCGGAGCCATCTTTTTGCCGGGAGATGCCCACTACAAAGCCGGCCGGATGCCATTCCTCGACCAACTTACTGATGGCATTCCAGTCCACTTGCTGGTTAGTTGAGCGGAGGGTTTGTAAAGGACTGGCTGTCGCGGTTGTGGTTTGACCGATGGCAACGCCGATTTTTTTATTACCGAAATCGAACCCTAAATAGGTATCGTTATAGCTGTTATACGCCAAAGGATCCTGTTTAGGCATGGCCGGCAGGAGTCGTGAGTTTGTTGATGTCGATGCCCAAAAGGTTGGCGGCAGCATTCCAACGTTGGCCGATCGGTGTATCGTATAAAATATTCTCCCAACAAGGAGTATTCAGCCAAGCGTTATCGACGATTTCTTTTTCCAATTGTCCGCTACTCCAGCCTGCGTAGCCCAAGGCGATTAAAAAATGCTCAGGCCCTTCTCCGGCGGCAATGGCTTCTAGAATGTCGCGCGAACTGGTCAGCGAAATCGTGGCGGATGTTGCTATCGTTGAGTCCCAAGTTTTTTTACCCGAACTGTGGATGACAAAGCCTCTTTCCTGTTGTACCGGGCCACCGGCAAAAATCGGTGTGTTTTTGATATCTTCGGATTGCGTTTTAATGTGCATCTGTTCGAAAATGTCACCCAGCTTTAATCCGGAGGAACGATTGATGACGATGCCCAATGCCCCCTCTTCGTTATGCTGACATAGGTAAGTTACGGTATGGGTGAAACTGGGGTCAGCCAGATTGGGCATGGCGATTAGAAACTGATTATTTAAATAATTTGCTCTGATCATTGTCATTTATCGGGTTGTCATGCCGGATTCGTCGGAAAACTTCCATACCCGTGTGATAACGAGTATGTCCAGTTCTTCCAATAATTCAGCAGGAAGTGCAGCAAACGGCGCGCTCATCCGTACGATGCGTTTGGCAGCGTCGTCCAACGCCTGGTTGCCGGAAGACTTGGTGATTCTCATGCTGTATATGCTGCCGTCGGCTTTGATGCCTACATCCATGGTTAAGGTTCCGGAAAAACCTTTTTTGCGGGCAACTTCAGGATAGTTCAGGTTTCCGGTCCGTTCAACCTTGTTTTCCCAATCTTTCATATACTGGGCTGCCACATATTTATGGGTGCTGACTGCATTTATAAACTTGATTTTGCTGTGCTCCGCACTTGCCCGGGTGTGACGAATCTGTTCGCCGAGCTGAGCAATTTGTTTTTGCAAGGCTTCAGCCGTCAATTGCGGCTTTGGATTGCTGACGACCGGCGTGGTGACCGGTTTTTCCGTGGTGACGATTTTTTCCGGCGCCTGTTGGGCAACGATCTTTCTTTGTTCCGCGCGCGGTTTGCTTTCGGTTTTATGTTGGGCAGGTTTGCGGCGTTCCCCGCTTTGGTTGCTGGGTACTTGTTGTTTTGGCGGCTCGGGTTTTTTACTTTCTTCGCCTCCGCCCAGTTGGTTGTCTTGAGCTAGATATTGGGCTTTTTTAGGCGCTTTTTTAGCTGGCGTGCTGGAGAGTGTGATTTCGATCGATTTACCCACTTTTTCAGGATGCGGAATGCTGAAGTTAAGTCCCATCAGCAGAACGGTGTGCGCGACTGCAGCAATGAACAAAGCGGTCAGTAGCGAATCATTATGAGAAATCGGCGTGGGGTTATAGATGAATGATGACATGTTACTGTAGTTTTCTTTCAATATAGTCCATCAGTTGGCCACTGATATTGATTCCGAATTGATGATCCAGTTCCTGTACACAGGTTGGGCTGGTGACATTGATTTCGGTCAGATGGTCGCCGATCACGTCAATGCCGACGAAAGCCAAGCCTTTTTCTTTTAACGTCGGCCCGACTTGGCGCGCGATCCACCAGTCTCGATCGGTCAATTTACGGCCTTCGGCCCTGCCTCCGGCAGCCAGATTGCCACGAGTTTCTCCGCTGGCGGGAATTCTAGCAAGAGCATAGGGTACCGGTTCCCCGTTCACCAGTAGAATGCGTTTGTCGCCGTCTTTGATTTCCGGCAGGTAACGTTGGGCCATAATAAAGCGAGAGGCATGTTGCGTCATTGTTTCCAGAATCACGCTTAGGTTGGGGTCGTTCTCGCGAACATGAAAAATCGAAGCGCCTCCCATGCCGTCCAACGGTTTGAGTATGATTTCCCCGTGCTGTTGTAAAAAATCACGAATGCGCCGCGGCTCTCTTGCAACCAGTGTAGGCGCGCAGCATTGCGGAAACCACGCGGTAAATAATTTTTCGTTGGCATCCCTTAGCGATTGAGGTTTATTAATAATAAGACAACCGGATCTTTCGGCTTGTTCCAACAAGTAAGTGGCGTAAATGTATTCCTGGTCAAAAGGCGGATCTTTACGCATGATAATGACATCGAGATCAGACAAGGCGAGGTCCTGTTCGCGAAGAAACTCAAACCATTGTTGCGGATTTCGCTGCACCTTCAAAATCCGGGTTTTGGCGTAGGCTTGGCCGTTATTCAAAAACAAATCATTCAACTCCATGTAATGAAGCTCCCAGTCTCTGCTTTGTGCTTCCAGTAGCATCGCGAAGCTAGTGTCTTTTTTGATGTTGATTCGGTTGATGGGGTCCATCACCATACCTAATTTAATGGTCATCGGCGAGCCTGTGTGAGTTGAATGCGGTATAAAACTAATAAGTTTACCAAATTTATTTTAGTGTATGTGGTTTACCTGAAAAAGATTTTTTGGTATAAAGACTGGCTAACTTATGAACAATGGCACGCATCAGAGGTAATCATGTCCAGAGTATGTCAAGTAACGGGTAAGCGTCCTGTTACCGGAAATAACGTATCACACGCACAAAATAAAACCAAAAGACGGTTTAATCCTAACTTGCATCAGCATAGATTCTGGGTTGAAAGCGAAAACCGTTGGGTTCGTTTAAGGGTTTCCGCCAAAGGTATGCGCATCATCGATAAAAAAGGCATTGATGATGTTTTGGCTGATATTCGTAAACGCGGCGAGAATGTTTAAGGAGATTTGAAATGCGCGATAAAATTAAATTGGTTTCCAGCGAAGGGACCGGTCATTTTTATACGACCACTAAAAATAAAAGAACCATGCCAGAAAAAATGGAGATAAAAAAATACGATCCGGTGGTTCGCAAACATGTC
Source organism: Methylococcaceae bacterium (assembly GCA_050304855.1). Lineage (GTDB taxonomy): Bacteria > Pseudomonadota > Gammaproteobacteria > Methylococcales > Methylomonadaceae > Methylomarinum. The sequence goes on from JBNLEI010000287.1 coordinate 19,894, forward strand.
ATGTATAAAGAAGCCAAAATCAAATAAGCTCTTTTGCCGTTGTCGATAGAAGAATATAGGCAACGGCACACTCCTTCCTGCGTAGGTTAATTCGTTTCCCCGTTGTTTTTCAGTGAATCCAGAACGGATTTCAGTTTTTCCGTTTGTTTAAATAGCATTTTATATTTCCTGGAGAGTTCGTCTCTTTCTTCGGTCAATGTTTTGCATTGCGCTTCCAGCTGGGCGACCGTTTGTCTGAGTTGCTCGATCTCAGAGATACCCTTTTCTTCGGTTTGAGTATTTTGGGTTGCAGTCGATTGTGATTCAGAGATAGGCTGTAAATTGGTTTCGATGCTATCCTCATCAATGAGGAAAGTGGCTTTGTTGCTCTGGTTTTCATTCTGGTCCGGAACCTTTTGCATCCCACCCTTTAAAACAAAAGCATTTATCTTGTTGCGCAGTAGCAAAAACGCTGCGGCTTCGCTGGTTTTTCCGTTTTCGCAAACGACGATAACGGACTGCTTTTTATTTAAGTTCTTTAAATGCATCCGAAGCGAGAAAAAAGGTACATTCATACTGTTTTTCAGGTGGTCTTTCTCGTATTCATCCGGCGACCTGACATCCATCAAAATGGCGCCTTTAGCGATTTCCTCTGTCGTTTGCTGATAGTCGACGAATTTCATCGAAGGTTCCTTGATCAAGCTTATAAAATTTGGCTTGTTCAAGCGCAAAAGCGAAACATCGGTTAATGCCCGAACGGTAACGTTTCGCGGTTCGTCGGATAATAGTGCGTCTTCGCCAAAAGTATCCTGTTTTTGCAATTGCGCCAGTTTGATTTCTTTGGCGGCCGGAGTCGGTTTGCGGGTAATTAAGCACTGGCCTTGCTTTATCAGGTAGTAATAGTCGCCGGGTTCGCCTTGCGAAATGATGGTTTCTCCTTGTTTGTAGTGGACCTCTTCAAGCCCCATAAGAATGCGTTGGAGATTGGCGGGAGGTAGCGCTCTGAAAATGGGGGATTTCAACAACGTGGTCATCCAGTCATCGTTGTTTTCCGGCTCTTCAACAATCATAGAATTTGTTTCCTCTTCGTAAAGAGTTTTTTGTGCGGTATTAATCATATCAGTATTAACACGTAAAAAACGAATGTCTGTTTCGGCGTAGGCATCGATTTTTCGAGGGACTTGATGCGCAAGGGCAAATTGCGAAGATTCGCTTTCAGAACTAATGGTCTCCACTTTAAATTCGTCAGTTTGCAAACTGATGCGACCATCGATCAGGTAAAAAAGATGAGTGTCCGCATCGCCTTGTTTAAATAGATATCCACCCGCCTCTGCTTGTTCCACAGAAATTTTTTCGCAAAGATCGGCGAATCTGTCGTTGGCGATTCTCTTGATCGGAATTAATTGCCGAATCTTGTGAAAATCTTTTGAATCGGGTCTCACAGACATTGGTTAAGAAAAAATTTGCTAGCTAATAGTTTCATTTGAAAAAAGAATAGTGCAAACTCGAAGACCGTTCTGTTAATAAAACAGCAATTTTACTCAATTCTTAACAAGACAGAAGGTAATCCGACAATAGCTAAAACCTAAAAAGCGCTCGATTTGCCGCTTTTTTCTTCTCCTTCGTACCGGCGGAAAATGCGGGGAAAACCGATTACGCTGTCTGAATTGATGTGACAAGCGGTTGATCGTTTTGTTTAAACATTTAGGCGATTGGGTTGTCTACGTTCGGATTATAACGCTTTGAGGATTTTCTAAATGATTGATTTGTTAAAAAAGTACGCTGGTTTCAGCTTGCTGTTCTTGGCCGTTTTTTTCGCCGGAGGTACACTGGAAGCCGCTTTGCCAGCCGCTATCGACGGGAAAGAACTGCCGTCGTTGGCGCCCATGCTGGAACGCAGTATGCCGGCAGTGGTGAATA
>JBNLEI010000288.1:0-2417 GCA_050304855.1 Methylococcaceae bacterium
CTGACCTGAATCGCCGCTGACAAGTTAAATAAAAACTGTTGATTCTAACATTTTTAGAAATACATTGCTTTTTTATTCATGCTGCCGCCATAAAATTTGATAACAAGGCTCCGTGCCCGAACTAAAAAACGCCTCATCAACCCACAACCCGGCTACAGCTACCAATTCTTGGCCTAAATAAATCAAAGGAATCCGTTCTCTTAACCACGGCGGAACAGACGCCTCCTGAAACAATTTTTTTAACTGATGTTTGCCTTGCCGTCCCGGTAATTTCAATTGCTCTCCGCCTTGTCTGCGCCTAACCGTTACCTCGGTGTTTCGCCATAGCCTGACAGGAATTCCGGCATCGGCAGGAACAATTTCCAAACAATCACCATTATTGCAAAGCAGATTAGTGACGCCTTTGGGCCATAACCGACTCTCCTCGGGTGTAAACGATTCGACCTTTAGGCAATAAAGTTTACCCCGATACCGTTTAATCAAGCGAGCTTGCGTTCTCAGTTCAGGGGCTGCATCCAAGCCAGCATCCACCACTTGCGTCAGAATTGTCTCCAAAATCCTTTCACCGGGCGCTTTCAGCCCGTGTTTTTCAAACCAATGCCTCAGCACCAATTGGCGGCGGTTAAAAGATAAATTCAGCATCTCATCGATCGCCAACGATTTATCGTCACGATCATAGCACTTCGCTAACAGACCATCCCCAAGATCATCCAGCAATTCTGCCGCATTAGCACAATGTTTGGCCGCTCTGGCAACGGTTTTATCAACGCTCGGCCAGCGCTGTTTCAACAAAGGAATTATGTCGTTTCGAAGGTAATTGCGATCATAGTCGTTCGTTTGATTGCTTGGGTCTTCCACCCAAACCAAACCTTGCTCTTTTGCATAACAGTCAATCCGCGATTTATCGACATTCAACAAAGGTCTTAGCAATAAGCCTTCGCCCAACACCATCTTTTCGGGCATCCCTGCCAAACCGGCCACACCGGCGCCTCTAAACAACTGCAGTAACATCGTCTCCAGTTGGTCCTCCCGATGCTGGGCCACCAATACGACATCATCCGGTTCAAGTAATTGTCTTATCGCGGCATATCGGGCGATACGCGCGGCTTCTTCTGGGCTTTGACGCCTTTTCGCTTTGGCGTCCACGTTCAGTACACAAAATCTCACGCCCAACAATCGGGCAACCTCCCGACAATGCTCCGTCCATCTATCCGCTTCCGACTGTAAACCATGATGTACATGAACCGCAGTCAATTGTTCTCGATAGCTCGGTTCGGACGCGCACAAATGTAACAAGACATGAGAATCCACCCCCCCGCTATACGCTACAAAAATATTTTCCGTTTTTTCCGGCAATAGTGTCTGAACTAGAGAGGAAGATAATGTTTTCACTAACTGAGAGAATCCTTTCAGCAAGCATCGCAAACAAAAAAGGCCGCAAAAACGGCCTTTTCAACACGACGCTCTTTCTGATCAAGAACTTTATTTGATAGGCTCATCGGTATACGAACCGTAACGCATAATCCGTAAGTATCGTTTTTCCAACAGGCGATCCATATCCTTTGCTTCGGTTTTCAATTCGTCCAAATGGCGAAGCAGGGTTTCACGCAAATTCAATGCGGTTTTTTGGAAATCCCGGTGTCCTCCACCCAACGGTTCACGGACCACTTCATCCAGAAATCCCTGTTCCCGAACACGATCCGACGTAATCCCCATCGCTTCTGCGGCCAGTTGCGATTTTTCCGCGCTTTTCCACAAAATGGAAGCGCAACCTTCCGGCGAAATCACCGCATAGGTGCTGTATTCCATCATAATCAAACGATCGCCAACACCGATGGCCAGCGCGCCGCCGGAACCGCCTTCGCCGATAACCGTACAAATGATCGGCGTTCTCAACTTTGCCATCTCAAACAAATTGCGTGCAATCGCCTCGCTCTGGCCACGCTCTTCGGCACCAATGCCGGGATAAGCACCTGGAGTGTCGATCAAACAAATAATGGGGAGTTTGAAGCGCTCGGCCAACTTCATCACCCGTAAGGCTTTACGATAACCCTCGGGGCGAGGCATACCGAAATTGCGATAAATTTTCTCCTTAGTATCGCGGCCTTTCTGATGCCCAATCACAACGATCGGCTGCCCCTCCAAGCGCGCTAAGCCGCAAACAATGGCAGGATCGTCCGCATAAGATCGATCACCGTGCAACTCATGAAAATCGCTGAACATCAGTCTGACATAGTCCAACGTATAAGGCCTGCCCGGATGCCTTGACAACTGGGAAATCTGCCAATCGGACAGACTCGAGAAAATGCTTTCAGTCAGCATTTCGCACTTGTGTTCCAATTGCTTCAGCGTATCCGAAATATTGATGTCATTGTCAAACTCTACCTTGCGAAGCTCTTCTATCTTTGCTTCCAGCT
>JBNLEI010000289.1:0-53840 GCA_050304855.1 Methylococcaceae bacterium
CATTATTGTCGGCATGTCAGGCGGCGTTGATTCGTCCGTGACGGCTTTGAAGTTACTACAGGAAGGTCACCAAGTAACCGGTTTGTTTATGAAAAACTGGGAAGAAGACGACGGTACGGAATACTGTACCGCGATGGAAGATTTGGCCGACGCACAACAGGTTTGCGACAGATTAGGCATCGAATTGAAAACAGTCAATTTCGCAACCGAATATTGGGATGAAGTTTTTGAGGTTTTCTTGTCCGAATTTAAAGCCGGCCGTACCCCGAATCCCGACATATTGTGCAATAAACACGTCAAATTCAAGGCGTTTTTAAATTACGCCATCGAAGATCTGGGAGCTGAATATATCGCCACTGGCCATTATGCCCGGGTCAACGAAAAAAATGGCGAATATTTTCTGTTGAAAGGACTGGATCCCAACAAAGAACAAAGCTATTTTCTGTACACTCTGGGACAAAAAGCGTTATCAAAATCCCTTTTTCCAATAGGTCACTTGCATAAACCGGAAATCCGTAAACTGGCCGAACAGGCCGGTTTCGCCAACTATCGCAAAAAGGATAGTACCGGCATCTGTTTTATCGGAGAACGAAAATTCAAAGAGTTTCTGCAACGCTATCTACCCACCCAACCGGGCGAAATGCGCACGCCGGAAGGTCACTATATCGGCAAACACCACGGCCTGATGTATTACACCCTGGGCCAACGTCAAGGGTTGGGTATCGGTGGCGTTAAAAACGCGCCGGACGAGCCTTGGTATGTGCTGGATAAAGACGTCGAAAACAATGTGCTGGTCGTCGGGCAAGGGCATGATCACCCGTTAATGCTGCATAACACTCTGGAAGCCTCGCAGTTAGATTGGTGTAGCGGTCGACATCTGACAGAAACAATAGTGTGTGCAGCTAAAACCCGTTATCGCCAGCCAGACCAACCTTGTCGCGTTGAACCTGTCGGAGACAACCGGATTAAAGTGATATTCGAAAGTCCTCAGCGAGCAATTACGCCCGGTCAATCCGTCGTATTCTACGACGGCGAAATCTGCCTGGGCGGAGGTATTATCGAATCCAAATACAATCAGTAACTTCAAAACTTTCATTTGACTAAAAACTTACAGGACATACTCATGACCAATGCCCTCACCGCCATTTCACCGATCGACGGTCGCTACGCGGCTAAAGTTGACGCGCTACGCCCAATTTTCAGCGAATATGGACTTATCCGCTATCGCGTCGAAGTCGAAGTTCGCTGGCTGCAAGCACTGTCCAACCACCCAAAAATCAGCGAAGTCCCGGCTTTTTCGGATTCTGGGTTAAATTTGCTCAATAGCATCGTCGAACAGTTTTCGGAAGCGGATGCACAACGGGTTAAGGACATCGAGAAAACCACGAACCACGACGTCAAAGCAGTGGAATATTTTCTGAAAGAAAAAATCAAAGGCAATCAGGAGTTGGAACAAGTCAGCGAATTCATCCATTTTGCCTGCACGTCCGAGGATATCAACAATCTATCCTACGCACTGATGCTAAAAGAAGGCCGAAGCGTAATTATGCCCCAGATTATCGAGTGCATTGAAGCCATAAAAAAAATCGCCATTGAAACTGCCGACCAGCCAATGATGTCACGCACGCACGGGCAAACTGCAAGCCCGACGACAACAGGAAAGGAATTCGCCAATGTCGCCGCTCGCCTGCAACGTCAAAAAATACAACTTCAAACAGTCGAACTGCTGGGAAAAATCAACGGCGCCGTAGGCAACTACAATGCCCATAGCGTGGCCTACCCAGATGTCGACTGGCAAGCCTTCGCTAAAAACTTCGTCGAGTCCTTGGGCCTAAGTTGGAATCCTTATACTATCCAAATCGAGCCACACGATTATATTGCCGAATTTTTCCATGCGCTTTCCCGTTTTAACACCGTTCTGCTGGATTTCAATCGTGACATCTGGGGCTATATCTCACTCGGCTACTTCAAACAAAAAACCGTGGCCGGTGAGATAGGTTCGTCCACAATGCCCCACAAAGTGAATCCGATCGATTTCGAAAACTCCGAAGGCAATTTGGGAATCGCCAACGCTCTGTTTGGTTTTTTAAGCGAAAAATTACCGATATCTCGCTGGCAACGAGATCTTACAGACTCGACCGTTTTACGCAATATCGGTGTCGGCATTGCTCACACCAGTATTGCCATACAATCTACATTAAAAGGAATATCCAAACTCGAAATTAATGCCGATGTTATCGAGGCGGATTTAGCAAATAATTGGGAAGTGCTAGCTGAGCCCATTCAAACTGTCATGCGCCGCTACGGCATTGAAAAACCCTACGAAAAACTGAAAGAGTTAACACGCGGACAGCGCATTACTGCCCAAGAGATGCAAGAATTTATCGAAAAACTTGAAATTCCCGCCGAAGCCAAAGCCGATTTAATGAAACTGACACCGAGGGATTACACAGGTTATGCCGACCAATTAGCGAAAGCTATTTAAGCGACTCATTAAAAATGCGGCATATCACTTAATTATTGGGGAATATGCCGCAAATTGAAACACTGACGCTAATGGATGAACATCGCCGGTTAGACAGTGCAACGCTCTGATAAGTTTGGCTCGATCATTGCTTATCGCAAGCTATTATATTTTGAAAATCAATTATATTTCGTAATCCTTCCGTAATTCGGCGGTCATAATTGTTCCTTAATATAATAACTTTGCAACCATATATTGCGGAACGATCATGAAATCGCCATATTCTATCACTCTGTTTTTTCTCTTATTCTTATTGATCTCAGAGTCCTCACAAGCAACCCTAATCGGTTTATCTTTTCAAAGGATTTCTAACAACGATCCCGAAAACATAGAAAATCAATTATCTGTTGAAGTTCGGGATGATGTAAGTGCTCAGCTTGACTTTAACCAGAATATCGGCGCGAACCAAGTGTTATTCACGTTCAGCAACAGCATTGGAATCACGTCTAATATCAGTGAAATTTATTTCGATGATGGTGTCATTTTCAAACAAACCGATATTATCAACAGTATCGGCGGCTATACTGATTTCGACAACGGAGGCAATAACGGTATTAACCCGGGAAACCTACCCGGCGGAGATACCTTCTACCCTTCATTTAGTGCAACCGCCGGCTTCGGTGCAGATGTCACATCAGGTAATCCCGACAGAGGCATTAATTCGAGTGACGATATTCTCGGCATCGTCATTGAGTTACTACCGAATCTAACATTCACAGACCTTCAAAACGCATTACATAATGGAGATTTGCGTATAGGTCTGCACGTCCGCTCAATCGGCCCGAATGGAGGTAGCGATTCGTTCATTAACAACCCAGGACCGGAAGTTATTGCACCGGTTCCGTTACCAGCTGCATTTTGGTTATTTGGCGTCGGTTTTGCCTCTTTAATCAGTTTCGGCAAAAATCCAAGAAAACAAAAAGCTCTAACTTGAAATGCCGAATAATGTCTAACGGCTCACAATTTTATGCATTAAAGCCTAAGCTTTTGTGAATAAGCTCTCGGTTTATTTTAGTTGCTTCGACCATAATTAACCCCAAAGATTGTTGTTAAAGTTCCTTTCCTCCCTCACCTTTAGAATTTAGCAATCCGATTCCCGGCCGCATTTCCGATGCGGCTTTTTTTTATCCAACGCAAAGACAATAACAACACGATCTCTTAAAATTACACTTTGGTTTTATGATGGCTTTTGAAAAGTGCTTAATATCATTTGGATTTCTTTTTTTCTATCTGCATTCATCATCGCCTTAATTAAATTTTTCTTTTTGGGTGACTTAGAGATTTTCAACCACATCATGGATGCCATGTTCAAACTGGCAAAAACCGCTTTCGAGATTTCATTAGGATTAACCGGTGTACTCGCTTTCTGGCTGGGTATTATGAAGATTGCCGAACGTAGCGGTTTTATTCAATTATTAACTAGCCTACTTAACCCGCTGTTTGGCCGTCTGATGCCAGAAATCCCGAAGAATCACCCCGCTCTCGGCGCCATCACGATGAACATCTCCGCCAACGCTTTGGGTTTGGATAACGCCGCCACACCGCTGGGCATCAAAGCCATGCGGGAAATGCAATCGCTTAACCCGACTCCGGACACCGCCAGTAATGCTCAAATTCTTTTCCTGGTCATTAACACATCGGCGGTCACCTTGTTTCCGGTTACTATCTTTACCTACCGTGCCCAGCTCGGTGCTGCCAATCCGACTGATGTATTTATACCCATCCTGATTGCAACCTATATGTCGACCATGATAGGCATCCTTGCTGTTACGACCGTCCAGAAAATCAAATTATGGGACAAAGTGATTTTGTCCTACATCGGCGGTTTTACAGTATTGATCTCACTGATCTTATTTTACTTTTCCGGATTGGAAAAAGCAGAAATGATGCGGCAGTCCGCCATCATCAGCAATGCAATTCTTTTTTCCTTAATTGTTATTTTTATTAGCGGGGCCATGATTAAAAGGATAAACGCCTACGAAGCTTTTGTCGACGGCGCCAAAGAAGGCTTTCAGACCGCCGTAACCATCATTCCTTTCCTAGTTGCCATGTTGGTTGCTATCGGCGTTTTTCGCGCCAGCGGCGCATTGGAAATGCTGGCTCAAAGTGTTCGTGTAATGGTTCAGTATTTCAACATGGATACCCGTTTTATCGACGCTCTCCCAACGGCATTGATGAAACCGTTCAGTGGCAGCGGCGCCAGAGCCATGATGGTCGATACCATGCAAAGCCATGGCGCAGATTCCTTTGCCGGAAGACTGGCTTCTATTGTACAAGGTAGTACCGAAACGACTTTTTACGTTCTCGCGGTTTATTTCGGATCAGTCGGTATCAAAAATATACGCCATGCAGCAGCTTGTGGGATAATGGCCGATTTTGCCGGCATTATTACCGCAATTTTTGTCGCATATTGGTTTTTCGGTTAACTAACGCATGCAGATTCATCTTAAAACCTTGGGCTGCCGCCTCAATGAGGCGGAACTGGAAACCTGGGCGCAGGCTTTCCAAAAATCAGGCCATCTTATCACTCCAGAGCCTTCGCAAGCCGATCTGATTGTCCTCAATTCATGCGCAGTAACGCAGGATGCGGTTCGCAAATCGAAACAACTGATTCGCCGAGTTCACCGCGATAACCCCGCAGCCAAACTTGTTGTCAGCGGTTGTTATGCCACACTCAACGAATCCGAGGCGGCCCAATTATTAGGAGTTGACTTAATTGTCAACAATAAAGATAAAAGTCAACTGGTGGAAAAAACCTTGACCAGTTTAAACATGGAAACCATGCCGGCTATGTCTACCGAGCCGGCTGAGATCTCCCTGTTTAGCCGAGGTCGGCAACGTGCTTTCGTTAAGGTTCAAGACGGATGCCGCTATCGCTGTACTTTCTGCATTGTCACCGTGGCACGCGGCGAGGAAAAAAGCCGCCCGATTCAAAACGTTATCGACGAAATCAATCGCCTGCATCAGCAAGGGGTTAACGAAGTCATTCTGACTGGCGTTCATTTAGGCGGTTACGGTAGCGATATCAATAGCAACTTAACCGAACTGATCGAGCAAATTCTCGAACACACCCAAATCCCCAGACTGAGAATGGGATCGCTGGAACCTTGGGAATTGCCCGAGAATTTCTTTGCCTTGTTCGATAACCCTCGACTGATGCCGCATTTGCATCTTCCGCTCCAAAGCGGTGCCGACAGTGTACTGCGGCGGATGGCTCGACGTTGCAAAACGGCCGAATTCGAGCAGATTGTCGAACAAGCCCGGAAACGGGTTCCTGATTTTAATATCACCACCGATATTATCGTCGGCTTTCCCGGTGAAACTGAGCAAGAATGGCGACAAAGCCTGGATTTTATCAACACAATCGGTTTCGGACACATCCATATATTCACTTATTCCCGACGGGACGGAACCAAAGCGGCCTCTCTACCGAATCAAGTTCCTAATGAAACCAAAAAACAACGCAGCAAAGAGTTACATGAATGCGCCGACATAATGAAGCGGAACTATAGTGAAGCTAATTTAGGTAAGCAGTTCCCGATCTTGTGGGAAGGACACAAAGACTTGCTCGATAATGGTTTGGAGCGCGTGTACGGATATACTCCGAATTATTTGCGCGTTGCCTGTGAAGTAACAAACGGCGCTGAAATCGAAAATACGATTTCGACAGCAACTCTATATCATGCCGAAAATCACATAATTTCGGTCAAACTGACCTAAAAAAGCCGACAGTATCGATAGCGATTCACCTTCATCATTTCATTAAAATTGCAGACCGTCTGAATGGCGGTTTGCAATCTTATCAGTCCGTATGAGCTCTCTTTTTGCTCTTAAAGTTTGAACTGGGAAACCGCCGACTTAAGCGCTTCCGCCAAATGCGCAAGCTCCTTACCTGAATTCGAAGTATCCTGAGCCGTTTTAACGCTCGACTCCGAAATTTCACTGATTTTAATGACATTCCTGTTCACTTGCTCAGTAACCGACGACTGCTGCTCGGCTGCTACAGCAATCTGGGCATTCATAGAATTAATGGTGGAAACGGACGAACTTATTGCTTCCAAAGCATTGCCCGACTCCTGCGCTTTTTCAACACTTTGCGTCGCTAAGCTCTGACTACTCCCCATCGCAGTAACCGCATCTTTGGCACCGATCTGTAACTTTTCAATCATGCACTGAATTTCATTAGTCGATGACTGCGTTCTGCTTGCCAATGTCCTGACCTCATCGGCGACGACCGCGAATCCGCGCCCATGTTCCCCGGCTCGAGCAGCCTCGATAGCGGCATTCAATGCTAACAAATTGGTTTGTTCGGAAACGCTACGTATCACATCCAGAATACTACTGATATTGTTGACGTGAGATTGAAGTTCTTCAACCGTAGAAGTTGCCTTAAATATTTCACCGGCTAAAGTATTGATCGATTCCACGGCCTGCATAACAACTTGCCTTCCGGCGGCCGCCTGGCTGTCCGTTTCTGAAGTTGCAGACGCCGCTTGTCCGGCATTACGAGCCACTTCCTGCACAGTCGACGCCATCTGAGACATTGCCGACACCACTTGCAAGGTATATTCCTTTTGCGTCTGCAGATCCGTAGTATTTTTTTCCACCGCTTTCAACAAATTCATTGAATTATTCTGCAAAGTCTGAGAATAATCACTGACATTGGAAACGATCTGGTGAATGTTTTTAGCGGCCTGATCGAAATCCTGAGCCATTATTCCAATTTCATCGGTTGGCTTAAAATGAGTCCGCGCCGTCAAATCCCCCTTTCCGAAGCTTTTCGCAAATTGACTCAACGCAATTATCGAATTGAGTATCGTTTTCGGTACCATAATGGCCATGCCGATTCCGATGACAACACCTAATAATAAAGTCACAATAATTATGGTGTTGGCCTGACCGACTAGCGCCACGGTTTTTTCAGCAATTTGCTGTGCCTTACCCCAACCGTCAGCCTCAGCGGCTGCCGCCGATTGACGCGCATCGGCGGCTATTGCATCCATTTCGTTAACTATGACCTTAAGCTTGTTATCGTTATCAATCCACTGCGCAGCGGCACTGCTGTATTTCTCCGTAGCTTTTCTGGCGACATCGATCAATTTCAACTCATCTTTTTCGCGCGTGATCTGCTCCAACCGATCATAGAGCCCCATCAGTGTCGGTAATTCTTCCTGCATCATGGCGTAATAGTTACGGTCTTTATACAAACGCTCTTCTTTTTCGTGTTGAATGATGGTTTGCGCCTGGGATTTAATCCGATTGACCACAATGTATTTCTGAACTTTACTGTTCAACAACGCCTGATCCGCGTTATTTTTCAATGATTGGGCATATTCCTTTTCCTGTTTTTCGGCAAATGCATCAGCCTGTCGTAAGACTCGCTCACCGCTACTAACCATCGTTTCAACAGCACGCTTATTATCCACCAATGCCGCAACACCTCTATCATACAATTGCCTGAAATCAGAAACATTTTTTCGAACAGAACTGGACTGGGTCAACAATGCGTTATCGTCAAAGCGAGCAGCGATATGATCGATCTCGGTTAAGTCACCCTCCATTTTCTGCAAAACCTTCTTAGCTCTTTCATGGATTTCCGGACGCTCATACAACAAATAGTTCAACTGTTCAATGGTTGCATCGTATGCGCCGGCATGAACATCCACGGCCAATTTGACAGCAGGCACTTTCCATTCAGCAATTTCGTCTATGTTCTTACCCAACCACCCGATATATAGCCAAGCCAACAAACCAAACACTAACAGAATACCCACAAGGCTCGAAAACCCAACAATCAATTTGTTTTTGATAGTGATCAGCATGCTAATTCCTTTAAAAAATATTGCTTATATTATCGGCTACTTACCGAATCTCTTTAAGAATCTACGAAACTTCTTCCAACGGCTTTCTTTTACTCCGGTGGAAACGTTTTCGGTCTAATAAAGCAATCATGTTCCCCGTTTATTTTGAACGGATTGATCAAAAAGCATGATTTTAGAATGTACGAACACAGTGTGGTGGCGCAAGATTGCGTTTCTAAAGATAGTTGAGTCCTTCGAATATTTCTATCCGTAGGCAACTTTCCATCACTATGTGGAAGAAAAACAGAAACCTAAGAAAACAACGGGAAAATATTGTCTTCTTAGGCGTATAGAAAAACGCTAATTGTTAGCAGAGGATAAATAAACCATCCTCGCTGTTCTGAAAAATAATGTATGACTGTTTACAAATAATACACTCGATATCGGCAAAGACCTTAATAAGGGCGAACAGGGCCCAACCCTTCCTCATCAAACTCTTCATCCAAATCCAAAATATCAATTTCATCTGGCGGATTGCCGTCATAAACCAGATATCTACGCTGCGCAAGATAAGCATCCCTGAAGAAAATATAACGGTCTATCGCCGCTTCATCGGCTATTTTTTCCATTGCCAATGTATCTGCGCGAGTATCTACCGCATTCAACACAAATAGACCGGTTGAAATGTAAGAGCCTGTATAAGTGATAGGGTTCATAGCCGCATCACCAACCAAGCCGCCTACGCCTCTGGGCGAACTAGGGCCGAAAAACGGCAAAACCAGATAAGGACCGGTCGGCACGCCCCAAACCCCTAATGTCTGATCGAAATCTTCTTTATGTTTCGGCAAATCAATCATCGTACCGACGTCGATCAAACCGCCAATACCGGCAGTGGTATTCACTAGAAAACGTGATGCATCGAAACCGGATTGGGAGAATTTCCCTTGCAACAAATCGTTGATTGTTACACCGATATCGTCGATATTGCTAAAAAAATTACTCACCGCTCTATCGGCAAAACCGGGCATGATCCAACGATAGCCTTTGGCCACCGGCTTCATCGCATAATCATCCAATCCATCATTGAACGATTGAACACTTCTATTCCAACCTTCCCAAGGATCTTTAGGGTCACTGGTATTCGTAGTGGCGCAGCCGCCAATGAATAGCAACACAATCAATCCGGCAAATGACACAAGTTTATTCTGCAGCATTTTTTCTCCTTATCTCGGCAGGACTTTCTTGATCTGAATCAGAGTTCGCGTAACATATCATAGTTTTAACTCTTCCGGCTAATTTTAGAATTAACTAATGGACATTCGTCACAATCCGCTTGGCAAACGATTCAGAGGATACCTGCCTGTCATTGTCGACATCGAAACCGCTGGCTTTAACGCAAAAAAAAATCCTTTGTTGGAAATTGCTGCCGTGATTGTTGAACCAGACGATCAGGGCTATTTGCAAATAACCGAAAAACATTCATGCAACATCCTGCCATTTAAAAATTCTGAATTAGATGAAGCTGCCCTAAAATTTAATGGAATAGATCCTTATCACCCATTTAGAATGGCCGTGGAAGAAAAAGTCGCATTAAACCAGCTCTTCAAACCGATCAGGACGGCCATAAAACGCAACGAATGTATCCGGGCAATTTTGGTAGGTCATAACCCGGCATTCGATATTAACTTTCTAAATGCCGCTATCGAACGAACAAAAATCAAAAGAAGCCCTTTCCATCCATTCAGCAGTTTCGATACCGCGACTTTGGGAGGCTTGATCTATGGCCAGACCGTCCTCGCCAAAGTTGCCCAGGCTGCCGGTCTGGAATGGGACAACGATAAAGCTCATTCCGCACTTTATGACGCCGAACAGACCGCCGAACTTTTTTGCATCATGGTCAATCGCTGGAAAAAGTTACAAGAAATTGAGAAAGACGAAAAATAGCCTAAGACTGCTTTCGCTCTTTCTCACTTCGTCATTTTACTCCTCTAATGCGCCTGCTTCGGACAATGCCGTTTGCAACTCGCCCTTATTAAACATATCGATAATAATATCGCAGCCGCCGACCAATTCCCCCTTTATATATAATTGCGGATAAGTCGGCCAATTCGAATAGCTCTTCAAAGCTTCACGCATTTCAGGATCTTCCAAGATATTGACATACATATATTTTGCATTGCATGCCGACATCACCTGAACCACTTGGCCGGAAAAACCGCATTGAGGAAAATCTGGCGTGCCTTTCATGTACAAAACTACCGGATTAGACAATTGTTGTTTAATTCTTTCTATTACATCCATTAGCTGATCTCACAAATAAATAACCAAGCAATTTTATCAACTTTAATAAGATGAAAAAAGCGTTCAGTAAAAAACAAGTTATTGCCTGTATATTATTAAAAAAATATAATTAAAAGTTTTTCCGAGGCAGCGGCCTTTTTTTAAATAGAGCTAGTTTCACGATGACCGGTCATATAATGCCCACATACGGTCGCCTTCCCGTTACCTTTTCCAAAGGCGAAGGCTCTTGGCTATGGGATAGTCAAAACCAACGTTATCTCGATGCATTGTCCGGGATTGCAGTCTGCAACTTGGGACACGCCCATCCGGCAGTTCACCAAGCGATTTGCGAACAAAGCAAAAAATTGATCCATACCTCGAATCTATACGGTGTTCAAGCTCAAGAAAAACTTGCAGATAGCTTGGTTCGACTGAGCGGAATGGATAATGTCTTTTTTTGCAATTCAGGTGCCGAAGCCAATGAAGCTGCCATTAAAATCGCCCGCCTTTACGGCCATCAGCAAGGGATTCACGAACCCGTTATTCTAGCAACGGAAAAAAGCTTTCACGGAAGAACAATGGGTTCTTTAAGCGCAACCGGCAACACCAAAGTACAACAAGGGTTTACTCCCTTGTTACAGGGCTTTCAGCATGTCCCATTCAACAATATCGACGCTCTCAATCAAGCCGTCACCGATAACCCCAACATCGTCGCCATATTAGTCGAACCCGTTCAGGGTGAAGGTGGAGTTAATATCCCAGCATCGGATTACCTCAACCGAATTCGAACCCTATGCGATCATCACAACTTACTGATGATGTTGGACGAAATTCAGACCGGTGTCGGTCGTACCGGTAAATTTTTGGCCTATCAACACAATCAGATAATCCCCGATGTTTGCACGATGGCTAAAGCATTAGGCAACGGCGTTCCGATCGGCGCATGTCTGGCAAGCGGCAAAGCCTCCCAATTGCTTATCGCCGGTAGTCATGGATCAACTTTCGGTGGCAATCCGTTGGCGTGCAGTGCCGCCTTGGCTGTTGTTGAAACCTTGCAGAGCTCAGGTCTCCTCAACCAAGTGGAACAGAAAGGTCGGCAAATCTGCGAGCTACTTACGAAAAAAACATTTCAAAACCGACACATTAAAGAAATCCGCCACCAAGGCTTGATGATTGGTATCGAACTGGATATGCCATGCGCCGAACTGGTAAAAATGGCTCTGGAAAAAGGCCTATTAATTAATGTGACAGCGGAAAATACCATTCGTTTGTTGCCTCCTCTCATTATCGAGGAAAAACAAATTGCTCTGTTAACGGATACTTTAGCTGAACTAATTAACGAATTCACACAATAATAATGAAAAAAAAGCCCCGACATTTCATCAGTTTGCTGGATCTCACCCGCGAGGAATTAAAATCGTTGATCCTAAGAGCGATTGAGCTAAAAAACCATCGCAACCCGGATTATCAGCCGTTAAAAGGCCGAGTATTAGCCATGATTTTTGAGAAATCATCCACCCGTACCCGAATTTCGTTTGAAACGGGCATGGCTCATTTCGGCGGCAGCGCACTGTTTTTATCGCCTAGAGATACGCAATTGGGCCGTGGCGAGCCTCTTGAGGACAGCGCTAAAGTGATATCGAGCATGGTTGACTGCATAATGCTTAGAACGCATGACCATCGAACAGTTACAACGTTTGCCGAATACTCCTCCGTCCCGGTCATCAATGGTCTGACCGAATTGTTGCATCCCTGCCAATTGTTAGCCGATATGCAAACCTATTTTGAATTTCGCGGCGACATCAAAGGCAAAACAGTTACCTGGATTGGCGACGGCAATAACATGTGCCATTCGTACATTAACGCCTCACAAGCCTTTGACTTCCATTTAAATATTGCTTGCCCCGATGATTACAGACCGGATTCCGCCATCGTAGCCACTGCAGGTGACCGGGTCCATTTTTTTGCCACTCCAGAAGCGGCGGCAGAAAACTCCGACCTGATCGTTACTGACGTCTGGGCTAGCATGGGTCAAGAAGACGAGCAGAACAAACGGGAAATTGCCTTTAAGAATTTTCAGGTTTCGAAAACAACCATGCAGGCGGCCAAGTCGGACGCATTATTTATGCATTGCCTACCCGCCCATCGCGGCGAAGAAGTCGCAGCGGAAGTCATAGACGGTCCTCAAAGTGTGGTTTTTCCTGAAGCCGAGAACAGACTACATGCACAAAAAGCATTGCTTGAATTTCTCATCTGCGGGTAAATTCGTTAGAATCAGCGTTTTAAATTGACAAATATCGAGCGACTTGTGAAAAAAATACTCAGTTCTCTGTTAGTGCTTCTTCTTTTTAGCAGCTCGGCCAGTGCCGTAACCGTTTTTGTTACCGACAGCATTGATTTCACTCTTAGAAGTACCGAAAGCAACCGCAGCAGGATTTTGAAAATGCTCCCTAGCGGTACGCCTTTAACACTCGTCGAAGAAAACAAGGAAAGCGGTTACAGCAAAGTGCGAACCAACAGCGGGATTGAAGGCTACATATTGACTCGTCACACGTCGAAAAATCCGATTAGTAAGTGGTATCTCGATAAAGCAAATAAAAAACTGGAAGCACTACAAGAAGAAAACGGCAAAATCAAGGAAGAACTTAACCAGTTAAGGGGCAATAATACTCAGACCTTAACTACAAATCAGTCTTTGACCGACGAACGGGATCAACTGCGAAACGAATTGAACGAGCTGAAACAAACCGCTGCAAATGCAGTCCAATTAAAGCATCAGCGCGACCAATTGCAGGAACGAGTGATTTCGGTGGAACGCGAGCTCCAACAAATCAAACGCGAAAACCAAGCACTCGAAGATAGCACTAATCAAGACTGGTTTTTATACGGTGGTATTCTGTCTCTATTCGGCGTCATATTGGGCTTCATCCTGCCTAAATTAAGCTGGCGTCGCAAAACCAGCAACTGGGACACATTCTGACCTTTTCTTGCAGATTTTAACTCATTCAGGAAACCCTAAACTTATGGCAAATTCAGGTGACAACCATACACGCACCTTTTCATCTCAAGTAGTCGACGGCATGGAACGCGCACCCAGCCGGGCCATGTTGCATGCTGTCGGATTTAACAAAGAAGATTTTAAAAAACCTCAGGTCGGCATCGCCTCAACCTGGAGCATGGTCACACCGTGCAACATGCACATCAACAAACTCGCCGAGGATGCTGCTAAAGGGGTCGACACGGCTGGTGGCAAGGCAGTGATTTTTAATACGATCACCATCTCAGACGGTATTTCGATGGGCACCGAAGGAATGAAATATTCTCTCGTTTCCCGCGAAGTGATTGCCGATTCGATAGAGACCGTTACCGGCTGCCAAGGGTTTGATGGTGTAGTCGCTATCGGCGGCTGCGATAAAAATATGCCCGGCTGTATGATTGCATTGGCTCGACTCAACCGCCCGGCTATTTTTGTTTATGGCGGCACTATTCTCCCGGGTTGCCATAACGATAAAAAACTAGATGTAGTTTCCGTATTCGAAGCGGTGGGCGCCAGAGCTAACAATAAAATTAACGATGCTGAACTGGAGGCGATCGAGTCGAAAGCCATCCCCGGGGCTGGTTCATGCGGCGGTATGTATACCGCAAACACCATGGCTTCTGCCATCGAAGCGTTAGGTATGAGCCTGCCAAATAGTTCAGCCCAGGCCGCTGTATCCGAAGATAAGAAATTAGACTGTGAGCGCGCCGGCACTGCAGTGCTAGAACTGCTCCAAAAAAACATTAAGCCACTGGACATTATGACTAAAGAGGCGTTTGAAAACGCTATTACCGTTGTCATAGCACTGGGTGGTTCCACGAACGCCGTCTTGCATTTACTCGCTATGGCCAATGCCTGTCACGTAGACCTTACGCTTGATGATTTTACCCGTATCGGCGCACGTGTTCCGATGTTGGCCGATTTAAAACCCAGCGGTCGGTATCAAATGGCGGAGCTGATAGAAATCGGCGGTATTCAGCCTTTGATGAAAACATTGCTGGATCAGGGTTTGTTGCATGGTCATTGTTTAACGGTAACAGGGAAATCTCTGGCGGAGAATTTGGCCGACGTCAAACCTTACCCGACTGGGCAGGATATGATCCGTCCGTTGGATAACCCGATAAAAAAAGATAGCCATCTGGCGATCCTCTACGGCAATCTTGCGACCGAAGGCGCCGTTGCAAAAATTACCGGCAAGGAAGGCTTGGTATTTACCGGTTCTGCCAAGGTTTTCGATGCCGAAGAACAAGCATTAAAAAGCATTCTTAATGGCGATATCGTTAAAGGTGATGTTATCGTAATTCGTTACGAAGGCCCTAAAGGAGGCCCTGGAATGCGGGAAATGCTCTCACCGACCTCCGCTATTATGGGTAAAGGCCTGGGTAAAGATGTGGCCTTAATCACCGACGGCCGTTTTTCTGGGGGAACACACGGCTTCGTGGTTGGCCATATTACCCCAGAAGCTCAAGTCGGAGGCGCGTTAGCGATTGTCAAAGACGGCGATCAAATCACAATCGACGCCGAAAGCAAGCAATTGACACTGCACGTCAACGAACACGAAATTGCTCGTCGCCTGGAAAAATGGCAGCCGCCGGCACCTCGCTATAACCGCGGTGTCCTGGCGAAATTCGCTAAACTGGTCAGTTCCGCATCAAAAGGTGCGGTCACCGACAACCTAGACTAATTGAACCGGCCGGCCTTTTCAGGCCGGCCCATTGCTGTCATGCATATCTTTAACCCCTCCGACTCCAACACACAAATGGCTTTCGTCAATTGGTTCAGAGGCTCGTCACCGTATATTCATGCCCATCGCAACCGCACCTTTGTCGTTTTTTTCAGCGGCGAAGCGGTCAATGACAATTTTGCCAGCCTAATCCACGATTTCGCCCTATTGAAAAGTCTGGGCATTCGGTTGGTACTGGTTCACGGCATTCGTCCGCAAATTGATCAACGTCTCAAACAACAGAAAATTAGCCCAAGATTTCACAACAATTTACGCATCACCGACGATCAAGTACTACCTTATGTCAAAGAAGCAGCCGGACTAGTCAGAATTGAGACCGAAGCTTTACTCTCAATGGGGCTTGCAAATTCGCCCATGGCGGGCGCCAAAATTAAAGTCGCTTCCGGCAATTTCGTCACCGCAAAGCCCTTGGGTGTCATCGACGGTGTCGATTACTGCCATACGGGGCAAGTTCGCCGTATCGACCACCAAGCCATTCATCAGCAACTCGACCAACAGAACGTGGTACTGGTATCGCCGCTTGGCTATTCTCCCAGTGGAGAGGTATTCAGCTTGGCAGCCGAACAAGTCGCCACCGAAATCGCCATTGCCCTACAGGCCGAAAAACTGATCTTGCTAACCGAAAGGGATTGCCGATCACCGGATAACAATACCGTCGTTCGACAATTGACTACTTTGGAAGCGCAAAATTTTCTTCTGCAATACTCTGATATACCGGATGCTATTGTCCGTTCGTTACAGGCCGCTATTATCAGTAGTCAACGCGGCGTCCAACGTATCCACCTGATCGACCGTCATATCGATGGCTGTCTACTGCTGGAACTGTTCAGTCGCGACGGTATAGGCACACTCATCAGCGCAACGCCATTTGAGGAAATCCGTCCGGCCGGTTTAGATGACATTGGAGGTATACTCGAGCTAATAAGCCCACTGGAAGACAGAGGATTACTAGTCAAACGTTCGCGCGAAAAACTGGAAATGGAAATCGATGACTACATCGTCATAGAACGCGATGGCTTGATTATCGGTTGCACCGCGTTGCATTGCATGGAAGATGAACAATCGGCCGAAATTGCCTGCCTAGCGATACATCCGGACTATCAACGAGAAGCGCGAGGCAATCATTTGTTGGAATTTCTAACCAAGAACGCCAAGCAAAAAGGTATCCGTCGACTATTTGCCCTATCTTCGCAAACCATGCATTGGTTTATCGAACGCGGGTTTATCCCTACCGAAGTAGATACCTTGCCCGAAAGAATGAAAAGTTTTTACAACTATAAAAGAAACTCGAAAGTATTTTATAAGGATATTTGATCGTTCATGGTTAAACTGTTGCAAATAACCGATTTACATCTTCTGCTAAATGCCGAAGATAGTATGCTGGGCGTCAAAACGGAACATTCATTCCGACAAGTATTGGATTCGGCAATCGGGCAACACGGAAATTTCGATCTGATTCTGTTGACAGGAGACTTAGCTCAGGACCCTTGCCCTGAAAGCTACCACCGATTGCTTGAAACGCTAGTCCCTTTAAAAACTCCCTGCCTGTGCTTACCGGGTAATCATGACGATTTCGGTCTCATGCAGCGCATTCTCAATCGAGACCCGGTAACTTGCAAAAAACGTTGGCAATCGGAAAACTGGCAAATTATCGCCTTGAACAGCCAAAAAAAAGGCCAGGCAAGCGGTATGATCGCTTCGGCTGAATTTGAATACCTAACCCGTCAATTGGTACTGTATCCCGATCTGTACACATTAATTGCAGTACACCACCATTGTGTTCCCTGCGGCAGCAGCTGGATGGATAACATGATGATAGAAAATAGCGAAGAGCTCTTGGAACTATTGACACAATTTCCGCAAGTAAAAGCAGTCACTTGCGGTCATGTCCATCAAGTGATGCGCACAAGACGGGATAAAGTTGAGCTTCTCGCCACCCCATCGACCTGCTTTCAATTTAAACCCGGTTGCACAGAACTGGCTTTGGACGACGACAAATCGCCAGCTTACCGTATCTTCGAGCTGCACGGTGATGGCCGCCTGGAATCCAGAGTCGAATCGTTTCCTTCAAGCCTAGACAACGCAAAAGCCGTTTAAACGGCTTTTATTCTTTGCGAATCGACAAATATCCATCGGCCCTGACCGGCACTGAATCAGATATCAAAACAGATCCCAATTCAATCATCGCCTTCCGATATACCTTTCGTTTAAAGTAAACGACATCTCTTAACGGGTGCCAAAACTCCACCCATTTCCAGTTATCGAATTCCTGTTTATGACCGCAATCGAAGCGTACCTTGGACTCATCCGATATCATACGCAAGATAAACCAGATCTGCTTCTGGCCTATACACAACGGCATGGAATTTTTTCTGATATAACGGTCGGGTAGTTTATATCTCAGCCAATATCGAGTTCGTCCCAACAATTGAACATCTTCGGAACGAAGCCCTGTTTCTTCCCACAATTCACGATACATCGCTGTTTCCGGGTCTTCATTAATATCGATACCACCCTGCGGAAATTGCCATGAGTTTGCACCTTTTCGTTTTGCCCAAAAAACACGACCATCGTCATTGCAAAGGATTATCCCGACATTGGGCCGGTATCCTTTTGAGTCAATCATGTTAAAACCTGTTTAGTCTGACCGCCTGTTTTAAAATCCTCGCAAATGATAAAATTAAAACCGAACAGTGATAAATTAATATTCCGGCCATTGTTCCACAAATCGGCAGTGGAAGCTATAGTTCTAAGCACTTTTGTAGTTAAATATAGGGCCAAACCGGCGCTGATTGTGATAGTAGCATTCACCCTTTAATTCAGCCGCGATGGAAACAATGTATATTTATATTTACGACAACGGGTTGAAGCGTGAGTTTAGCGATTTTTGATTTGGACAATACTTTAATAGCCGATGACAGCGACTATTTATGGGGACAATTTTTAGTCGACCGAGGCATAGTCGACAAAGATCTCTACGAACAAGCCAACGCCGAGTTTTACGAAGATTACAAACAGGGGCGATTGGATATCGTAAAATTCCTCAATTTTTCGCTTGCACCATTAGCACAACACGATGCGCAACAACTCTTTAATTGGCGTAGCCAATTTATCGAAGAAATCATTACCCCGATACTTCTGCGAGACGCTATGGAGTTGGTCAATAAGCACAGGAAATTAGGCGATACATTGTTGGTCATAACCGCAACCAACCGTTTCGTAACCGAACCGATCGTCAAACTCTACGGAATCGACAATTTACTGGCGACCACACCGGAATTCGCCGATGGCCGCTATACCGGCAAATTCAACGGTGTCCCTTGTTATCGGGAAGGCAAAGTGAAACTACTACAAGACTGGTTGCAGCAATCATCCGAGACCTTGGAAAATAGCTGGTTTTATAGCGACTCGCATAATGACTTGCCACTGCTTGGGTTAGTGGATAACCCAGTGGCGGTAGATCCTGATGAAATCTTGCGGACACACGCGGAGCAATCCGGCTGGCCGATCATCAGCTTAAGGAACTCAGTCACGAGCTGAATTGATTTTGGCCAAAATCACCTGATCATTTCCTATCTAAAAAAATTGAAAAATGCTCTGTTGCTTCTGAACATAGCATCAACAGTCAATGGATCCCATCTTGCTATCAGTTTTTCTTCTGATTTGTAGCAATATATTGATGACTTGCGCTTGGTACGCTCATTTAAAAGAACTCAACAACAAACCCCGGTTATTGACGGCATTGGTTAACTGGGGAGATCGCTCTCTTGGAATATGCTTCAGATACCGACCAATAGGATTAGTTATAGCGTTCTCTCAGTCGACCAATTAAAAATTATTTAAGAAGTCATCACGCTATCGGTCTTTTTACCCTTTTTGGAAAGGTACTTAAAGGAACCGTTAATACTGGATGCCTATGGGCCGGATTATATCTTGTCGGCGCCGTATACTTTATGCTCATGGGCAAATTGGCTTAAAGCTTCCCGTTCAAAAGACAGGCACATTAACTCTGGTCTGGACGCTAATTCAAACCTATTTTTTTTTAATGTAGAAAATCTGACGTTCGTCTTCTTTGATCAATTCAACGATTTGGTGACCGCTTTGCTCGCTGTAAACCCCAAAATCTAGATGCGCGGCTGGATCGGTCGCAATAACCTTAACCACTTCCCCGCTCAGCATGTTCATCAGCGCCTTTTTCAAGCGTAATAAAGGCAACGGACAATTAAGTCCGCTGGCGTCCACTTCCACATCAAATTCGATCATAACCAACTAAAAATATTCAGGCGATAAAGAAATAGTCCTTATAATACCATCACTCAACATTCGCGAAAATCATAGAAATTCATGGAATATTTTCCCCTTTTTTTAAAACTGAATGGAAAAAACTGCTTAGTTGTCGGAGCCGGAGAAATTGCGGCTCGAAAAATCGATCTGTTAACCAGAGCGGGAGCTGAATTGACCGTTGTCGGCAAGGAAATTTCAGCGACGGTCGCTGGCATGGTTGAGAAACAAAAAAACATTACCATCCAACAAAAAATTTTTGACGCAAGCGATTTATCGGACAAATTTTTGGTTGTGTCCGCCACCAGCAATAAGGAAACCAACAAACTTGTCGCTGAATTGGCCGGAAAAAATAATCAACTTGTCAACGTCGTCGACAATCCCGAACTGTGCACTTTCATTTTTCCCGCCATCATTGACCGTTCACCGCTGATAGCCGCCGTCTCTTCCGGCGGTGCCTCGCCGGTGCTTGCGAGATTACTGAGAGCCAAACTTGAAAGCACGATTTCACCGGCATTTGGACAACTGGCCCGCTTGGCCGAAAAATTCAGGCCCAGAGTTAAGCAAACGATCCATGATCCCTCGCAAAGAAGAATTTTCTGGGAAAATGTTCTGCAAGGAACGATCGCCGAGCTGATTTTTGCCGGCAGGCACAAAGAGGCCGAACATCAGCTGCAGAATCTGCTCGAAAGTACCGATCACAACCAAACTATAGGCGAGGTTTATTTGGTCGGTGCCGGCCCCGGCGATCCTGATTTGTTAACCTTTCGTGCTTTGCGCCTGATGCAGCAAGCGGATGTGGTCGTTTACGACCGACTGGTATCGTCTGAAATACTTGATCTTGCGCGCAGAGATTCGGAAAAAATTTATGTCGGTAAACAGCGAAGTTTACATAGCATGCCTCAGGAATCGATTAACCGACTTCTCGCCGATCTGGCACTGGCCGGCAAACGCGTGGTCAGACTGAAAGGCGGCGACCCATTTATTTTCGGCCGCGGCGGAGAAGAAATAGAGACTCTGATGCAACAAGGCATAAATTTTCAAGTCGTACCTGGCATTACCGCGGCATCCGGCTGCGCCAGCTATGCCGGCATTCCACTGACACATCGCGACCATGCACAATCGTGTACTTTCGTAACAGGGCATCTTAAAGACGGTTCGATCAACTTAAACTGGAAACAATTGGCGTCCCCCAATCAAACCATCGTCATCTACATGGGGTTGGTGGGCCTTGAACAAATATGCACTTCATTGATTGAACACGGCTGCCCGGAAAACTATCCGATTGCCATTGTTCAACAAGGCACAACCAAAAATCAGCGAGTATTTACCGGTACATTGTCTACACTTCCAGCAATGGTCTCCGCCCAGGAAATCAAACCGCCGACTTTAATTATTGTCGGAACAGTGGTCACACTACGCCAACAATTGGACTGGTTTAACAAATCATGACATATCGAACACACGTTTCAAGGCTGATTTTTTTTCTGTTATGCGGCGTGCTGATCGGTGCATGCGATTTAACGGATAAACCCGAAAAAACCGCCACGCTGGCTGAAATTGGGGTATTTTCCGCTAATTTGTCCGAGCATTATGCATTGATCGGACATCTGTCCGGCCACGCCGAATTATGGCAGCTCAAACCGCAAGCCTTATTGCATAAATGGCAACATACTGATGACAGTCCAGGCGTTATCGCATTGGATATTTCAGCCAATGAAGAATACGCCGTCACTGCAGAAAAAAATTCCATCGCCTGGTGGCGGATCAGCGATGGAACTCTACTATCGGTTTGGAGCCTCCCGGATATTTTCAGCGTCAGTATTTCGCCTGACGGACAATATGCACTTGTCGGGCTTGCCGATAAAGCCATCTATCTATCCCTACCGCAGGGAAAAACCCGTTATTCGTTTTCCCATGACGATATCGTATTGACAACCGATTTGTCAGATAGCGGACTTTACGCGCTCACAGGTTCCGATGACCATACAGCCAAATTATGGGACCTGAGCAGCGGAGAACTTAAATTCAACTGGAAACACAATAATAAGTTGTCTACTGTAGCTATCAGCCACTCAGATGAGTTCGTACTCACCAGTGCCGCACTAAGCCAACCTATTTTATGGAAAATAGCTAACGGTAAAATCCACAAAAAAATAGGCCCCGAACGCGTTACGCTTTCCACCGCCGCCTTTTCTCAAAATGACAAGTACTTGTTGGTTGGACATATTTCTCAACGTATCGATTTATGGAAAACTTCCACCGGAAAACTTATCAAATTCTGGCGCGCAAAAAAAACTGATCGATGGCGACCGACAGCGGCAACTATTTTAACGTTGGACTTCGTCAACAACGATAAAAAATTCAACAGCGTCGCGACAAACGGCTTTTTACAGCGCTGGAAAATCAAATAAAGACTAATTCAGTTAGTGTTCAGTGTTAGTATCGATAATCAGATACCAGCGATAGGATTCGATGATGACTGAAATAAGATTGAGTTTTTATGAAAAATCGCCTATCCTAGTCGGATTGTTTTTTAATCCGCTTGCTCATTCTGGAAAGGGTGCGCATTACTTTTTTAATCATAGTGAGAGATGAAAATGAAAAAATCATTTAGTTTATTAGCAGGTGTTGCTTTAGTTGCATTAAGCGGTCAAGCGTTCGCTGAAGCAGACGAAATCAAAATCGGCCAAAAAATTTACGACCGCGCATTCGGCCGTGGTTGTGGTGCATGTCACGACATCTCTTCCAACCCACAATTGAAAGAATTAATCAAATCCGGGGATTTGGATCAAGAAAAATTCGCCAAAGTCTTAAAAGAAGGCAGAAACGGGATGCCTAAAGCGATGGATGCAATCATGGCTGTCGGCCCTGTCAAAAAAGCCGGTTATAGCGAAGATCAAGCTATCGAAGCTGTTTACAAATTCCTGAGCCAATAAGACTGAGACAGACAAAAGCTCGGAATTAAAAAAAGGCCGCTCCATTCAAAAATGGAGGCGGCCTTTTTTATGTCCCTTTGATCTTCAAGTTTTTGGAAAACTCAAGCTTATTTTCGCCCAAGATAAGAGCGAACGCCTTGATGCGGTAAGCGAAAACGATTACGCAGCCAGAAACCCGCAATAGCGGCAATCATTAAGCCGCAGGAAGCAAAGGTCAGATAAACCAGATTTTTCAGATGGGAAAGTTCGGCAATCAATTCTTCGTTGACTTGCTGTTCTTGAAGTGAAACAGAGGGTTCCGAATAGGAGCGCAAGACCTTGACGTCGTTCTTCAAGTCCTCAATCGTACCCAAAGAAGCGGAAAGACTGCCTACTTTAATACTTTCTTCCAGAATGCGTAGCTTACTTTCAATGGAGCCGCTCACCAATCCGACCAATTGACTTTTTAATGTATTGATTTCAGCGGATAAAACAGGATTCTGCACGGCATAAGCAGCTGAGGAAAGTTTTTGCCTACTTTTTACCCGATCAACAATATCGTAATCAGGCAGAACCAAAAAGCCTAGAACAAAAACCATAGACATCAATGCCAAAACCAGCATTAACAAAAACCTGTTGGCTTTCACCAAACCTTGATGTTGAGGTATTTCATGAAGCAAAATTACTTCACGTCCTTTGTTATTAACAACTTCGGAATCAACCTTACGCATATGGCTCATTATTATATTTATTATGCAATCCGGCTTTTACCGGATGCCGTTCTTAAGCACTTTCTTTCCCTTCCATCAGCAAACTTCAATAAGGCCGGAGCTTAAAAGTCTAGATGCATGTAAAGTTTTTATTATACAAGTTAAATTTAAAATGTCCTGCATTTTATATTTGGGACAAACAAAATATTTCAGAATAATGAACAAATTCTTCTTTTTTTTCAACGACCGCTTCCGACTTTTGCAATCGGAAACGGCAAGAATAAAGACCCAAGTCATAGCGAGGCGGTTTCCGAGGATCAATAAAGCTTTTGAACTCCCGGTGATCGCCTACTTGGTCATTTAGCGTTTTTTGGCGGCAATTCTCATTCTTAACGCATTCAGTTTAATAAAACCTTCTGCATCTTTCTGATTATAAGCGCCTTCGTCCTCTTCGAAAGTGGCAATGGCTTCGTCAAACAAACTATCGGTAGCCGAATCGCGTCCAACCACGCCCACATTGCCTTTATACAGTTTTAGCCTGACTTTTCCGTTGACGTTGCGCTGAGACGCATCGATCATTTCCTGCAACATAGCACGCTCAGGACTCCACCAATAGCCGTTATAAATCAAGCTGGCATAACGAGGCATCAATTCGTCTTTCAAATGCGCGACCTCTCTATCCAGAGTAATCGATTCGATAGCCCGATGCGCTTTTAGCATAACCGTTCCTGCCGGTGTTTCATAACACCCTCTGGACTTCATCCCGACATAGCGGTTTTCAACGATATCCAAGCGCCCGACGCCGTTCGCCCCGGCGATGGCATTCAATTTGTCCATCACTTCGGCTGGCGTGTGCGCAACACCGTCAATTGCAACGATATCGCCTTTCTGATAGGTCAATTCGATGTAAGTTGGTTGATCGGGCGCATTCTCGGGAGATACTGACCAACGCCACATATCCTCTTCCGGCTCCGCCCATGGATCTTCCAAAATGCCGCCTTCGTAAGAAATATGTAGTGAGTTAGCATCCATCGAATAAGGGGAAGCCTTGCCTTTTTTCATTTCGACGGGGATTCCGTGTTGCTCGGCATAAGCCAACAATTTTTGACGGGAGTTAAGGTCCCATTCGCGCCAAGGCGCGATCACTTTAATATCCGGGCGCAGAGCATAAGCACCCAGCTCAAAACGAACTTGGTCGTTGCCTTTACCGGTTGCTCCATGAGAGATGGCTTGGGCGCCTGTTTCGTTGGCTATTTCAATCAGTCGTTTTGCGATTAACGGACGGGCAATCGAGGTACCTAATAAATATTCGCCCTCGTAAACGGTATTGGCGCGAAACATCGGAAAAATATAATCGCGGGCAAACTCTTCGCGTAAATCTTCGATATAAATTTCTTTGATTCCCGCGGCCTGAGCCTTGGACCGAGCGGGTTCAACCTCTTCTCCCTGGCCGATATCCGCGGTAAAAGTAACTACTTCACAGGCGTAAGTATCCTGCAACCATTTTAAGATTACCGATGTATCCAAACCGCCGGAATAGGCCAATACGACTTTATTAATTTCCGTCATAATCAATCAATACCGTTTAATTAAAATTGATCAATTATACCGGAAATCCCTGTCCATTCAGACAACTTTAATCCACAGCACCCCAAATACAATTCATTCAATTAACCAGACTGATAACAACCCGCCTGTTCTGCGCCCTGCCGGTAGGAAAGCGATTACTTTTAGCCGGTCTGGTTTCGCCATAGGCCTTGACTGAGATACGGTTCGGATCCAAGCCCTGCGTTTCCAAATAGTTTTTAACCACTTCACCTCTTCGCCTGGAAATATCAAGATTGCCGCTACGAGAGCCTTTGCTGTCGGTATGGCTACCGATTATCACCTGTCCAGTGAATGACGTTTCATGAATATAACGAACCAGCAAGTCAAGCCGTTGCTTTTCTCTAGCGTTTAAAGCGGTGTTACCCTTACGGTAATATATGAATCGAAGCGAATCGGGACCGAACACATGCAGCGCCAACTCGTTTCTCCCACCACCGGAATAGACGCCAGTCTTAATGCTCAACCGACTTGCAGCCACACCTAATTTCCCAAGTTGCGAAATAATATGTTTTGCTCTCTCGACAAACCACTTTTCGTCCGCCTTGCCAGTAATTGCCGTATCGCTGACAACAACAGCGCGAAACTTTTTCATTTCTTTCATATAGTCCGCAAACTGGCGTAATCGACTCATCGACGCAGACGTCAATGACTTACTTTGCATCGCAAAAATTAAACTTTCCTGTTCCAGTTGTTTTTTACCGAACGGCAGAATCGACCGACGACAATCTGCAAACTCCCGATAAGGTTCGCTAAAATTGATCGCTGAAATCGCAACCCTCGTTTCTTTATTTTGACGTTCATAACTGAAAACTGGGTAATGCCCATGCACCAGGGAATCCAGCATCAGCTCGGCCACATCGCCGTAAACGGCTAGGCGGCCTCCGGGACGGGCGTCTCGGCTTTCAAGAAAAACCGGATAATCCTGCTGATAAGTCAGAGTGTCTCGCCATGGCGCCGGCTCCACAAATAAACTGGCTTTGCGGATTTCCGACGGATAGACGCTTTCCTGCAAAAAAAATTGCAGCGGTTCTCCAGCATAATGTCTGAAACCGGCGACGGCGAAATGATCGATATTTTGCAGCAATTGGCACAACGTCTTGCTGTTCTCCGTCAACCAATCAGCTTCCATTAAAGGCGCTGAAATATTGTCGCTAACGCTATTGCCGCCAAAAGACGCCAAGAAAGCTAAAAGTACTATTCTGAAAAACTTCATCTGTTGAACGGCTATCAATATCCGGAGTGATATCTATGATAGCGGCAACCTGGGTTTATTTTTTACCCCAAAAAAGCATTAACTTCATCACAAAACCGCTCAGGTGCCTGGACATGCAGCCAGTGACCGGTATCCGGTATAGTTGTTATCTGAGCCTTTGGAAACAAACGAAAAACATCATCCGGTCTAATATAATCAGAATCCGCACCTCCCACAAACAACGCCTTGTCGCGATACGGTACGATTCCGGCGGTTGAGGGAAAACCAATGATGTTGTCCGCAGTACGATAAAAAATATCCAGATCTACCCGCCAACTAAATTCACCTTCATTCAATTGCAGGTTTTGCAGTAAAAACTGACGATAACTAGCATCCTTAATCGACTCGGCCAAAATCGACTCCGCATCTTTTCGACTGGCAATTGAATGGAGCGGCAATTCCTTAAGCGCCTGTATCGTCGCATTGAAGCTATGCCGATAAGCGGTTGGCGAAATATCGGCAACAACTAATTCTTCAACATATTCTGGGTAGTTTAAAGCAAACCACATTACGGCTTTCCCACCCATGCTGTGACCCAACAATTTGGCTCGCCTAATCTTGTGCCGATCGAAAAACAATTTTAAATCGGCCGCCATCGCCGGATAATCCATAACATTAGAATGTGGCGATCCGCCATGGTTGCGCATATCCGGTACATAGACCCGATAATTCTCAGACAGTATTTTGGCGATCGACCGCCAATTCCTTGAAGATGCGAAAAAACCGTGTAGGATAATTAATACACTGTGTTCATGATCACCAAATTGATCAAAAGCTAACGGCAACGCTTTGACAGTCATCGGCTCAAACAAAGCTGAACGCAGCCCCCATCGCACCGCCGAAAACGCCGCCCCAGACCACCAGCCATCCCAGATGCTCACGAATTATCGACTGAACGATTTCCTTAACCATTTGCGGGGTCAGTTCGTTAAGACGTTTATCAATCACTGTTTCGATTTTTTCGACGATATCCTCACCGATTTTGTGCGCATCCAGGCCGTGACTCAATGCTTCTTTAAAACGATCTGATTCGACCATTTCCGTTAAAGCCGATTGCATTTTGCCGGTAAACGGTTCCTTAAGAGGCCGCAACGCTTCCTCTCCGCCCATCATTTGAAGCATGGCGCCGAACGACGACTCCATAATGGAAGACACCAACCCGTCGTAAATCCTGTCGTAGTCGACTGCATGCAGCAAAGGCTCGATGTTCAACACCTTACTCCCTTGGCGTTCTTCTTTCTCGATAAATTGCTCGATATGCACCGGGGTAAAAAACTGCTCCATCATCAACTGCTTGATCGATAATTTGAACTCATCGAATCGATTAGGAATAACACCGGAACCATAGAGCAACGGAACCTTTTCGAACAACATATGAACCGCCAGCCAATTGGTGATCGCGCCGGAAAGAGCGAAAAAACCGATAGATTTCATCAAAACCGACTGTACCGGACATAAATAGCCGGTCGCAATCATCAACACGGCTATCAAATTGGTCAAAAAACTTTTATTGAAAATTTTTTTCATTACGATCAAACAATACTACGAAAAAGACGGAGCGAATTATCTCGATTGAACGCAAAAAGTCAAACCAAAGCCGGCTCTTCAATCAAGAAACCGTCAACGCGCTGGAATCCTCTAGGCAAGGCCATTCCCCGTCTGGCGCGCTCGGCGCTGTAATGTTCGATGTCAATGCTTTTTAAGGTAATGTGGCGTTTGCCGGACAGGATCTTCAGCTCGCCGCCGAGAGGAAAAGCCGCGATGGCAACCACTTCGTCCTTACCCGAAACAAAGTCTTTAGGCGGTATCTGAATTAATTTGTTCCCTTTGCCTTTAGCCAAGGCAGGCAGTTCCAAGACGGGAAAAATCAGTAGGCGACCTTGCGCGGTTGCCACTGCGACCAAATCGGTTTCGGATCGAATCAATGCCGGCGCAACGACTTTGGCGCCCTCAGGCAATGTAATGAGCGCTTTGCCGGCCCGATTTTTACTATACAACTCTTGCAATTGCACTCTGAAACCGTAACCCGCATTGCTGACCATTAAATACCAATCTTTCGGATTGCCCGCCAAAACATGTGTAAACAAGGAACCGGCCGGCGGTTTCAAACGCCCCGTTAGCGGCTCACCCTGGCTTCTGGCGGAAGGCAGATCGTGGGTGGAAATCGCATAGGCACGTCCGGTCGTATCCAGAATGTAAGCCGCTTGAGTCGTGCGCCCCTTAGCCGAAGCCAAATAACCGTCGCCGGAACGGTAACTCAGCGAAACCACATCAATGTCATGGCCTTTGGCAGCTCTGATCCAGCCTTTTTGAGACAAAATTACGGTTACCGGCTCATTAGCGATCAATGACGTCGTGTCCAACGCCTGTGCCGCATCGCGCTCAACGATCGGCGAACGCCGGTCATCGCCGTATTTTTCAGCATCAACTTCGATTTCTTTCCTAATTAAGCGATTCAATAAGCGAGGCGAACCCAGCGTTTTTTCAAGGGCCTCCCGCTCTTTTTCCAGCTCATCCTGTTCGCCGCGAATTTTCATTTCCTCCAACTTGGCCAGATGGCGCAGTTTCAGCTCCAGAATCGCTTCCGCTTGCACATCGGTGATTCCGAATCGCTCCATCAAGACAGGCTTGGGATGGTCTTCAGTACGGATTATATGAATCACTTCGTCGATATTCAAATAAGCGATCAACAAGCCTTCCAAAATATGCAGTCGCGCCAGCACTTTGTCTAAACGATGCTGTAAACGACGACGCACGGTCTCGGTCCGGAACGTTAACCATTCGGTCAAAATCTGTTGCAGATTTTTAACCTGAGGCTTACCGTTAAGACCAATCATGTTCAAATTGACCCGGTAATTTTTTTCCAGATCAGTGGTAGCAAACAAATGCGACATCACTGATTCGACATCGACACGCTTCGACTTCGGGATAATAACCAATCGGGTTGGGTTTTCATGATCCGACTCGTCACGCAAATCTTCGATCATCGGAAGTTTTTTCGCTAACATTTGAGCCGCTATCTGCTCCAAAAGTTTGGCTCCGGAAACTTGATGCGGCAACGCGGTAATCACGATGTTACCGTCCTCCTTTTCGTAACGGGCGCGCATTTTGATAGAACCATTGCCGCTTAAATACATTTTGTGTATGTCTTCACGGGAACTAACGATTTCTGCTTCGGTGGGATAATCCGGACCTTGAATATGCTCCAACAGATCTTCAAGCGGTGTTTCCGGGGCATCTAATAATTGAATGCAAGCTCCAGCCACTTCACGCAGATTATGCGGCGGTATGTCGGTCGCCATGCCGACTGCAATCCCCATCGTGCCGTTCAGCAGAACGTTGGGCAAACGCGCCGGCAACAACTTAGGCTCTTTCAAAGTGCCGTCGAAATTATCCCCCCAATCGACCGTCCCCTGTCCCAGCTCGCTCAATAACGTTTGCGCATAGGCGGTCAAACGCGATTCGGTGTACCGCATCGCAGCAAAAGATTTAGGATCGTCCGGCGAACCCCAGTTACCCTGACCGTCGATCAATGGATAACGGTAGGAGAAGTCCTGAGCCATCAGCACCATCGCTTCATAGCAAGCAGAATCGCCGTGAGGATGATACTTGCCCAACACGTCCCCGACAGTGCGCGCGGATTTCTTGTATTTTGCCAGCGCCGTCAGGCCGAGTTCCGACATGGCATAGACGATTCGCCGCTGCACCGGCTTCAAGCCGTCGCCGATATGCGGCAAAGCCCGGTCCAGAATAACGTACATGGAATAATCCAGATACGCTTTCTCGGTAAAATCCTTTAACGGCAACCGTTCAAAATTTTCCTGTATACCCATCTCTACAAATTTTCCTTTGATAAATCCACATGCAACGTTTTACTTTTTTCCATCATTTCCTGGCGGAGCTGTTTGCGCATTTTTGCCGCTTCAAACAATTTTCGTTCAATTTCACTGTCGATTTGCAAGGTCGGCACTTCAACCGGCCTGCCTTCATCGTCAATTGCCACCATCGTAAAATAACAGGACGTGGTATGCCTTTTTTCCTGACTGCGCAAATCCTCAGCAATCACCTTGACACCCACCTCCATCGAAGAGCGACCGACATAATTCACATGAGCGAAAAACGTGACCAGCTCGCCGACCCGAACTTTTTCCTTGAAGGAAACCTGATCCAGGTTAGCGGTCACCACGTAACTTTTACAGTATTTGGCCGCACAGGCGTAAGCCACCTGGTCAAGTAATTTTAACAATGATCCGCCGTGAACATTGCCGCTGAAATTAGACATGTCGGGCGTCATCAATACCGTCATGGTCAATGACTTTTCCTGTTTGCTCATTGCTTGTTGGTTAATTGAATGTTTTGGTCGTTAATCAAAATTTTACGCTGCTTATATAAATTTCCCAGCGCCTGTTTGAAGATTTTTTTACTGACGCCAAAAGTATTGTAGATCACCTCCGGAGGACTTTTCTCCGAAATCGCTATTTCGCCGCCTTGATCCTTCAATTTTTCAAGAATGCTTTCGCTAGCAGCCTTAACTTTTTGGCCATACCGTTCAAAACTCAAAACTAAATCGATTTTTTTATCCGCTCTGATTTTTTTGATATAACCTTTGGTTTTCTGTCCTTTGGCGAGCTTCTGAAAGATTTCGTTTTTGTACAGCACGCCCCAGAATCGATGATTGACAATAGCCTTAAAGCCCAAATCCGTTTCTTCGGCAATGATCAAATCGACAGGCTGCCCTTCTTTCAAATAGATCGCTTCGTCCTGAATAAAATCGTCCAATAAAGTGGAAGCGGCAACACGATTGTCTTCGTCTAAAAACAGTCTTACCAAATAATGCCGACCTTCGACCATTTTGCATTTCTGTTCACTGAACGGCACCAACAAATCCTTAGGCAATCCCCAATCCAAAAATGCACCGGCATGGCTTAGCGACACTACCTTCAACCAAGCCACTTCATCCACCTCGGCTTTCGGACTTTGAGTCGTTGCCAACAAGTCCCCTTTGCCGTCGGTATAAACAAACACGGAAATTTCATCGCCTGTTTGATACTCGCTTTTAGAGTCTTTTGGGCTTAACGGAATATCGCCAAATTCGCCGCCGTCGAGCCAAACCTGTAAGCCTTGTTGTTTAGAAATCTTTAAACGGTTCGTTCTTCCGATGCTAATCATTACTTAATTGTTGAAGATAAAAAATGGAATTATAAAAACAGCCGATAAATTTGCTGTATCGCCGATTCCCTGTAGAATCAAAGGATGTAAAAGTCTACCATTTTCGAACACCAGAATCTTAACTCATTGACCCGGGCTCATTCATTCATGACCTTGCCGCTGGATTCAAATATTTACGAAGCATTTTCATTCGGCATTATCAGCGCATTGTCCTTACCCTTAGGCACATTAACTACTCTGATTTGGAAACCGTCTGATCGTGCCATTGCCGTGCTAATGTCGTTCGGCGGCGGTGCATTATTAGCCGCATTAACCATTGACCTCGTAGCCGCCACCCTAGCTAAAGGCGCATTTTATCCGCTGGCGTTGGGCTGCATTGTCGGAGGACTGATTTTTATCGCGTTAAACCAAATTGTTAACGATTTCGGCGGTTTTGTCAGAAAAGCCTCCACTCATATCTATCACCTCAGAAGACTTGAGCACCGTCGTTTCAAAGGCATTTTATCGGCTTTAAGACGAGTTGACGTATTTAAAAATCTCTCCGACGATGATTTCAAAATTCTAGCTGCCGCTATTTACAGTTGGGACGTCAAACAAGGCACTTTGATTTTCAGCCAAGGCGAGCCTTGCGACGAGCTCTATATTATCGCTTCCGGAAAAGTTGAGCTGCTGGATCCGCAAGAACAAATCGAATCGTTATTTTTGGTTAAGAACGACGACTTGGGCTGGTTGGCCTATGTCACCGGCACGCCCTATCGATTTACCGCCAGAGCTTTGGAAAATAGCAGTCTCTGGGTGCTACCCAAAACCGCTTTCATCAATCTCATGACCCGCTCGCCACAACTCGCTCATGCGGTTCAAGAGTGGCTGAAAAACCCGAAAGTGAATCACTATCTATATCATCAGCATCATCTGTCTAGCGAGATAATTAAAAAATGGAGCCATAACGCCGCCCAGGAAATAGCTAAGCACGGTTTCTACCAGAGCGCGGTCCAAATCGAGCACAACAAAGACGCCTTTAAACAAACCGCTGACCGAATTGAAGGCTTTGAGCTGTTCGCCAATTTACCGGCCCATGAACTTGATACCATCTCGAATCACTTAGTCTATAAAAACTATGCCAAAGGCAACACTTTCTTTCATGAGGGGGAGGCGGCTGATCATCTATTTATCATCGCTTCCGGCTCCGTTTCGATCATCGATGCCAAGGGACGTTTCAGTCATAGCATCGATTTAACAACAAATGACGCTTTCGGCTACGATGCATTTATGACCGGCAGCCGTTACACGATGTCTGCAATGGCCCTTCGACCAACCCAGGTCTGGGTATTACGCCGCAAAGATTTCAATTACTTGGTCAGAGTTTTGCCAGAACTGGGCAGACGTTACATAACCCATTTACAACATCAAAAAATTCTCCACTATCTAGTACACCGTCAAAAATTCAGCGAGGACACTGCGATCTTCTGGCGTCAGAATGCCGTTAAGAACCTGAGTGACGGTAAGGATATCGTACCGGTCATGGCTTTTCGCGCCGACATCAGTCAACATAAAGGCGCACCGCTTGGCATCTGGCTGGGACTGATGCTGGACGGCATTCCCGAAGCCTTGGTAATCGGAGCCAGTCTGATTCACGCCAGCCTCGGATTCTCCTTGTTGGCCGGACTGTTTTTATCCAACTATCCCGAGGCCCTATCCAGTTCGGTCGGTATGCGCCGGCAAGGGATGAAATTTTCCGTGATCCTGCTGATGTGGACCGTATTAATGTTTGCGACCGGCATTCTGAGTGCATTGGGAAATATTTATTTTGCCGGTGTCGATCATTCCGTGTTCGCTTTCACCGAAGGCGTCGCAGCCGGCGCCATGTTAACGATGATCGCTCAAACCATGCTGCCGGAAGCTTATTTTAAAGGCGGCGAAATCATCGGTTTTTCGACATTACTGGGATTTCTGGCGGCGATATTCTTCAAAACATTGGAATAATGCCAAGCATCGATAACATCACGACCAAGCCAGGAAACGTCAAACATCCGCCAAATTACCTTTGGCCTCCAGCCAACCTTTACGGTCCTGCGCGCGTTTCTTCGCCAGCAGCAAATCCATTTGTTCCCGGGTTGCATCGTTGTCTTCGACCGTCAATTGCACCAACCGGCGGGTATCAGGATTCATGGTCGTTTCGCGCAATTGCGAAGGATTCATTTCGCCCAACCCTTTAAATCGTTGAACATTGATTTTGCCTTTCAATTTTTCGGCCTCAATCCTAGCCAGAACCCCCTGGCGTTCTGACTCATCGAGCGCGTAAAACACCTGTTTACCAACGTCGATTCGATAAAGCGGCGGCATCGCCACAAACACATGACCGGCTTTGACCAAAGCCTCGAAGTGTTTGAAAAATAATGCGCATATCAGCGTGGCGATATGATTTCCGTCGGAATCGGCATCGGCCAGAATACAAATTTTGCCGTAACGCAGGTTTTCGAGATCGTTCGAATCGGGTTCAATTCCAAGCGCAACCGCAATATCGTGAACCTCCTGCG
The DNA here is from genome assembly GCA_050304855.1 of Methylococcaceae bacterium. Classification (GTDB taxonomy): domain Bacteria; phylum Pseudomonadota; class Gammaproteobacteria; order Methylococcales; family Methylomonadaceae; genus Methylomarinum. The sequence goes on from JBNLEI010000289.1 coordinate 33,862, forward strand.
AACCCATAACCTGTGCAGAATCAACTTCCCAAGTGTTAAGGATTTTCCCCCGCAACGGCATGATGGCCTGATATTCCCTGTCTCTCGCCTGTTTTGCGGAACCGCCGGCAGAATCTCCTTCTACCAAAAACAATTCGGTGCGGGAGATGTCCTGAGCTGAACAGTCCGCCAATTTTCCAGGCAACGCAGGGCCTGCAGTCACTTTTTTTCTGACGATTTTCTTGCTGGACCTCAGTCGTTTTTGCGCACTGGCGAGTATGATTTCGGCGATTTTCTCGCCTTCCTGCGGATGCTGATTCAGCCATAAACTGAAGCTGTCTTTAGCAACGCCGGAAACAAAGGTGACGCATTCGCGCGAACTCAGACGCTCTTTAGTCTGCCCGGAAAATTGCGGATCTTCCAATTTGACCGACAAAACGAAATGACAATTTTCCCAAACGTCTTCCGGCGCTATTTTTACACCTCGCGGCAATAAATTTCGGAAATCGCAAAATTCTCGTATGGCTTCGGTCAATCCGGCGCGCAGTCCGTTGACATGGGTACCGCCCTGCGCAGTTGGGACCAGGTTGACATAACTTTCGTTGATGGTTTCCGGCAAATTTTCGGCGGTCCAGACGATACCCCATTCTACCGCCTCGTTGCTGGCCGACATTTCGGCCATAAATGGTTGTTGCGGACACAGTTCGGCATCGCCGACTCTGTCTAGCAAATATTCCTGCAGACCGTTTTCATAGCACCAACTCCAACTCTCATCATCGGCTTCCGAACGCAAGTCAATTTTCAGCCCCGGACATAGAACGGCTTTTGCCCGCAACAAATGTTTCAGTTTATTAATCGATATTTTGCCGGAGTCAAAGTATTTATCGTCCGGCCAAAAACGTATCGTGGTGCCGGTATTGGCCTTGCCTACGCTACCAATTTCCAGCAGATCGGTCTGTTTGTCACCATTGGCGAAACTCATTTGATAAACGCTGCCACCGCGTTTGACCTCGATCTCCAGTTTTTTCGACAAGGCATTAACAACCGATACCCCGACACCATGCAATCCACCGGAAAATTGATAATTTTTATTGGAGAATTTGCCGCCAGCATGCAATTGGGTAAGAATGACCTCCACGCCTGGTATTTGTTGCTCGGGATGTAGGTCGACAGGCATCCCGCGACCATTGTCCTTAACCTCAACCGAACCGTCTTTATATAAAATGACTTCGATACTGTCGGCATGGCCGGCTAGCGCTTCATCGACGCTATTGTCCACCACTTCCTGAACCAGGTGATTCGGTCGGGTGGTGTCGGTATACATACCCGGCCTTTTCCTGACCGGATCCAGTCCACTCAATACCTCGATTGCCGCCGCATTATATTCGTTACTCATACTTCCTAATCACTTGGGATAAATTCATATATAATAGCCGATTAACTTTTTGTTGCCTGCATCGCATCCGAACCGACAGGCGCTACATCGTATCATTAAAAGATTTTTTATTTACATGCCGAGAAAAAAAAGTACCACTTTATTTGAAGACTCAATGGCAGAACTGGAACAACTGGTTGAGCAGATGGAACAGGGCGAAATTTCTTTGGAAGAATCGCTACAGTCATTCGAACGAGGAATCAAATTAACCCGAACCTGCCAGAAAGCGTTACAAGACGCTGAACAGAAAGTTCGAATTCTACTGGAAAAAGACGGCAAACAAACCTTGGAGCCCTTCAATAATGAGTAATGCATTGAAATCTTATCTGACAGCCTGTCAAAACCGCGTCGAACGAGCTCTCGAAGCCCGTCTGCCCAGTGAAAACATTCTGCCCAGAAAATTGCACGAAGCAATGCGTTATACCGTTTTGGACGGCGGCAAAAGAATGAGGCCAATGTTGACCTATGCGACCGGCAAAGCTCTTGGTCTTTCCGAAGAAACACTGGATGGACCCGCTTGCGCGGTCGAATGTATCCATGTTTATTCTTTGATTCACGATGATCTACCGGCAATGGATGACGACGATCTTCGCCGCGGCAAACCGACGTGTCATATCGCCTATGATGAGGCCACTGCCATTCTAACCGGGGACGCGTTGCAAGCGCTGGCATTTGAAATTCTGGCCAACGATACCAGCATAACGGCCGCTCCTGATGCCCGTTTAAACATGATCACAATACTGGCAAAAGCCAGCGGTTCGCAAGGAATGGTTGGCGGCCAGGCTATCGACCTGGAATCCGTTGGCACGATGCTGACACTTCCCGAGTTGGAAAACATGCACATCCACAAAACCGGTGCCCTAATTCGCGCCAGCGTCAACCTTGCGGCACTTTGCAAACCCGACCTCGACCCCGCCGTTGCAAAAAAACTGGATCATTATGCTAAATGCATCGGGCTCTCGTTTCAGGTTAAGGACGATATCCTTGATGAAGAGAGCGACACCGCTACATTGGGTAAAACGCAGGGAAAAGATAAAGACAATGATAAACCGACTTATCCGGCGTTGTTGGGTCTTTCCGGGGCTAAACAAAAAGCTCGTGAATTACATGAACAGGCATTGGAAAGCCTGGCCGATTTAGGCCATGAAGCCGATTTACTGCGTGACCTGTCGCTGTATATTATCGAACGGGACCATTGATACCCAACTTGATTAGTAGGTTATTAGGCAGCATAATCACCGGCGAAAAAACATTAAAGGAACTGATTCTAAAATGACCTTTTCAGGAAATTACCCTATTCTCGATACCATCCATCTCCCATCGGATTTACGTAAGCTGAGTAAGTCGCAGCTGCCTGAGCTGGCCAAGGAAGTGCGCGAGTTTCTAACTCATTGCGTCAGCCAGTCCGGCGGCCATTTTTCCGCGGGCCTCGGTACCGTCGAGCTGACCGTGGCCTTGCATTATGTCTTCAATACCCCTTCCGATCAGTTGGTCTGGGATGTCGGCCATCAAGCCTACCCGCATAAGATTCTGACCGGACGCAAAGACCAGATGACCACTATCCGCACGTACGGCGGCGTCTCGGCTTTTCCCAAACGCGAGGAAAGCGAGTACGACGCTTTCGGCGTCGGCCATTCCAGTACGTCGATCAGCGCGGCGCTGGGCATGGCGATTGCGGCACAGTTGCGCGGCGAAGACAAGAAGATGGTGGCGATTATCGGCGACGGCAGCATCACCGGCGGTATGGCTTATGAAGCCATGAACCATGCCGGCGATGTCAATGCCGATCTATTGGTGGTGTTGAACGATAACGATATGTCGATTTCACCCAATGTCGGGGCGATGAACAATTATCTGACCAAGGTGTTGTCGAGCAAGCTGTATTCTTCGGTGCGCGAGGAAAGCAAAAAGGTGTTGAGCAGTATGCCGAGCGTTTGGGAATTGGCCCGTAAAACCGAGGAGCACGTCAAGGGCATGATTGTGCCGGGCACGTTGTTCGAAGAGCTGGGCTTTAATTATATCGGACCGATCGACGGCCATGACCTGGACATGCTGGTGTCCACGCTGGAAAACATCAAGGCGTTGAAAGGACCGGTGTTTTTGCATGTGGTCACGAAGAAAGGCAAGGGTTATGCGCCGGCGGAGAAAGACCCGCTGGCCTATCACGGGGTACCGGCCTTCGATCCGACCAAGGATTCATTGCCGGTCTCGGCACCTTCGCCGCATCCGACTTATACCCAGGTCTTCGGCCAGTGGCTGTGCGATATGGCCGAGCAGGACGAGCGCTTATTGGGCATTACCCCGGCGATGCGTGAAGGCTCGGGGCTGGTGGCGTTTTCCGAGCGCTTTCCCAAACGTTATTTCGATGTCGCCATCGCCGAACAGCATGCGGTGACGTTGGCGGCCGGGCAAGCTTGCCAAGGCGCCAAGCCGGTGGTGGCGATTTATTCGACGTTTTTGCAACGGGCCTACGATCAGTTGATCCACGATGTCGCCCTACAGAATTTGGACGTGTTGTTCGCTCTGGACCGTGCCGGGCTGGTGGGGCCGGACGGACCGACCCACGCCGGCAATTTCGACCACAGTTTCTTGCGTTGTATTCCGAATATGCTGGTGATGGCGCCGGCCGACGAGAACGAATGCCGGCAGATGCTGACCACCGGCTACCGTTACGAAGGGCCGGCCTCGGTGCGTTATCCTCGCGGCAAGGGTCCGGGAGTCGCCGTGGATAAAGCGCTCACCGAACTGGAGATCGGCAAAGGCGAAATTCGTCATCACGGTGGACGGATCGCGATCCTAGCCTGGGGCGCACCAGTGGCCGCGGCGCTGGAGGCGGGCAAGCATTTGGGGGCAACGGTCGCCAACATGCGCTTTATCAAGCCGCTGGATGAGGCCTTGATTTTGGAACTAGCGAAAAGTCACGATGTCTTTGTAACCATCGAGGAAAATGTGATTGCCGGCGGTGCCGGTAGCGCGGTGAACGAGTTTCTGCACCAACAGCGCATCTTGATGCCGATCCTCAACATCGGCCTCCCCGATACCTTCGTCGAACAGGGCAGCCGCGAGCAGCTCCTCGCACTCTGTGAACTCGATACCCAAAGCATCATCAATCAAATTGAAAGCTTTTGCGCTTGATAACGATAGACCGTTAAGAAACCTAACGAGCAGGGAGCCGCCATATTTAAATCGTTTTGGCGGCCGTGCTTTAAACAAAGATTACTCATAACTCGATATAATACTATTCAAGAGTTTTTTAAGCCATCGATGACAAAACACAATCATCCTAATTCGGTTCGGCGTCATTTCTCAAACATACAAAATCCAAACCGGGGACTCTCCTGATACTTGTCTGTCATCCGCTTTAATTTTTGATCCGATAACCTAATATGACAGATATGGAACGATTAACCAGTAAAATCCGAGATATTCCCGACTTTCCCAAACCCGGTATAGTTTTTAAAGACATCACGCCGTTAGTCAAAGATCCGGCGGCTTTGAGATTGACCGTCCATCAACTTCTTCATCCTTTCTTAGGGCGCGAAATAACCGCTGTCGCTGGAATGGAGGCCAGAGGCTTTATTTTTGGCTCACTAGTAGCGTGGGAACTCGGTATCCCGTTCGTCCCGTTAAGAAAGCCCGGAAAATTGCCTTACGATGTACAAAGTGTTTCTTACGACCTGGAATACGGATCAGCTACGTTGGAGGCGCATATCGACGCATTCAGCGAAAATGACAAAGTACTGCTGGTCGATGATCTGCTGGCCACGGGAGGTACTGCCAAAGCCAGTTGCGAACTCGTTGAAAAATTGGGCGCCACGGTTGAAGCTTGCGCGTTTGTTGTCGAGCTCGACTTTTTAAACGGCAGAGAAACTCTGAAAAATTACCAAATCCACTCCCTGCTTCATTATTGATTTTCTTATCTGTTTATAAACAAAAAAGCTCCTAAGTGCTGAGCAATTAGGAGCTTTGTGCGAAATACCTGAAACCAGGATTTTTTAGCGTTTTTGCAAACGATCTAGCTTTTCGGCCGCCTCTTCAAAAGAACGCGTCGCTTCGTCGAACGACTTAACGGCGCTATCGAATGAACCGGAGGCCTGATCGAATTCATCGGTGTCAGCACTCAATTTTAAGGTAAAGCCTTGTGCTTCCACTAAACTATTTTCATTGGAGCCCTCTGCGGCGGCTTCAGTCAAGTTATTATCCGTTTGTTCCACGCCTTCTTCAGCAGCCTCTTCTACAACTTCCTTTGATTGGGACGAATCGCCCTCCTCATCTTCGTCATCGTAAAATTCTTCTTCCAAATCCAGGGTATCTTCGGAGATTTCGGTTTTTCCGTCGGTAGCCAGATGTCTGCGGTATTGCAAAAACGATTCTCGTGTAAAAACGTACGGATCAAGAGCCGCTTCATCAATAAACTTAAGCGCTCCTTCAGCATTCGCCCGGGAATTCAGCATAGAAACCAACTGCACCGGCAGTCCGACATAAGTGGTAGGATTAGCTGCCGTATCAAAAATTCCGCCCGGAACACCTCGGGAAGTAGTCGGTCCTAATACAGGCAACACCAGATAAGGGCCTTCGGGAACACCCCATACCGCCAAGGTCTGGTCAAAATCTTCTTCATGTTTTTCCAAACCCATTTCGGTCGCTACGTCGAACAGGCCCAACAAACCCACCGTGCTATTGACGGCAAAGCGGCCCGTGTCCTCGGCACCCTGCTGCAATTTCCCTTGCATGACATCGTTAAGAACAACATTGATATCTTTTAGGTTGCTAAAGAAATTGGCTATACCCGTCTGTACGAACTGAGGAGTCACCCATAAATAGGCGTCGGAAATCGGTTTGGCAACATATTTATCCAACTTATCATTGAAAACAAAAACTTTACGATTAAACCCCTCGTAAGGATCAATTTCATCTTCTTCCGTAATGGCTGCCGCAGCTTCATCGCCTTCTTCCGTCTCCGATACCGTAGCATCTTCAACATTAATCTCTTCAGCTGCGGACTCCTGCTCAGCTACATTCGTACCCGAACAACCGCCAAGCATGAGAGCGACTGCAAGCATTAAAGCAAACAACCAAGTTGAAATGCTTTTTTGTTGGAAATTTAAATTGGACATCTCTAAAAACCTTGTAAGAACTGTTATTTTGCGTAATTATTAACTTTTTCGGTTATTTTGGCTATCAGGGCTTCAAATCCCTGTCTCATCAGAACGCTAGTATATTCAGACCTTTTTAGGGCCAAATCGCTCACACCGTTTGCAATTATATTAATAATTCGCCAACTATCCCCTTTTTTCTTCAGCATATAATCAAATTTAACATCCTTATCGTCGGGAATCACAAACAAGGTATGAATAATCATCCCGCCACGGGCGGTCTCTTCCTCGGAGACAAACTTAAAGGATTCACCGGCAAACTCTTTAAAATTATGCGCATAAGCAGAGATGCTTAATTGACTAAACACATCGGTCAATTTCGTTTGCTGCTCTTCCGATAATTTTTGCCATTCCCTGCCAACCACTATCCGGGCGATTTTCGGCAGGTCGTGACTATCCTTGATAGCGGTTTCCAATTTATCGTAACGACCTCGAAATCCTAATGCTTCACCTTGATTCATCACCTGAATCAAAACATCCTGAAAAGACTCGACCACCTGCCGCGCACTTAAATCTTTTTCAGACGCCGATTCGGCTGCAAAGACCGCGTTGTTTAGTATCAGAAACAAAAAAACAACAGCGGTTAAATGAATTTTACTGATTTTATTTTCCATCAAAACCCCTTAAAGATACATCATTTGCCTGCCTGATAGCTGCGACCTTTCCAACGTGACTTCTCGCCGCTCCAATAACGGATCGCGGAGGTCCACGTCATCATCAAATACAATCCCGCAATCAATGGCATCAGTAACGCCCATAACGGGTTAAACGAATAAAAACGCAACGTGGGTAAAAAAAGCGCCATCATAATCAAAAAAGACAACAAATTTAATAACGTCGCCGCACCCGGATAATAAAAAACAGCGACTATCGGCCACCAGTACATCAGCAACATGATAGCAGTGCAAGCCAACAAGAGAAATAAGGAATAATACAACTGGGTATAGGCCGTGCGTGCAACCATTTGCCAGATTTCCGATAACGTCACGTAAGAACGCTGACTGATCACGCCGTGCGTTAGCCCCACCCAAGTCTGATAGCCTGCTTGCTTGATCGTTTTAGCCAAGGAGCAGTCATCGATCACCGCTCCTTTAATCGCTGTCATTCCGCCTATCCTGTTTAAAGCGGCGGTCTCAACTAAAATACAACCGCCTGCAGCAGCCGCCATCTTCGATGATTTTTTATTAGCCAACGCAAATGGATAAATCATCTTAAAAAAATAGATAAAGGACGGCATCAGTAATTTTTCCCAGAAAGACTCAAAACGCAAAACTGCCATCAAAGAAACAAATTGAATATTCTCGGCATGACGCTTCTGTTTCAAGCTTTTAATCATCCCCGGTTTTAATGCGATATCGGCATCCAGCAACAAAGTTAAAGCCGTTTTAACATGCTTTAAACCTTGCTCTTGAGCCCATAATTTTCCTGTCCACCCTTTTGGTAAAATCTCGGATTCAATTACGGTCAATCGCTGCAAACCCGATGCCTTGGCAAGATCAGCTGTTCCGTCGCGAGAATCGTCATCCACGACAATGACATTCAAACCCTGACCTTGATTTTTCAATGCCTCCAATGTGGAGACAATAACTTCGGCTTCGTCTCTGGCGGGAATAACGACCGTTACATCATGTAAATCATAATCGGCGTCGACTGCATCCGCCTCTAAGACTTCTTTTGTTTGCCACGGTTGCCACGGGAGCAATAATGTCCCCCCCCAAATCAGCAACGCCAATGCAGAAATAAGAAAAACCGTTTCGGTCATTATGATTCAATTTTAATCGGAATATCTTTAAGGGTATTTTTGGGTTCGACATATTCCGGTTGCTTTTCCGGCACCATTGGACCTTCGGTTTTTGGACCAGACAATTTAGCCCATAAGGCTTTTAACGGATGGGCCATGGTATCTTCGACGGCAGTCGCCTCATAACCGCAATGCGCCATACAATTCGCACATTTAGGGTTTTTGACACTACCGTATTTTTCCCAAGGCGTGTCATTGATTAGTTCTTTAAAAGTGGCTGCATTGCCCTCGTCGGCCAGTAAATAACACGGTTTTTGCCAACCGAATACATTGCGGGTCGGATTGCCCCACGGCGTACATTCATAATTTTGATTCCCTGCAAGAAAATCCAGGTACAAGGAAGAATGATTCAACTTCCATTTACGCTTTTTACCGACTTTGAAAATTCCGCGAAACAACTCTTTGACATCCTTACCTTTGATAAAGACATCCTGATGTGGCGCGTGCTCATAACTGAAGCCCGGTGCTATAGTGACACCTTCAACCCCCAACTCCATTGCGTAATCGAGAAAATCGGCTACTTCTTCAGATGTTTCTCCCTGAAACAAGGTGCAATTAATAGTGACCCGAAAGCCTTTTTCCAAAGCGATCTTGATTGCTTCCACCGCCTGATCGAAAACCCCCTCCTGACAAACGGAAGCATCGTGCCTATCGCGGTTTCCATCGAGATGAATGGAGAACGTCAGATAGGGAGACGGTTTGTAATCGTTAATTTTCTTTTTCAACAAAAGCGCATTGGTACAAAGATAGACAAACTTCTTTTTCGCTACAATGCCTTCGACAATCTGAGGCATTTCCTTGTGAATCAAAGGCTCGCCGCCGGGAATTGAAACCATTGGCGCACCGCATTCGTCGACCGCATCCAAACATTCCTGCAACGAGAGTCTCTTATTAAGTATCTCATCGGGATAATCGATTTTTCCGCAGCCAGCACAAGCCAGATTACATCTAAATAAAGGTTCCAGCATCAATACCAAAGGATATTTTTTAACTCCTTTCAGTTTTTGCTTAATAAGATAGCTACCTACTGTAATTTGCTGACGTAATGGAACACTCACAGACTTATTCTCCTAAAACCACTAAAAACGCAGCCGAATCGCACTGTTGTATTAATACAACAAAATCAAAACACCGCTACTATAGTCTTCAACATGACTTAACCCTATAATTTTTAATGAATTTAACTCATTCAACAGGACTAACGCCACAATCAATTAGAAACAAAGAATACTACTTTTTCTGCATTGACTCCAGAAAAAAAAGGAAAAAATAACAACAAACAATACTAAAGACCGACAAAACAGACACAAGTTTCACCAAAATACAACAAACTTTATTTAACAAGTAAATCTGCAACCCCCTTTAGATCAAGCATTTATTAAGAAATCATTAAGATATCATCATCAACACCCCTCTGGAAAACGACTTCAAAACAGATTTTGCATTTAAGCAACATTGCTTTGCAAAATACCAACAAACAGTCTATCATTACCCCAACCATTAATTAATGTACTTGCCAAAATTACGATATGAACGGATCTCAGATTTCCATCGAAAAACCGGAAACCTTACTCCCATTATCCGACGATGAATTACAAGCCGTCTTACTGGAAGGCGTATCTCGTACATTTGCCCTGACAATTCCTCAATTGCCAGACGATCTATATCCTGCGGTGGCCAACGCCTACTTGCTTTGTCGCATTGTTGACACAATCGAAGATGAAGTATCGTTATCAGCCGAACAGAAGAAACATTTTTGCAGTGCGTTTATCGAAATTGTCAAAAGCGGTAGCAAAGCCGAATCCTTTAGCAAAGAATTGGCTCCTTTACTCTCAAGCCAAACCATTCCGGCTGAACACAGCCTAATTCACCTCATTCCTCGTGTTATCGCCATCACCCATTCATTTGCACCCGAGCAAATCGATGCTTTAGCCGAATGCGTTGAAACCATGGCGAAAGGCATGCCGACATTCCAGGCACTGGATTTACATGCCGGCCTAAACACAATGGCGGACATGGACAACTATTGCTATTACGTCGCCGGTTGTGTCGGGGAAATGCTGGCCAAACTATTTTGCCATTATTCTCCCGAAATCGATCAACATCGCGATCAGCTTCTGAAACTATCGGTTTCCTTTGGCCAAGGGCTACAAATGACAAATATCCTTAAAGATATCTGGGACGACGCTAAGCGAGGCGTATGCTGGCTGCCCCAAGATATTTTTACCGAAACGGGATTTGAGCTTAAAGATCTAACACCGGAAACCAACGATGAAAATTTCCGAAAAGGATTAGAGCATTTGATCGCAATCGCTCAAGGGCATTTGCATAACGCCCTGACCTACACACAGCTTATTCCGCCACATGAAACTGGAATTCGAAATTTCTGTCTGTGGGCACTGGGCATGGCGGTACTGACTTTGAAAAAAATAAAAGAAAACCTGAACTTTAACGATTCCAGCCAAGTAAAAATTACTCGCAATAGCGTTAAAGCAACTATTTTTGCAACCAAACTGGCGGTACGCAGTAACACCCTGCTGTCTTTGCTTTTTAATGTTACCAGCCGAAAACTGAAAACACCCGACTGGCAATACTCTCCCCAATTGCCTTCCGGACAATAATAAGGAACCATTATGTTTACAGAAGCCGACGTACAAGTTAGTAACGAGATATCAAGCACACCCAGCTCATCAGGACTGAGCAACAGCGCCTTGGAACAGGCGATCCAAAATGCACAAGCGCATTTGCTCAAGTTGCAAGACAAAGAAGGCTATTGGTTATTCGAACTGGAAGCCGACTGCACGATTCCGGCCGAATACATCATGATGATGCATTATTTGGGCGAGATCGATGAAGAACTACAGCGCAAAATTGCCGTTTACTTACGCAGCCGCCAATCTGAAGATGGCAGCTATCCGTTGTTCACCGGAGGTGACGGTGACATCAGCTGCAGCATTAAAGTCTACTATGCGTTGAAAATGGCCGGCGATTCGATCGAGGCGCCGCATATGGAAAAACTGCGTACTTACATCCTCAGCCAAGGCGGCGCAGCCAAAGCCAATGTGTTTACCAGAATAGCGCTGGCAATGTTCGAACAATTACCTTGGCGAGGCGTCCCTTATATCCCCGTGGAAATTATGCTACTGCCAAGTTGGTTTCCGTTTCACTTGGATAAGGTATCTTACTGGTCACGGACCGTTATGGTGCCCTTGTTTATCCTTTGTACGTTAAAAGCCAAGGCTAAAAATCCCCATAATGTGGATGTCCTTGAACTGTTTGTCGTTCACCCCGATAAAGAAAAACATTATTTTCCCGAGCGCACCTTGCTGAATAAAGTTTTTCTCGGTTTGGACAAACTGGGGCGCGTTACCCGACCTATGATTCCTCGAAGCATGCATCAGCGTGCCATTCAAAAAGCTTTAGACTGGTTTACCGAGCGTTTGAACGGCGAAGACGGGCTGGGCGGAATTTTTCCTGCTATGGTCAATGCCTATGAAGCCATGTTATTACTCGGTATGCCCAAGGATCACCCTAATGTAGTCATTGCCAAACAAGCCATTGACAAACTGTTAGTCGTCAATGACGAATATGCCTACTGCCAACCTTGCCTGTCTCCGGTCTGGGACACCAGTTTGGCGGCCTTGGCATTAATAGAGGCTGACAAAGCCGGTAACGGCGAGAGCCTGAAGCGCGCTTACGATTGGCTGAAAATCAAACAGTTATCGGATGAACCCGGCGACTGGCAAGTTTCCCGCCCCGGTCTTGCCGGCGGCGGCTGGGCGTTCCAATTTAACAACGCCTATTACCCGGATGTAGATGACACGGCAGTAGTCGCGTTCGGAATGGCAGACTCCGGCCTGCCGAATCTCGACGATTCAATTCATCAGGCCACTCGCTGGATTGTTGGTATGCAATCGAAAAACGGTGGTTACGGCGCTTTCGATGTCGACAACACTTATTATTACTTGAATGAAATCCCGTTTGCGGACCACGGAGCATTACTCGACCCTCCGACAGTCGATGTCAGTGCGCGTTGCGCAATGCTCATGGCCCGGGTTGCAAAGAACCACGACGAATACTTACCTGCCCTGGAACGTACAATCGAATACATCCGTAGCGAACAAGAAGAGGACGGTTCTTGGTTCGGTCGTTGGGGAACCAACTATATTTACGGGACTTGGTCGGTTTTGCTGGGTCTGGAGCAAACCAGCTTGCCAAAATCGGACCCAATGTATCGTAAAGCGGTTGCTTGGTTGAAAAGCCTTCAACGCGAAGATGGCGGCTGGGGCGAAGATAACAAAAGTTATCACGACGACCTGAAATACCGCGGAAAATACCATTTCAGTACAGCCTTCCAAACTGCCTGGGCAGTTTTGGGTCTCATTGCGGCAGGTGAAGTCAATAGCCCGGAGGTCAAAGCCGGTGTTGAGTTTTTATTGAAAAACCAACTAGATAACGGTGCCTGGGACGACAAATGTTTTACCGCCCCCGGTTTCCCCAGGGTGTTCTATCTAAAATATCACGGCTACGACAAATTTTTCCCATTATGGGCTTTGGCCAGATATCGTAATGAGCTGAAAAACACGTGATTACGGGAATTGTCGTTGCCCTCCCCGAAGAACTCAGCACACTGGTCTCCGGAAAGATCGAAAAAGGAAGCTGTACAACGATCATCGGCGACATCGTGGTCGCCTATTCCGGTGCAGGACCTATCAACGCTAAAAAAGCGTCGACATTACTTATCGCACAAGGAGCAAAACAGTTAATCAGTTGGGGCTGCGCCGCGGCCCTTTCTCCAGAACTTACACCCGGCAACTTGGTCATACCGGATAAGTTATTGCTGCAAGATCATAGACCACTAAGTTGCAATCGTGAATGGATTACACATGCCTGCCGCCTGCTTGCCGCCGATATTAAAGTTAAAGTCGGGAGTTTGGTCGCTAGCAAAACGATCGTTGCCGACAGCAGGGATAAAATGTCCATCTATGACAACACCTCAGCGTTGGCCTTGGATATGGAAAGTTATGCTGTTGCCGAAGCTGCAGCGGAAGCAGGACTGCCCTGCCTGGTCCTTAGAAGTATTGCCGACCCTGTAAAGATGAGCCTACCCAAGGCAGTCGTTCATGCTTTGAATTCTGCGGGAGAAATCGAGCTGACGAAACTGTTCCGTTACACGTTAATGCATCCGCAGGAAATTCCCGATTTGATGAAGTTAGGCTTGCATTTCGCCGCAGCAAGAAAGACTTTGAAGTCTGTTCGACATTCCCTTGTTAAAATAACGGAATTTACCGAAACAGACCCCAAAAAAATAACCTGATATGGCTCGTCATCCTTCTTCTTACATCGAATCCTTTTTATGTTGCTGGAGCAGTAAATTCCTGCGTTTCCCAAAAACGCTGATACTACTGAGCTTTCTGATAGCCGGCTTCAGCTTGGATTACACGATCAACAATCTAGGCGTCAATACCAACACCTCCGAGATGCTATCTCCGGATTTGCCTTTTCAAAAAAACCGCAAACGGATGGAAACGGAGTTCCCGCAAGACGCCGGAGCCATTATTCTGGTTGTCGAAGCAGAAACGCCCGAAGAAACCTCTTTAGCTGCCAACTTACTTGAAAATCGGCTGCTAAAGCATCGTGATCATTTCGATTCTGCCTATATTCCTAACGAAAACGACTTTTTCAGGCAGCATGCCCTGCTGTATTTGGATATTGACGAGCTCGAGGACTTAGCCGCCAAATTGACCGATGCTCAACCGTTTATCGGTTATCTGTCTCAAAACTATCATCTTAAAGGTCTGTTCGACATTATCATCGAAGCATTGGAACAAAAGGACGAACATCAATTACCGATGGACATGAAACCACTGCTTCAGGCCATGAATGAGACTGCGGAAAAACAGCTGCAGAACCAGCCTGGAAAAATGTCATGGCAAAACCTGTTGGCCGCAGGCAAATTGAATACCGATACCAATCGAACTATCGTCATCGCCAAACCGAAAATGAAATTTGACGAGATCATGCCGGCGGAGCATGCTTTAACATCCGCTCGCGAAATCGTCAGCAAGATTATGGCGGAAAATCCTGCAGTCAGAATCCGTATTACCGGTGAAACGGCTCTGGAGCATGAGGAATTGGAAAGTGTAACCGAAGGTGCTGCCATCGCCGGCATCGTTTCACTGATATTGGTTTGTTGTTCCTTATTGATCGGACTGCGCTCGATCAAGCTCATGCTCGCCACATTCATCGCATTAATTCTCGGCTTGATTCTAACCGCCGGTTTCGCAACAGTCGCGATTGGCCATCTTAACTTGATTTCGATCGCTTTCGCCGTTTTATACATTGGCCTCGGTGTCGATTACGCTATCCACGTTTGCTTACACTACCGGGAAGGTAGAGCCCAAGGTATGGAAAACGTCGCGGCCATCAATCATAGCGTGCAATCCGTAGGGGTTTCTTTGTTTTTATGCGCCGTGACCACGGCAATGGGCTTTTTGGCTTTTATTCCCACCGATTATTCAGGTGTCTCTGAATTAGGTATTATTTCAGGCGCTGGAATGTTTATCGGTCTAGTAATTTCTTTAACGATTTTGCCTGCTTTATTAAAAATATTACCCGTCCGCAACGTCAAACCTCTACACGCCTCTTATACACCGCTTTTTCTAAGGACATTGCCTTACCGTTTTTCAACAGTCATCCGCGTCTTATCAATCGTTTTCGCAGTAGGTGCTTGCATTATCCTGACGCAATTGGTCTTCGATTCCAACCCGATCAATCTGAGAGATCCTCGTAGCGAATCGGTTTCCACGATCAAGGAACTATTAAAATCGCAAACCGATTCACCTTTCGCCTTGGCTGCTTTGGCACCCGATCTTGAAAGTGCGAAGAAACTTGCCGATCAATTTCAAGCATTGCCTAGCGTTCACGACACGATTATTTTAAGCAACCTAGTAGCCGACGACCAGGATGAAAAAGTTTATCTGATCGAAGAGCTCTCGCTGATTCTGGGCAACCAACTCGACCATTTCGGTACCGAACTGGATCACAATGGACAACTTTCCGCCATAACGACATTCATTGCCGATGTCGAAAAATATTTAATCAAGCATCCCGAAGAACCCAACAAGCAAGAATTGGAACGATTGCTCCACAACTTGCGTCTTTTAACCGACTCTGAAAATGCTGCATCGAACGCTAAATTATTGGAGAAAAATATTCTGGGATTATTGCCTTACACTATGGAGCGGTTACGGATCAGTCTCACCGCCCAACCTTATGGACTAGCGGACCTTCCTGATTATTTGACGTCGCATTGGCGAAGTGCGAGCGGACTGTACAAAGTTTTGATCACTCCGGAATTCGATCAAAACAAAGTTGAAAATTTAAAGCAGTTCGTAGCCGAAGTACAAAGTGTAGATCCGGCCGCCACAGGCTTGCCGGTAGCTGATCAGGCATCAGGAGTTGCCGTTGTGAAAGCATTCATCGAAGCGTTCAGCGGCGCTCTAATCGCAATTTTCGTACTGCTGCTATCAATTTTAAGAAACCTGAAAAGTACATTATTGGTTATTGGGCCGTTGTTATTGGCCGGGTTACTAACCGGTGCAGTCAACGTAGTGCTCCACAACCCTTTCAACTTCGCCAACATCATTGCATTGCCTTTATTGTTAGGGATGGGCGTCGACAGCGGCATCCATATTTTGCACCGCCTGCAGTCCAGCGCGTTCGACAGTAAAAACATATTGGAAAGCAGTTCAGCACGAGGCGTATTTTTCAGTTCTTTAACAACCATGTGCAGCTTTACCAGTCTAGCTTTCACCCCCCATCTGGGAACGGCCAGTATGGGACTGTTACTGGCTATAGGCATTACTTTTACGTTGCTATGCACATTAATTGTTTTACCGGCTTTTTACGGTAGACGACTTTAATTTACCGAGGTATTCCATGTCTTTCAGTATCGCCAATCTTTTTTCTCAGCATTTCGACAAGAAATTTGATTTGCACGAACAACACCTTAATAATCAAATGGTTAGGGTTCTGCGCACTATTGGTTATGATCGTAATTATAAACGCGCAATCGGACAATATTTATACGACGAAGACAACAATGAATATTTGGATCTATTAAGCGGATTCGGTGCTTTCGCCATCGGCCGCAATCATCCAACCGTAATCAGCGCGCTTCAAGAAACCTTGACATTGGAGCTGCCTAACCTGGTTCAAATGGATGTTTCATTACTCAGCGGTTTGCTGGCCGAGAGAATTCTGCAAACGACTCCGGACAACCTTAGCAAAATGTTTTTCTGTAATTCCGGGACTGAGTCAGTTGAAGCGGCAATCAAATTTTCGCGCTATGTCACCAAACGGGAAAAAATCGTATTCTGTGACCATAGTTTTCATGGCTTGACCATGGGCTCGTTATCGTTAAATGGCGAACAAATCTTCCGGGAAGGTTTCGGCCCCTTACTGCCCGGCTGTTTTTCCGTTCCGTTTAATAACTTGGAAGCGCTAGAAGAAGCTCTCAGTAAGAAAGATGTTGCGGCATTCATCGTCGAACCGGTGCAAGGCAAAGGAGTTAATATTCCGGATGACAACTATCTACCTGAAGTCGAACGTCTTTGTAAAAAATACGGTACTTTATTCGTTGCCGATGAAGTGCAAACCGGACTGGGCCGGACAGGCAAATTCTGGGCGATCGAGCATTGGGGCGTGCAACCGGACATGATTTGCATGGCCAAGGCTCTATCAGGCGGTTTCATCCCGGTCGGCGCAGTCGCAATGACCTCCAAAATCATGGACACTGTATTCAACCGCATGGACCGGGCGGTCGTTCACGGCTCAACTTTTTCTAAAAACAACATGGCGATGGCTGCGGGTCTCGCCACCTTGCAAGTCATGGAAGACGAAAAACTGGTCGAGAACAGCGCGAAAATCGGTGAGGACATCATCAACAGCATTAACGCCACCGTTCCCAAATACGAGTTTCTCAAAGAAGCCCGCGGTAAAGGTATGATGATTGCGGTCGAATTTCATTCGCCGAAGAGCTTATCGTTGAAAGCCGCCTGGACCATGCTGGAAGCTGCCAATAAAGGTTTATTTTGCCAAATGGTGACCATCCCGCTATTTAAGGAGCACCGTATCCTGACCCAGGTAGCCGGTCACGGCATGAATGTCGTCAAACTACTGCCGCCGCTAAACCTGACCCAAAAAGACCGGGATTGGATCGTCAATTCCTTTGACAAAGCTATTGCAGATACCCATCAAGTACCCGGTTCTATTTGGGATTTAGGCAAAACGTTGGCCAGCCATGCCATGAAAAATAAAAAGAAATAATAAAAACCTTGATTGTTATAACTTCCAAACAATAACTGAATTGGGAGTTGCAACAACTAACCGAGAAATCGAGGAAAATTATGGTGAGTAAATTTTTGAATCATTTCAGATTGGTGGTGGTAATAATCTCTTTGCTACCTGTGCTTAATCAGGCTTTTGCCCATGCGGTGGTAACGCACTCATCTTTAAATGTGACGCAAATCGCTCCGAACAAAGCAAGTAAAGTGACTTTGACTTTCAACTCCAAAGTGGAACTGGATTTGTCACAAATATTCCTAGTGAGCGCCGGCGATAAAATGCAATTAGTCGATGCCGCATACGGCGATCAGCCCGGTCAAGTAATCATCGATATTCCGTCGCTAAAAGCAGGCGAATACGCTTTGAAATTGAGCATTTTTGCAGCCGATGGCCACTTGAGTGAAGACATCGTTCGTTTTTTTGTCACCGACAACGCTGAGTGAACACAATGGAAGGAATTGCTGATTTTCTTGATTCATTGATTGGCGGTATCGACCTAACTTTTTACTCTCTCGCCGTAGGCGGACTATTTTGGGGTATTTTTGTACTGAAACCTTGGGATCCTAAAGCGCAGTACAACAATAAACTATTGGCCAAAAGCGTACGCCTGACCACGATTGGTGCTAAAGCACTGGTGATTACCCAGTTGGCAAAAATCGTCCTGAAAATCTGGCTGATGACTGCGACACTGGACCGCTGGCCGTTTCCGGCGTTCGCCAATACCGTACAATTTCAAGCAGGACTAGCCAGAGCTTTGTTGGCTGCAGGCTTAGCCTTTTATTTGAAAAACTATTTGGCTACAAACTTTCGCTCATTAAAAAACTGGCTGATCGCACTCGCTTTGGCGCTACCGATGATCGTAGCCGGCGCATGGTTAGTGCATGGCGCCAGCAGACTCGAAGACCGTGCTCTATTGATGTCGTTCACCGTTCTGCATCAAGTTGCTGCAGCGGTCTGGGTCGGCAGTGTATTTCAATTGCTTAGCGTTTGGCGGTTGAAAAAAGCGGGTCGAATCAATGAGGAACTATGGCCTATACTGTTATGGCGTTTTTCGCCAATGGGCATTGTCGCCGTCCTTGCTATTCTCGGTTCCGGTCTGCCGATTGCGCTCTATTACATCGATAGCTGGAACGGCTTTATCGGAAGCGGATACGGCAATCTGTTGATGGTAAAAATTCTAATGCTGCTGATCGCATTAGGGTTTGCGAGCATGAACCGGCATGCGGTGCATGACTATTTTTTAACGTCAAACAACCACGACATCAATTGTCGAGTCCCTTACTATATCGAAACCGAGATCCTGGTTCTGATCACATTATTGTTCACCGCCGCCAGTCTGGCTTCGCAACCGCCTGCGGTGGATATTCCCAATTTGACCGCGACTTGGCAGGAGGTCTTACACACCTTTGCTCCGCGCATTCCCCGCATCGAGTCTCCCAGCCATGAAGCCTTGTTGGCAGGAGAGGCCGGCCGCGTCGCCATCGTCGGTCAAGTGCCATCGGAAGCCGCTACCGCCTGGTCTGATTATAATCACAACATGTCCGGTATTTTCCTGACGGTCATGAGTGTGTTCGCCATGTTGTCATACTTCAGCAAATTCAAATGGGCAAAATACTGGCCGATTGGTTTCGTCCTGTTAGGAATCTTTCTATTTTTCCGTAGCGATGCAGAAACTTGGCCGTTGGGACCGATAGGATTCTGGGACAGTACTTTCAACAACGGAGAGGTACTCCAACACCGGATCGCCACTCTGCTGGTTTTTATGCTCGGTGTCATGGAAATAAAAGCTCGCTTAATACGAGATCCAAGTAGCCGCTTGCCTTATGTGTTCCCTATTTTAGCGGCATTCGGCGGCCTGATGTTATTGGCCCATTCTCATGTCGGTTTTCAGCCGAAAACCGCCTTTTTAATTCAGGTCGGGCACACATTGATGGGCCTGTTCGCGCTGATTCTTGCCTGCGGCCGCTGGTTGGAACTGAAACTGGACTCTCCCGGAAAAGAAATCGCCGGTTTTATTTCAGTATTTGCGCTATTTCAGATAGGTGTCGTTCTGATGTTCTATCAAGAACCTTTATACTAATCTATGAACCAAACTATTCAATATCCATTGCTTAACGACATCCATCTTCCGTCGGATTTACGTAAGCTGAGTAAGTCGCAGCTGCCTGAGCTGGCCAAGGAAGTGCGCGAGTTTCTAACTCATTGCGTCAGCCAGTCCGGCGGCCATTTTTCCGCGGGCCTCGGTACCGTCGAGCTGACC
>JBNLEI010000290.1:0-1666 GCA_050304855.1 Methylococcaceae bacterium
TCGAACGCCAGCTTAGCGTCCGGTTTGTAATTCATGGTCAACAAAATGCCGGTGATGAACTGGTTGACGAGTACGAATAAGGCCAGTGAGCCAAAAAAATACCAGATATTGAAATTCTTAGGCGCGTAATATTGCGCCATATGTTCGTCCCAAAGTTGTTTCATTGGGAAGCGATCGGACACCCAAGCGGTGGATTCGTTTAGTTTTTGCTTCATGCTGCTGCCTCTTCGCTTTCTTCGCCGATGATGATGAGCTGATCGGTCACGTACCGATAGGGCGGAATATCCAGATTAGTCGGAGCAGGAACGCCTCGATAGACACGACCGGCCAGATCAAACCAGGAGCCGTGGCAAGGGCAGAAGAAACCGCCTTTCCATTTCTCACCCAGGTCGGGTGGCGCTATTTCGGGACGGAAAGTCGGTGAGCAACCCAAGTGCGTACATAGGCCTATAGCAACGAAAATTTCAGGCTTGATGGAACGGAAATCGTTTTTACTGGAATCAGGTTGGTTGGACTCATTGGATGCTGGGTCAGCCAGTTGATCATCCAATGTCGAAAGGGTTTCTAAAACTTTAGGCGTTCTATTCAAAACCCAGACCGGTTTACCGCGCCATGCGACTCGGATCAATTGCCCGGTCTCCATTTTGCTGATATCGACTTCTACCGGAGCTCCGGCTGCCATAGCTTTGGCGCTGGGTTGCATTTGTGAAAGAAAGGGGACGGCCAGGTAACCGGTCCCGACTGCGCCGACCACGGACAAGGCCGAAGTCAGAAACCGGCGTTTAGATTTATCGACGCCTTCGTTGTTCATGTGTAACGCTCCTGTTTCTTATGAGACTCAGTGTGATCTGAGTCCGTTTTTTATGATTTTTGACAATATACCTTACTGTTTCTATTTATTGAAGCTGTTATTGCCTATTTAGCTTGCATTTGGGGTATTGAATGTCGCTTGTCGGAGGGGATGATTGTCCTTCCTTAATCGGTTTTGTCCAACGCAATGGTTAATGCGTTTATAAACGCTTGGTTTTCCGCTTCGGTCCCTATCGTGACTCTGAGACATTGGTTCAAAGGGCCGCCTTGTCCGGATAGGTTTTTGATCAATATACCTTGCTCTTTCAGGTTTTGGAAAATCGCATCGGCCGGTTTCTGTGTGCTTTTGAACAGAATGAAGTTGGCTTCGCTGGAAAAGGTTTTGATGCCTGGCATTTGCTTCAATTGCTCGAAAACGACCGAGCGCTGTTGCCGTATTGTGTTTGTTTGTTGTTCAAGAAAGCCGATGTTGTTCAAGGCGAAGTCGGCAGTAACCTGGGTTAGGCTGTTGATATTGTATGGTAGCCTGATTTTATTTAGTTGTTCGATCAGTTCGGGAGAGCCCGCCAGAAAGCCCAGACGCAGCCCTGCCAGTCCCAGCTTCGATACCGTGCGCATAACCAGCAAATTGTCGTATTCACCTAGGTGCTTGATAAAGCTGGCATCGGTAAACGGCGCATAGGCTTCGTCGATGACGACCAAGCCGTTTGAAGCGGTTAACATTTTTTCGATGTCTGCGGCAGCGAATAGGTTGCCTGTCGGATTATTCGGATAAGCCAGAAAAATTACCGCGGGTTGCTGTTGCTTGATCGTATTCAGCATTGCGGATAGATCAAGCGTAAAATCTTCCGCTTGT
>JBNLEI010000291.1:0-4269 GCA_050304855.1 Methylococcaceae bacterium
TATAAAAATAGAAACAAGCTCGACCAGTCCTTTTCGGCGCAAATGCTGGAGTTGCAGCAAAGCTCCGCTCAAGCAACGCAGCTCGAGCCGTTAAAACAATTGATTACCTCCCGTCTTGCCGATATCGCCAAGCAGTTACAGACACACCAGCAACAGGAGCGGCTGGAACAGGAGCAATACCGCCAAACGTTGCACCAATTATCTGAAAAAATCATACAGTTGGAAACTGAGACCGGCTCCCTTAAAAACAAACTGGACACCGCTAAACGTCAAGCCCTTCGCGACCCACTAACCGGCTTGCCTAACCGATTGGCTTACGATGAAAGATTGGCTATAGAAACGGCGAGGTTTCAACGCTATCGTTCACCCTTGGCCATGATTATCTGGGACGTCGATTTTTTTAAAAAAATAAACGACACTTTCGGCCATAAAGCTGGAGACAAAACTCTAAAAATCATAGCCCGATTATTAAACGATAACTGCCGGGAAACCGATTTCATCTCTCGCTTCGGCGGCGAAGAATTTACCATGCTGCTGCCCGACACCGATGCCCAGGCGGCACTCGTCATTGCCGAGAAATTACGACAGCTCGTTGCCGACACCGGCTTTAATTCCAGCGGCCAGAAAATCGAAATCACCATTTCCTGCGGTATTAGCGAATTCGCTATGGGAGATAGTGGCGAAATCGTTTTTAAAAAGGCTGATGAAGCTTTATATCAAGCTAAAAAAAATGGCCGCAACCAATGTATTATCGCGTAAAATCGTTTTATGACTTAATACGGGGCAAGCGATATTGAAAACGATCGATGACAAATTACTTTACAAACTGCTTGTCCAGTTTATGATTTTTTCGCAAGGAAAAAACGCCCAAATTGATCCTTACATTACCGACATTAGACAGAAATTAAAGCAGGGCAGTAGTCTCGGTTCTCTAAACAAGGATTTGACCAATCTGTCTCAGTCAATTGACGAACTACTTAAATCAAACAGTTCGACCGAAAATTCATTGCCTTCGGCACCGCTATCCGGCAATGCTTTATGTATCAACCTACTGGAAGAGCTGCTAAACGGAATCAACATTCCAACCAAATTTCAATCCAATTATCATGTCATTCGGCAAAAACTGAAGAAGGCGTTGGATGCCGACAATGCTGACAGCGCCATCAATTCCGCCGCCTCATTGATTCTAAGCATCAATAACCATATTCAATCGGAGCAGTTGGAAACGGAAAAATTTCTCGAAGATATTTCCTCCCAATTGAACCAGCTGGACCAACAAACCAATATCGCCAAAGAATCGAGCTTGGCATCTTATTCCGACCGGGAAACACTCGATGCAGCCATTCATTTTCAAATAGATAACATTAAAAACAGCGCTTCGACCGCCTTGGAACTCAGCGCTTTACAACGTAATGTCAGTCAGTATCTACAGGAACTGACTTCTGAACTACATAAATATAAGCGGGACGAAGACCATCGTTTACGCGAAACCCAGCGACAGTTGGCCGAGATGTCGGAGAAACTGCAGGACCTGGAAACCGAAACCCAAACCTTGCGCAACAACCTCAAACTTGCGCATGCCAAAGCATTCTGCGATCCGTTAACCGGCATGCCTAATCGCCTCGCCTACAACGAAAAAATCGACTTGGAATTTAAAAACTGGAAGCGCTATAAAAATCCGGTATCCATGATTATTTGGGACGTCGATTATTTCAAAAATATCAACGACGTCTATGGCCACAAAGCCGGCGATAAAACGCTATCGTTGTTTGCCCACCTGATGAAGCGCAGTTGCAGGGAAACGGATTTTATCGCCCGCTATGGCGGAGAGGAATTCGTCATGCTTTTGCACAACACCAAAACGGAACAAGCTCTGATCGTTGCTGAAAAATTCCGAACTTTAATCGCCGGAACAGATTTTAATTATCAAGGAAAAAAAGTTGATTTCACAATTTCCTGCGGAATCAGCGAATTTATGGAAAAAGATCTAAGACATGAAGATGTGTTTGAACGCGCCGATCAAGCGCTCTACCAATCCAAAGAAAACGGCCGCAACCGTTGCACGGTCTATCGCTAGTTCACCACATCAAATCGTCCGGAACCTGATAATCCGCATATTCGTCATCTATTGACTCGGCTTCCTTAGCAGGAAACATCATTATAAAGAAATCCGGAGCCCTTTCCGCGATTTTTTCAGCGACTTCCGCCGCCACTAATTCATAGTGTTGATCCAGTTTCACAATCGCCAATTTGCCGTTAATCAGTTTGCCACGTGTATCCTCGCTGATATAAACGGTTTTCACCTTGTTTCTATCGTTAAAATGATAGGCGATCGCGTCTTCGTCCTTCGGTTTAGGTAAGCGCTTCGATTCAATCAACATTCTGATTTGGCTTTCAATTTGACGCTGTTCCACCAGTTGATTACGTTGCTCATTCAACAGTCGGTCCTGCTCGGCCTGCTTGGCTTTTGTTTCCTGCACTAACTGTTTCGTCTCATCAATCGCTTCGTCTTTGTTCTTTTGTTTTTTCTTATTTTGCTTGCGCTTTTCGGTCCGAACCTGTTTTGCTTTTGCATCGCTGACCAAACCGGCTTTCAACAGTTGGTCTTGAAGTGACTGGTTTTTCATTGATTAATACTGAGTTTTATAAAGACTATGTTGCATCTCTTACGGCAATTCCGTAAAAAACGACTGTTACTGGGCGACACTATGATTGCTGGCACTCTGCCTGTCAAGCGACTGGCTTGAAGAAAATGCAGTCTCTTAGACGCTAAAGAACCGAGAAATATGGCGCTTTCCGCCTGAACATAGAGTCAGTAAGAGTAACACTTAAAGCTATAAAAGAGATTGCATCAGAATCTTCCAACTTGGCTTTACAAACTATGTTATTTGCCTTGTTTAAATAAGCCATTCCACACCCTTTTACGCTTATACAATTTGTTCAATAAAACCGCAAAACAGATTCCCTAAGAAAATATCTTTTATATTAATAAGTTACATATTATTAACTTATTTAGTCGGCATCAGCCAAGAGAAGGCCCAATAATTGCTGCCTCAAAAAAGAAATAAAAATTATTATCATTAATAAAAATATTATAAATTTATGATAAAGCAAATCGTGTTCTTACCCTGGATTTTATTATTTGCCGCTTCAATAACCTATGCCGCTCAGCCTGGCGAAACAGCCCCATCATGCAGTGTTGAACGCTTTAACACTAACAGTTCATTGAATATCACAGACTTAAAAAACAAAGTGGTCTATGTCGATTTTTGGGCGTCCTGGTGCCCTCCTTGCAAAATGTCCTTCCCAAGCCTCAACCAATTACATAACGAGTTGAAAGATAAAGGCTTCGAGGTCGTCGCCATTAATCTCGACGAAGAAAAAGACCAAGCCGCTGAATTTCTGCAGAATAACCCAGTCGGTTTTTCAGTCGGTTATGACGGTGAAGGCAAGTGTCCAGAAACCTATCAAGTCATCGCCATGCCTTCCTCCTATATTATCGATAAGAAGGGTATTATTAGGGAGGTGCATCTGGGTTTCGACGAGGACAGCCCGGATAAAATTCGTTCGGCCGTGTTGTCTTTACTGAGCGAGTAACCGGCGTGTCGCTCGCCGTCCGCGTAGCGGTTTCTTTCGCCGCTACCTTTATGCTATGTGCCTGCACGCCGGACATTAAGCCATGGGAACGCGGCATTCTGGCCAAACCGCATATGGCCGTACAACCAAACGCGATCGAGGCGTCACTGCGCCAACATATGCAAGTCAGCAAGGAAGCCTCATCCGGCGGCCATAGCGCAGGCGGGGGCGGTTGTGGATGTAATTAAATCTTCGACTATCCGGGCTTTAAGCGCTGCTGCGCTAACTTTGCCGGGTATGCTACCGGTTGCTGCCGAAGCGGCACAGGTCGGTAAGAAGCCGTCGGCCGATTTTCAATACGGCCATTATCAAGAAAGCGGCGACCGAATTTCGGTCGATATTTATCAAGGTATGATAGTTTTGCCGGTGTCCAAGTCACTGGAAATCCAAGGCAACTGGGTGATCGATACTTTTTCCGGTGCAACTCCGGTCTTAACGATGCCGGACGCCGCCGCAGAAGTAACCGCCGGCGCATCCGGCATCGACGGTGTAAACGCTAGTAAAACCGTGTCCGCCGACGAATCGGCCGTTCAAGTGATGACAGGCGCTTCGACCCGAGAAAGCCGATACGGCGTCGATCTTGGCTTTAGCTATCATTTGGACAATTTGACGCTATCCGCAACTGGCAGCCGT
>JBNLEI010000292.1:0-26046 GCA_050304855.1 Methylococcaceae bacterium
GGGCATTGTGGAAACGCCCATTTTTATGCCGGTCGGCACTTACGGTTCGGTCAAGTCGATGACACCCGATGAACTGACCGGTATCGGCGCACAGATCATTCTCGGCAACACGTTTCATCTGATGCTGCGGCCGGGCATGGAAGTGATGAAAGCGCATGGCGATCTGCATGACTTTATGCAGTGGGATAAGCCGATATTAACCGATTCAGGCGGTTTTCAGGTATTCAGTCTGGGTGCTTTACGTAAAATTACCGAGCAGGGCGTGACGTTCAAGTCTCCTGTTAACGGCAGCTCGATTTTTATGGGGCCGGAAGAATCTATGCAGGTACAGCGCGACTTGGGGTCCGATATTGTCATGATCTTCGATGAATGCACCCCTTATCCGGCCTCGGTTCAAGAAGCTGCCGATTCGATGCGATTATCGCTGCGCTGGGCCGAACGCAGCAAAGCTGCCCATGGCGATAATCCAGCTGCGTTGTTCGGAATAGTACAAGGCGGAATGTATGATCATCTGCGTCAGGAATCCATCGACGGCCTGGTCGATATCGGTTTCGACGGTTATGCGATCGGCGGTCTTTCCGTCGGCGAACCGAAAGAGGAAATGCTGGCCATGCTGGATGTCGTTCATCCGAAAATGCCGGTCGAAAAACCGCGTTATCTGATGGGTGTCGGAACCCCGGAGGATCTGGTCGAAGCGGTGCGTCGAGGTATCGATATGTTCGATTGCGTCATGCCGACGCGCAATGCGCGAAACGGCCATTTGTTTACCCGTCACGGCGTTATAAAAATCCGCAACAGCCGCTATCAGTTCGACACCGGGCCATTGGATGAACAATGCGGTTGCTATACCTGCCGGAATTATTCCAGGTCCTATTTACGCCATTTGGATAAATGCGGGGAAATGCTTGGGCCGCGGCTGAATACGATTCATAACCTTTTCTATTATCTGGAGTTGATGCAAGGCTTGCGCGATGCCATTGCAGGCCATCGCCTGGCCGATTTTGTCAAGGCGTTTTATCAGCAACGAGGAAAAAGCGTGCCGGATGTGGCATAATACTGCCATTTTTTCGGCGGGTGCCGGTCTACTGAAATTTATATAACGATAACAACTGAGGATTACAATGAGCTTTTTGATCTCTGATGCGATGGCCGAGGCGGCTGTCCCTGCGGTTCAACAACCGGGTTTTGAAGGAATGCTGTTTCCGCTGGGTATTTTGATATTTTTCTATTTTTTGTTTATTCGACCTCAATCGAAGCGTAACAAAGAGCAAAAACAAATGCTGGCGGCGCTTTCAAAAGGTGCGGAAGTAGTGACTTCCGGCGGAATTTTAGGCAAAGTCGTCGATTTGGACGATAATTTCGTCAAAATCGAAGTGAGCGATAATACCTTTATTCAGATCCAACGCCACGCTATCGCCAACATGATGCCGAAAGGCACTTATAAAGCTTTGAATAAAAAGCCACGGGCACAATAAACTGACTGTTTTACCCTGTGTTTGTCTTATTGCAAATGGCTCGATCTTTCTACGGATAATCGGGCCGCAGCCGTTTTATTGATGGAAAAAAAATGCAAAACCGCTTCCCAATTTGGAAAAATAGTCTGATAGTGATCGTACTGCTGGTCGGGCTCATTTATGCACTCCCCAATCTGTTCGGTAATGATCCTTCGGTCCAGGTATCGTCTTCCAGTATTACGCCGTTGGAACAGAAACAGGCCGATGAGGTTGAAGCCGCTCTCAAAAACGCCAGATTGGCGGTCAAATCCTTTGAGTTTGCCGATGGTCGAATTCTGGTGCGGTTCAATAATACCGATGATCAGTTGAAGGCCGCCGATTTGTTGCGCGATAAAATGAGCAATAGCGCCACCGTAGCGTTGAATTTAGCTCCGGCGACACCCGCTTGGTTGACTGCATTGGGTGCCGAGCCGATGTATTTGGGCCTTGATTTGCGCGGGGGTGTACATTTCCTGTTGGAAGTGGATATGGATGCGGCGATCAAGCAGGCCGAAGAACGTTATTACAACGATATTCGTTCGGCGTTACGGTCGGCAAAAATTCGTTACCGGTCGGTGGAGAAACAGGATGGAGCCATCCGGGTGGCGCTTAGGGATCAAGACGATAAGGTCGCGGCCCTTAATGTGATGGACAAGGATTTTCGTAATCTGAAAGTGAACGACACAGAAGAAGGTTTTGAGTTTACCGCTTCGATTGCTGAGACCGAGCTGAACGAAATCAAAAAATTTGCCTTGGCGCAGAATATGACCACGCTCCGCAATCGTGTCAACGAAATCGGCGTGGCGGAACCGGTGATCCAGCAGCAAGGCGACAATCGGATAGTGGTGCAATTGCCGGGGGTGCAGGACACCACTCGAGCCAAAGAAATTTTGGGTACCACGGCAACGTTGGAGTATCGTCTGGTGGATGTTCAGCATGATGTACAAAAGGCTGTGGAAGGGCGAGTTCCCGTCGGTAGCCGGTTGTATTACGAAAAGGACGGTAATCCCATTTTGCTCTATAGCCGCGTAATCGTGACCGGCGACCAGATTGTCGATGCGTCGTCCGGATTGGATCAGAATGGTTCTCCGTCGGTTTTTATTACGTTGAACGGTATCGGTGCCAAGAAAATGGGCAAAATGACCCAGGCTAACATAGGCAAGCCGATGGCGGTGGTGTTTATCGAATACAAAACCGAAACCCGGACGGTCAACGGAGAAAAAGTCCGCCATAAGGAAAAAATGGAAAAAGTAATTAGCGTAGCGACTATCCGGGACGCTTTCAGTAAGCGTTTCCAAACCACCGGTTTGGATAGCGCCCAAGAAGCGCGCACGTTGGCGTTGTTGTTGCGGGCGGGTGCACTGGCGGCGCCGGTTGATATTGTCGAAGAACGGACGGTCGGTCCAAGCCTCGGGCAGGACAATATCGACAAGGGTTTGATGTCGGTCGTGGTCGGACTGTTGCTGGTTCTGGCTTATATGGCTTTTTATTATAAGGTCTTCGGTTTGGTGGCCAACGCGGCACTGGCGTTTAATTTGGTGGTGATCGTGGCTTTGTTGTCTATGTTGCAAGCGACGTTAACGTTGCCGGGCATTGCCGGTATCGTTTTGACGATCGGTATGGCGGTCGACGCCAATGTGTTGATTTTTGAAAGAATCAAAGAGGAAATCCGTCTCGGTAACACCCCGCAATCCAGTATTTATACCGGATATGAGAAAGCGTTTAGCACTATTTTGGATGCCAATATTACGACTTTGCTGGTCGCTTTGGTGCTGTTCGGTTTTGGCACCGGCCCGGTCAAAGGCTTTGCGGTTACTCTGTCGATCGGTATTTTGAGTTCCATGTTTACGGCCATTATGGGAACCCGTATGTTGATTAACTGGCTTTATGGTAATCGCCGGGTGGAAAAACTGTCCATTTAATCCCGCAAGTCTCTGTTCAACGGCTAAAGATATTAAAGAATATGATGCTAAAACAAGAAATTGATTTTTTAGGTAAGCGTAAACTGGCGATGATTTTTTCCGGGTTGCTGATTATGGTGTCGGTGGTTTCGCTTGCAATTAACGGTTTGAAATTGGGGATCGATTTTACCGGCGGTACGCTGGTTGAAGTCGGTTACAAACAGGCTGCGGATTTGTCGCTCATGCGCAATGCACTTAATCAGGCAGGATTTGCCGATGCCACGGTGCAAAATTTTGGTACCGCGAGAGACGTTCTTATTCGGATCAAGCCGGATGAAAACTTAAACAGCGCTGAGCTGAGTAATCGCGTATTGGAGGCGGTTAATAAAGATGCCGCCGAACCCGGAGAGCTGCGTCGGGTGGAATTCGTCGGGCCGCAAGTGGGTGACGATCTGACTGAGGACGGTGGTTTGGCGTTACTGTATTCGGTGATCGGCGTTCTGGTTTATGTCGCCTGGCGATTTGAATCTAAATTCTCATTGGGTTCTGTGGCCGCGTTGATTCATGATGTCGTTATTACCCTCGGCGTATTTTCGTTGCTCGGCATGGAATTCGATTTGACCGTTCTTGCTGCGATTCTCGCGGTGATCGGTTATTCGCTGAACGATACCATCGTTGTTTTCGATAGGATACGGGAAAATTTCCGTAAGATGCGCAAAGGTGATTCGCAGACTATTATGAACAGTTCCTTGAACCAGACATTGAGCCGGACACTGATGACTTCATTTACCACGATGCTGGTTTTAATTGCGCTGGCTACTCTTGGCGGGGAAATCATTCATAATTTTTCATTGGCGTTGATGATCGGGATTGCAATCGGGACTTATTCCTCGATTTATGTCGCCAGTCCGATTGTGTTGGCGTTGGGTATCAGCAAGGAGGATTTGATGGTACCCGAAAAGGAAGGCGCAGATATCGACGGTATGCCCTAAGCACTTGTTGGTGAATTAACTGGTTAGATACAAGAGGCTGATTAATCCGCCAAAAAAGATATTGATTAAAAAACTTATTCGCTATAATGACCGATTATTTAACTATTATTTAAGTAAACTGGAGTTTGAAAAAAATGGCAATCGAACGTACGTTCTCAATTATTAAACCTGATGCAGTCGCCAAAAATGTGATTGGCGAAATTGTCAGCCGTTTCGAGAAGAACGGTTTGAGAATCGTGGCATCTAAAATGCTGCAGTTGAGCAAAGAGCAGGCAGAAGGTTTTTATGCGGTCCACAAAGAGCGCCCTTTTTTCAATGATCTGGTCAACTTCATGATTTCCGGTCCTGTTGTCGTACAAGTGTTGGAAGGCGAAAATGCGGTGCTGAAAAACCGTGAACTGATGGGGGCAACTAATCCTAAAGAGGCGGCTCCAGGTACTATCCGTGCTGATTTTGCGGAAAGCATCGATGAAAATGCGGTACATGGTTCCGACGCGCAGGAAACAGCGAAAGAAGAAATCGCTTTCTTTTTCTCAGAGAATGAACTCTGCGAGCGCATCCGTTAATTCGGAAAAAACCAATCTTCTGGATTTCGACAGAAAGGGTCTACAGGCCTTTTTTGTCGGATTGGGAGAAAAACCGTTTCGGGCAACTCAGTTGCTGAAATGGATTTATCAGGAAGGGGTCGAAGATTTCGATCAAATGACCAACCTGAGCAAATCTTTGCGTGCCTGGTTAAATGATCATTGCTGTATCCAGGTGCCGGAATTGATCATCGAACAAAAGGCGACTGACGGCACTTGTAAATGGGCCATGCAGATGAGCTGCGGCAACCGGGTGGAGACCGTGTTCATTCCGGAAGAAAAACGTGGCACGCTATGTGTCTCCTCACAGGTCGGTTGCGCTTTGGCTTGTACCTTCTGTTCTACGGCGCGTCAAGGTTTCAACCGCAATCTTAAGGTTTCGGAAATCATCGGCCAATTGTATGTGGCGCAAAAAAGACTCGGACCAAACAAGAAAATCACTAATGTGGTGATGATGGGTATGGGCGAGCCATTATTGAATTTCGATAATGTGGTAGCCGCGATGAATCTGATGATGGATGATTTTTGTTACGGTTTGTCGAAACGACGCGTGACGGTCAGTACTTCGGGTATTGTGCCAGCCATGCAACGATTGAATGAAGTGTGTGACGTTAGCATGGCGGTGTCGTTGCATGCTCCCAACGATGAATTGCGTAACGTTCTGGTACCGATCAATCAGAAATATCCGTTGAAGGAATTGATGGAAGCTTGTCGCAATTACGCCAAATTGGGACCGCGCAAACATATTACATTCGAATACGTCATGCTGGAAGGGGTCAATGACTCTGAACAGGATGCAAAAGCTCTGACTAAGTTGCTGAGCCATGTCCCATCCAAGGTCAACCTGATTCCATTTAATCCATTCCCTCAATCGGATTATCGTTGCTCCTCGCCGGAAACGGTTTTGCGTTTCCGCGATATTTTGCACAATGCGGGTATAGTCACGACGATTCGGAAAACCCGTGGCGACGATATCGATGCAGCATGTGGCCAGTTGGTCGGGCAGGTTAAAGACAAAAGTCGTAGGCATTTAAAGTTGCAACGTTCAGGAGCCCGACATGTCGCTTGAGAAGTCGTCAAGACTGGTTTTGCTCGGAATTCTCTGCATACTGCTGAGCGCTTGTGTATCGAGTTCCGGTGGTAGCAATAATACCTTGTCCAAGCAGGAAAAAGCCGCTCTCAATCTGCGGATGGGAGTACGTTACCTCGATATGGGAATGTTGGATGTGGCCAAGGAGAAATTGGAGAAAGCCTATCGGCTGGATTCGAAAAGCTCCGAGGTCCATAATGCGCTTGCAGTTTTATATGAACGTATCCGACAGCCTGAAACAGCGCGTTACCATTATCGAGAAGCAATGGATCTGAGCCCTGATGATTACAGTATAAAAAATAATTACGGCCGTTTTCTCTGCGATACGGGTGACTATGGCGAGGCAATGCCTTTGTTGAATCAGGCGGCTCAAATGCCGTTGAATAACCGGAAATGGTTGGCGTTAACCAACATCGGTCTGTGTTATTTGAAACAGAACCAAAAAGACCAAGCCGAGCGGGCATTTCGTCAAGCGTTGCAGGAGCAGCCCGACTATGCACCGGCGTTGCTGGAGATGCAGCAACTGAGCTATAACAAAAGAAAATATATGTCGGCCAGGGCGTTTCTTGAACGCTATCTGGCGGTCGCGCAGCATACCCCGCAAACACTGTGGATTGCGATTCAAACGGAGCGAGCATTGGGTGATCCTTTGCTGACTGAAAAATACATTAATCTGTTATTGTCGCAGTTTCCGGAGACGGAGCAAGCCCGACAAATTAAGACGGCCGTCAATCGTTAATTCGTTGGCTTCAAGAATTTCAATACAACTCAATGGCAAATAAACACCAGGCTATTCAGGCTATCCGAGGGATGCACGACATCCTTCCCGAACATTCACCCCGTTGGCACGAAGTGGAATCGATCATTAGAAACGTTCTCGATAGTTACGGTTATCGAGAAATCCGTTTGCCGATTGTTGAAAAAACCGAATTGTTTAAACGCTCGATCGGCGAAGTCACCGATATTGTCGAAAAAGAAATGTATACCTTCGACGATCGCAACGGTGACTCGTTGACGTTGCGACCGGAGGGTACTGCCGGTTGTTTGAGAGCGTGTTTGGAGCATGGGTTGTTGCATAATCAGGTCCACCGCCTCTGGTACTGTGGCCCTATGTTCAGACACGAGCGACCGCAAAAAGGCCGTTATCGCCAATTTTACCAGTTGGGGGTGGAAACATACGGCATGGCAGGTCCTGATATCGATGCCGAAATTATATTGTTAAGCGATAGGTTATGGCGAAAACTAGGTATTCGCGACAAAGTCGAATTGCAACTTAATACTTTGGGGACGAGCGCAGAAAGATCAGAATACCGAGAAAAGCTGGTCGTTTACTTTAAAGAACATTTGGATTTATTGGACGAGGATAGTTTACGCAGACTGGAAACTAATCCATTACGCATTCTGGACAGTAAAAACCCGGCAATGAAGCAGTTGATTGCACAAGCGCCGGAATTGATGGATTATCTCGGCGATGATAGCCGGGAACACTTTAAAAAGCTGACGACTACTCTAGATGACTTGGGCGTCTCTTATGTCTTAAATTCACGCTTAGTGAGAGGGCTGGATTATTATGGTAAGACCGTTTTCGAATGGGTTACTAACGATTTGGGCGCTCAAGGTACCATTTGCGCTGGCGGTCGCTATGATGGTTTAATCGAACAATTAGGCGGTAAAAACAATTATGCGATAGGCTTTGCTTTGGGTATGGAAAGGCTGCTGGCGTTAGTAGAGATGCGGGAAGGCGTTCAACCGGACAGACAGGTCGATGTCTACATGCTCAGAGTCGGAGCGACCGCGGAAAAATTCGGAATGCAGGTCGCAGAGCGGCTTAGGACTGAAATCGAGAGTCTGAAACTGCAAATGCATTGCGGCGGCGGTAGTTTCAAAAGCCAGTTCAAAAAAGCCGATAAATCCGGGGCTGAATATGCCGTCATTATCGGCGACGATGAGGCTGAGCGGGGAGAGGTTAGTCTCAAACCTTTACGAACTGATCAGCAACAAACCAATATGACGGTACCCGAGTTGGTTCAGTCGTTGCAAAACTGGCTGACAGACTGAGAAAAAATCATTGAAGTCGTCATTTCGAAATCAATAAACAAGAGAATTGGTCGTGGAAATATACGAAACAGAAGAACAACAGGTCGAAGCGTTAAAACGATGGTGGAAAGCCAATGGCTCCTCTATGATCAGCGGCGTGATCGCCGCATTTGTCCTGATCGGAGGTTGGAATTTCTGGCAAAGTTATCAGCAGGACAAATTAAACCAGGCTTCGGCGATGTATCAGCAGTTAATTAATGCGGAGAAGCAAGGCAACTTGGAATCGGTGGATAAAATATCTCAACGGATCAGGGATCAATACGGTTCGACCGCTTACAGCTCATTTGCCGGTTTGGTCCTGGCTAAAAATAAAGTCCAACAGGGCGATTTGGATGGAGCTAAATCCGTGTTGCAGCAATTGATTCAAGACGGATACGATGAAGAGATCAAAAATGTCGCGCGGATCAGGTTGGTTAGGTTGATGTCGGCGACTGGCGACTATGAAAAGGGCTTGCAATTGATTGCCGAGACGGATTCGACGTCAGCAAAAGGTTTTGAAGCCGTTTACGATGAATTAAAAGGTGATTTGTATGTGGCTTTGGACCGTTTGGGCGAAGCCCGAACGGCTTATCAAAGCGCTTTGCGTTCAGGGCAACGTTCGCCGTTGTTGCAATTTAAACTGGATGACATCACCGCCGCGGAAATTATTACGCCAGCTCAACCTTAATTCAGTTGTTTGCTCGGGCCTTATGCCCATCACTCCTGTTTTAGGAGAGGTGGGGTGTTTTGTTTAACGGCATAAATTTCACTAAATCGCATAGTGAAGTCGAGTTTTTTGCCGAAAATTCCGTTCTATGTTGAAGCCAATCTATAGAAATAAAATTGTTTTCGTTGGGTGCTGCGGTATCGCATTATTGTTGAACGGCTGTGCTTTGCTCGACGCCAGCAAAGAACTGGTTGGTACTGCTTCGAGTTATTTTCTGGGCGGTGAGGATAATACAGAGCCCCCTTCCCCTTTGCTGCAATTCGAGCCAGAAGTGGAGGTTGAGCGACTATGGAAGGAAAAAACCGGGGACGGTGCAGGTGACCAATTTTTGAATTTGGTCATCGCTGTTAGTTACGGTAAGGTTTTGACAGCCGACCTGCATGGTTTGCTGGAAGCCAGAACTTTGGAAACAGGTGACATTCTTTGGGAAACCGAGACGGAATTCGCCTTTTCGGCCGGCCCAGGAACCGGTATCGATACGGCCGTGATGGGAACCAGCAATGCTGAAGTTGTAGCGTTCGATATCGAAACCGGTGAGCAAAAATGGCTG
Source organism: Methylococcaceae bacterium (assembly GCA_050304855.1). Lineage (GTDB taxonomy): Bacteria > Pseudomonadota > Gammaproteobacteria > Methylococcales > Methylomonadaceae > Methylomarinum. The sequence continues at coordinate 9,414 of JBNLEI010000292.1, forward strand.
GCGATTATGTCCAGTGAAGTATTGGCGGTTCCTTTGGTGACAACGAATGCCGTGATTGTACGTACTATTGACGGCAAGGTGTCCGCATTAAGCGAAAAGGACGGTAGCCTGTTATGGGAATTCGAACGTAACGTGCCTGCTTTAAGTATCCGCGGTACCAGTTCTCCGATTTTGGTCGAAGACAACGTTATCGTAGGTTATGCCAACGGTAAACTTGCCGCCTTGCGGCTTAATGACGGTAAAAACACGTGGGAAACCAGCCTAGCCATACCCACTGGGCGTTCCGAAGTCGAACGTTTGGTTGATCTGGATGTTGATCCGGTGGAAACTGACGGGGTTATTTATTCCGCGAGTTATCAAGGCGGAACTGCAGCCGTGCTGGAAATGGATGGCGACGTGCTATGGCGCAATGAAGACGTGTCTTCATCGGCTGGAATCAGTTACGATTGGCGCTATATATACCTTACCGATAGCAATAGCGATGTCTGGCAATTGGATCAGCGTAACGGGGCGGCTTTATGGAAGCAGGACGAACTGCGTTACCGTAAGTTGACGGCACCGGTCGTTTATGAAGGTTTTGTTGCGGTTGGCGATTTTGAGGGTTATCTGCACTGGCTGGCCGCAAACGACGGCAGGCAATTGGGACGTATTCAGGTTTCGGATTCGGCAATTGAGGCCAAGCCTGTAATCGTCAACAATACTGTTTATATTTATGCAAAAGACGGCACAGTAGCCGCTTATAAAATTAAATCCAAATAATGTTACCTGTTATTGCCTTGGTAGGCAGGCCTAATGTCGGCAAATCGACTTTATTCAATTATTTAACTCGAAGTAGGGAAGCTTTGGTTGCCGATTACCCGGGGTTGACCCGCGATCGTCAATACGGACGGATCAAAAGAGGTAGTCGGGATTGTTTACTGGTTGATACCGGTGGTATTGCCGATGACAGTGAAGGGATCGACAGTTTCGCGCAAAAACAGGTCGAGATCGCTCTGCAAGAAGCCGATGTCGTATTTTTCCTGGTCGATGCTCGGGCCGGTATGAATGTTTCCGACCAACAAATTGCCCAAACTTTGCGGAAACTGGATAAACCGGTGGTTTTGGTTGCCAATAAAATTGACGGAATCAATGCCGATTTAGCTTGTGCCGATTTTTTTTCTTTGGCATTGGGGGAGCCGCTACCGATTGCTGCTTCCCATGGCAGGGGTGTCAAGGAGTTGTTAGCACGCATTGACGAATTGCTGCCAGCTGAGGCTGACGATGAGTCGACGGAAGAGGAAGAACAGGGCATTGGTATCGCTATTGTCGGAAGGCCCAATGTGGGCAAATCGACATTGGTCAATCGCCTTCTAGGCGAGGAGCGTGTGGTGGTGTTTGATGAAGCCGGCACCACACGGGACAGTATTTACATACCCTTCGAACGTAATCACCAGAAATTCACATTGATCGATACCGCTGGCATGCGCAGGCGTTCCAAGGTCTCTTTGGCGATCGAAAAATTCAGCATTATTAAGACCTTGCAAGCGATCGAAAAAGCCAATGTCGTGATTTATCTGATCGATGCGCGAGAGGGAGTGACCGAGCAGGATGCGCATTTACTTGGTCTGGTGTTGGAGGCTGGTAGAGCATTGATTATCGGTTTGAACAAATGGGATGGCATCACTTCGGAACAGAAAGATAAGGTGAAAAAGCAGATCGAGATCAAGTTGCCGTTTCTGGATTTTGCCGAAAAGCATCCGATTTCCGCGTTGCATGGCAGCGGGGTTGGCAAGTTGTTCGATGTCGTTCATGATTTGTACGATGCTGCGATGATCGATATGTCGACGCCGGTACTGACGCGTATTCTCAACGATGCGTTGGCGGCTCATCAGCCGCCGTTAGTTCGCGGTCGTAGAATCAAGTTGAAATACGCTCACCAGGGCGGCCGTAATCCGCCTGTGGTGGTCGTTCACGGCGTGCAGACCGATGCGTTGCCGGGCTCTTACAAACGCTATTTGATGAATTACTATCGTGAGCAGTTGGGTTTGAAAGGAACGCCGGTTCGGTTGGTATTCAAATCACCGGAGAACCCTTTTCAGGGGCAGAAAAATCCGTTGACCGAACGTCAGCTTAAAAAACGTAAACGGTTGGTCGATTTCAGTAAAAAACGCAAGAAACAACAATAGCAATCGATACGGACAGGGGCGTCCATTGTCCCTGCAAACTGACGAATACAGGTATTCAGTATGGCGACAATTACATTTCAGGGGAAGCCCATTCATACCTCAGGCGAGTTGCCGGCAGTCGGTTCCACTGCGCCGGATTTTAAGCTGGTCAGCAATAAATTGAAGGAGGTGACACTGGCTACCTACGCCGGTAAAAGGAAAGTGCTGAACATCGTTCCGAGTCTGGATACCCCGACCTGCCAAACGTCAACTCGTAAATTCAACGAAAAGGCGGGGGCTCTCAACAATACGGTGGTATTAGCGATATCGGCCGATTTACCGTTCGCGCAAAACCGGTTTTGCGAATCGGAAGGAATCAGAGATGTCATTCCTTTATCGACCTTTCGCTCCAATTTCGCTAAGGATTACGGTGTTGAGCTGGTCGATAGTCTTTTGGCCGGACTGACGGCCCGAGCCGTCATTGTTCTCAACGAGAACGACAAAGTCGTTTACACCGAATTGGTTAGCGAAATCGCTGATGAGCCCAATTACGACGAAGTTTGGAGCGTATTGAAAGACATCTAAATCAATGCGATTGGGGCTCGATTTGAATTAAGCCCCCAGAAACTCCCCAGATTATTTTAGTTTGTCGGTGACATGCGGTGCGATAGCTTGATACATTAGTTGGTGCATTTTCGGGTTTCCGGCAATAATGTTGCCGGATTTTAGAAAGTGATTGTTGAAAGAGAAATCCGTCACGACTCCTCCGGCCTCTTGTATTAATAGGACGCCGGCTGCCATATCCCATTCCTTTAAGCCGATTTCCCAAAAGCCGTCGAGCCTGCCGGTAGCGACATAAGCTAGATCGAGCGCTGCGGCACCGGCTCGTCTGATGCCTGAAGTTGCGGCACATAAAGGCCGAAACATTGCCAGATAAGTGTCGAGGAATTCATCGCTTCTGAACGGAAAACCGGTGCCCAATAAGGCTGTTTGCAGACTGGATTGTCGGCCGACTCTGATGCGCCGGTTGTTTAACATTGCACCGCCTCCCCGTTGGGCGGTAAATAATTCGTCTCTATTCGGGTCGTATACGACACCCAATTCGATCTTTCCTTTGATCTTCAACGCGATCGAAACGGCATATTGCGGGAAGCCATGGAGAAAGTTGGTGGTGCCGTCAAGCGGGTCGATCACCCAGAGGTAATCGTTGCCATGATGCTCGCCGCTTTCTTCCGCCAGGATGGCGTGATCGGGATAAGCGGTACGAATGACTTTGATAATTTCCTGTTCGGCCTGAAAGTCGACTTCTGATGCATAATCATATTGGCTTTTTTGGTTAATGCTGAGTCGGCCTAGGTTGTCGGCGGAACGTTGAATCAGGTCGCCGGCATTTCTTGCCGCGCGCACGGCAATATTAAGCATTGGATGCATAAATCGTTTTTTATAAGAGCGGAGAAAACGCTATAGGATAGCAAAACTTTTGTTAAAATCATCGGTTTTTTAGTGTGCGGGACAAGTCTTTGCTGTCTAATTTTAAAATTGTATTGGTCGAAACGTCGAATCCTGGAAATATAGGGGCGGTGGCCCGAGCGATGAAAAATATGGCAATGTCGGAGCTGTGCTTGGTGTCGCCGAAAATTTTCCCCAGCGCGGATGCTACGGCGCGGGCCTCCGGAGCTCACGATGTGCTACGCTCGGCCGTTGTCGTCGATACTTTGGAGCAGGCGATTGCCGATTGCCAGATTGTGTTGGGAGCCAGCGCCAGGGATCGGACGATCAGTTGGCCGCAATTGACGGTTAGGGAATGTGCCGAACGCTTTGTTGATGCCGATTATCGAGAAACCCGGATTGCCATTGTGTTTGGACGAGAAAACTCCGGTTTGAAAAATCATGAATTGGATCTTTGCCACTACTTATTGCGTATTCCATGCAATCAAGATTACAGTTCGCTGAATATCGCCGCCGCAGTGCAGGTGGTTTGTTACGAACTTTTCATCGCAACCGGCTTCAAAGATGAAAGCCGGGTCGGCGACAAGGGGGAGGATCCTTTGGCAACGGCCGAACAGATGGAATCTTTTTATCAGCATTTATATCAAACCATGGATGATATCGGTTTTTTACATGCCGACAAGTCCAGATCCATCATGCGCAGGCTGCGGCGGATTTTTAATCGCATTCAGTTGGATAGTAAAGAATTGGATATACTCAGGGGCATACTGCGTTTTGCTCAAAATCATAATGCCAAGTAGCGAATATGTTTAAGCGAATTAATGACGAAATCCAATGCGTTTTCGAACGCGATCCCGCAGCTCAATCAGTGTTTGAGGTGATAACGACCTATCCGGGATTTCATGCCATGATGATCCACCGGTTGAGTCATTTCTTCTGGCGGCACGGTTTTCGTTGGTTGGCTCGTTTTACTTCTCATTTAAGTCGCTGGTTGACCGGTATTGAAATTCATCCCGGCGCGACCATCGGACGGCGTTTTTTTATAGACCACGGAATGGGAGTCGTCATCGGAGAGACCGCCGTAATTGGGGACGATTGCACTTTATATCACGGCGTTACTTTGGGGGGAACCAGTTGGGATAAAGGAAAGCGCCATCCGACATTGCGTAACGGTGTCGTGATCGGAGCGGGAGCCAAAGTATTGGGTCCCATCGAGATCGGCGAAGGAGCCCGTGTTGGTTCCAATTCGGTAGTGGTCAAACCGGTCCCAGCCGGCGCGACCGTTGTCGGGATTCCCGCCCATATCATCACCAAAAACAAGAAAAAGGCTGTCAATCGCGATGCAATCGCTCAGAAGATGGGGTTCGATGCCTATGGAGCGACGGCCGATATGCCCGATCCTGTAGCTAACGCTATTAATCATATGCTTGATCACATTCATGAAATGGATAAACAGTTGGAGGGAATGAAGAAAGTGTTGAATGAGTCCGGCATTGAGTTCCAGGAGGAAGCGATTCCGGAATTAAACGATTGCGAAATTAAAGATAACGGCTGAAAGTAATATTCGGTACCGCGCCTAATTGTTGACTAAAATACTGGGTTTTACTATAGTATCCCTACTCCCATTAGGTATTTAAGGAATTTCCAGTGCGATTAACAACAAAAGGGCGTTATGCGGTGACCGCTATGCTGGATTTGGCGTTTCACAGTCAAACCAGGCCGGTTACGTTAACCGATATTGCAACCCGACAAACCATTTCTTTATCTTATCTTGAGCAATTATTTGCTCGCTTGCGTAAAGCAGGAATGGTCAAAGGCGTCAGAGGCCCCGGTGGCGGCTATAAGCTCAGTCGCCATGCCGGCGAAATAAACATCGCCGAGATTATTGCCGCCGTTGATGAGCAGGTCGACTCAACCAAATGCGGAGGGAAAGGTAATTGCCAGAATAATCAACACTGCCTGACCCATGATTTATGGATGGGGCTAAGCGATCAGATTCGGGAATATCTAAAAGGTATCAGTTTAGGCTCTTTGCTGGACAGAGAACTGGTTTCCGAAGTTGCCAAGCGTCAAGATCAGCAACTTGAGCAAATGATCGAAATACAAAAACAGGACAAACTCACCATCTAAATGATCTATTTTGATCATAACGCCACTACCCCTCCTGATGAGAGAGTTGTGGAAGCGATGTTGCCTTATCTGAAGACGTTTTACGGCAATCCGTCCAGTATTTACCGGTTCGGCAGATTGGCACGCAGCGCAATCGACACGGCTAGGGAGCAGGTCGCGGCTTTGGTTGATGTGCAGCCTGCTCAGGTGATTTTTACCAGCGGAGGCACCGAAGCGAACAGCTTGGCCTTACATAACATTCCTGAGCATGCCGCGGTCGCCATTTCCACCATTGAACACCCATCGATTACCGAACCGGTCTCGTTTCGGCGAAGTAGCTTCCGCCAATTGCAAATGATAGAGGTTGATTCAAATGGCCTGATCGAAGCGGAGGCGATGGACCGGTTAAAGTTGGAAAAAAATGATTTTGTTTCGGTGATGCTGGCCAATAATGAAACCGGCACGATTCAGAATATTCGAGCTATTGCAGAAAAACTAGCGGGGCAGGGTGTTATTTTTCATACCGATGCCGTGCAGGCGTTGGGAAAAATCCCGCTGTCTTTTCCCGAGCTTGGCGCGGATTTAATGTCGTTATCCAGCCATAAAGTTTACGGTCCGAAAGGATGTGGGGCACTGGTGGCCTCGAAAGGCTTCGATTTATATCCGTTACTGATAGGTGGCGGTCAGGAAAACGGTTTGCGCGCCGGTACGGAGAATGTCGCGGCAATTGTCGGGTTCGGCAAGGCGGCGGAACTGGCTAAAAGCGAAATAACGGAACGCAGTCGGAAGTTGTTAATGTTACGGAATAAACTCGAGCAGGCATTGCTTGAGATCGATGAGATAACGATTTTCGCCCGTGAAGCGGAAAGATTGCCCAATACCACGCAAATTTCTGTTCAGGGCGTCGATGGCGAAATGTTGCTGATGCAGTTCGACCGACACAACGTTGCGGTTTCCAGCGGGTCGGCTTGCGCTGCCGGAGACCGAGAAGCCAGTCCCGTGCTGACTGCAATGGGAGTCGATCCGGTTATAGCGAAAAGTGCCATTCGAATAAGTCTTGGAAAGAACAATTCGGAAGAAGAGGTTAAGGAATTTATTTCAATTTTAAAGCGTCTACTAGGTTATTAGTTTTATATCGAGGTGTTATGGCTATTACAATGACTGAATCTGCGGCAAAGCAGATTCTAAAACAGTTGAATAAGCGCGGCTCCGGCGTCGGGCTTAAATTAGGGGTCAAGCAATCAGGCTGTTCGGGATTTTCCTATGTGCTTGATTACGCGGATCAAATACATCAGGATGAGACTGTTTTTGAACAGCATGGCGTTAAAATTATCATCAACAATAACGATTTGAAAATGTTGGACGGCGTCGAGTTGGATTATGCCCGAGAAGGCATCAATGAAGCTTTCAAGTTTAATAATCCGAATGTCACCGGTATGTGCGGGTGTGGAGAAAGTTTTTCGGTTTAACCGATCAAACGTTCAATTTTGTTCAAAATTTGTCCCAAATAGAGATCCTTCTGTTTGGGATTTTTTTCGATGTCTGAGTCGTGTTCAGTGTCGGGATGAATCAGCGATTGTTCGTAATTGGAGATGATTTTTTCAGCGCCATCGATAATTCGGCATTGCTTATTACGAGCTGCACCGCGAAGAATTTCAAAGGCATCGGGTCCTTTGAGTTTATAGCGTTCCATCAATATTCCGATAGCCATACTGATTTGGCGATTGTTTTTTATTGTTTTGTCGATGTTTTCCTTGCGGCGGTTGAGCTGCATTTTTTCCCAATGCCAGTGGATAGCCGTTTCGATTTCGATAATTAATTGTTGAATGTTAATTGGTTTTAACAGAAGGCCTAAGGCGCCATATAGACCGATATAGTTGATACGCTCATTATTACCAATGTCCGCAGGACCTAAAAAAATAAACGGTAACGAATTCAGTTTCAGGAAATCGGTGATATCGATGGAATTCGGAAAACCGCTGTCCAACAGAACAAGATCCGGCTGGCTTAGGTTGATTTGCTCAAAAACATTGTTATCGCCATTGTTGACGCTGACCAGATAAGCATGTTTTTCGAGTTCTAAAGAGAGGTGATCGGTATGAGCGCTATCGTCATCAATGACCAGAATGTTTTTCGGCATACAATGTTGTCCTGTTCCCTGTACAGTCCGGAGGAATTAGTCTTCGTATTTTGATTACAGCAGCAAAGCTGCTTTCTGGCAGGGTGTAGGCCTTGCCGACTATTTTAAGAAAAAATTAATAAATGTAAAGTAAAAAAGCAGGGGGTAGATGTTACTTGTTGAAATATAATGTTTTACGAGTCTTAAATTTAAGGAAACTGGTTGTTGTTTAACCCTGCTTGAAACGGTGAATTTGTCTCCTCTGCTTCTTGTTCGGTTTACGCTCCCTGTCCGCGTGATGCAGATGAGCGGTTTGTTGTTTTTGCAGTGCGATCTGCTCTTTGCGTTTTGTTTGGCTTTCCTCGGTTTCCCGATAGAGTAGAACAGCCTCGCTGGCGGGACGGCGTTGCCGGTTGATGCCGGTAACGGTAATATCCCAGGTGTATTGATCTTTACTGATCATCAGAGTACTGCCGACTTGGATTTCTTTTGAAGGTTTGCAACGTTGGCCGTTGACGTGAATCTTGCCTCCGGCAACGGCATCAGCGGCCAACTTGCGGGTTTTAAAGAAACGTGCGGCCCAAAGCCATTTGTCAATTCGTAGCGATTCCGCTTCAGGCAATGTCGTATCCATTGTCAGTCCAAGCTTTAAATCCTCCCGCCATACTGACGGCTTTGGAATAACCTATTTTATGTAAAGAATCGGCTGCAAGGGCTGACCTGCCACCGGTCTGGCAATAAACGATGATCTCATCATCCTGTTTGTTTTGCAGGGTTGGGTCCGCGCCAATTTTGAATTCCAAAACGCCGCGAGGGATGTTGATGGCTCCGGGCAGATGGCCTGCCGCGAATTCGGCGGGTTCTCTGACATCCAAAATCGGGTTCGAGGTCAGCTTGCTTTTTGCGGTTTCAACGGTCACTTCAACAATTCTTTGTTTAGCGTCGGCGACAAGATCCATAGCGGTCATTGGCATGATAAACTCCTGGTCGAATAAAGCATCGAATATTAGCAAAAAATAATATTTTAAGGCTAATTATTTTCATAATAGTCATTTTTTCAACAAAAATGAATTGAATATTCGGGTAAAATACCCCTTTATTTTTTGCCGCCTTTTTACCGGAGAAATTTGCAATGAATTTTGAGAAGGTTATTTTTGGCTTTTTTGTTGTTTTGGCCTTAACGTTAAACTTCGGCTTTTTTTTGGGGGAAATGGATAATCCGGCCCATCATAATGTATTCGAGTTATTCGCCGTTATCATTGTGAATTTTATTGCAACCATCTTGAAATTAGGTGATCGTTCGCAGATTGGAGCCGTCTTGCTGGCAACCAGTCTGGTTGCCGATTTGCAATTGGTGGCGGCAGCCACTTACTGGACTGTGGTTGTCCATATTACCGAAACGGGACTGACGCCGGACGTCATGGCTAGTATTATCTCTTATACTGGGGGAGCATTGTTGGCTAATATCATTTCGACGGTTATTCTGGTAACGGAAACGTTGATGTCGCGTTTGTAATAAATAGCATTTGAATTTGATTGCGTTAATAACATAAGCAAGACGAACAATGGCCGCATCTTCAGTTGACATCAGCCGCGTCTCATTTATTGTGATGCGCGAAATGCGGGTGCCTATCATCGCGCTGATTACCGTTTATTCGGTTTCTATTTTCGGTATGGTGTTTATACCGGGCCCGGTTGTGGATGGCGAAGAACAATACATGAGTATCTTTCATGCCTTCTACTTCATGACCTATACAGCGACGACGACCGGTTTTGGGGAAATTCCGTTCGAATTTAGCAATGCCCAGCGGTTTTGGGCGATAGCCTGCCTTTATGTCAGTGTCATCACATGGCTTTATGCCATCGGTAGTATTATTCATCTGATTCAAAATCCCTTTTTTGTCAGTGCCTTGGCGGAATGGAAGTTTTCCAAGCGGGTACAGCGTATTCCAGGGCCGTACTTTATCATTTGCGGTTTCGGGGACACCGGCAGCGTTTTGACCCGCGGATTGAGTGATTACGGGATGTCGGCTGTCATCATTGATTCCAGCGAAGAGAGGATCAAGGCCTTACAATTACGGAACTACACAGTGGCCATGCCGGGGCTTTGCGCCGATGCCAGTGTGCCCAAACATTTGCTTGAAGCAGGCGTGCGTCGTAAGAACTGCAAATTTGTGGTCGCGATTACCAATAATGAAGAAGCCAATTTAAAGATTTCCGCACTAGCGCGTTCGCTCAATTCCGATATCGGTATCATCACGATGTCTAAAGTGGAGGTGTTCGAAGAAACGTTGGCGACGTTAGGAGGAGAGGTTCACATCGTCGATCCTTTTAAGACGTATGCTAAAGTTTTGGCGGCAGCGATGCATAATCCGGGATTTTATGCTTTGAATAATTGGCTAGTTAGGGAGCATGGCGCCAGTCTTAATAAATACGTCAATCCGCCTCTGGGAACCTGGATCATTTGCGGTTATGGCAGGATGGGGCACGAAGTTAACAGGGTCTTGACTAAATACGGTATCAAAACGGCCGTGATTGATCCTCATGACTCGAAGGAGGGAGAGCACATCGAGCGCTACATTGTCGGCAGAACGACAGCGAAAACACTGGCCATGGCCGGGATCGAGCAGGCTGCCGGGATTCTTGCCGGTACCGACGATGATGGGCACAATCTGGGCATTCTGCTTAATGCGCGTTATTTTAACCGGAGGCTGTTCACAATCGTCAGGCAAAACCGCCATCAGAATGCGGTCGCTTTCGATGCTTCCAAGGTAGATATGATCATGCAGCCTTCGCTGGTAACTGCAAGAAGGATTTTATTTTTGCTGATTGCTCCGTTGTTGAAGTCTTTTTTCCGTTACTTATTGGCCAACCAACCGGGCAGAATGGAAGAGATGGAAGCTGTGATCAAAGAACTACGAAGCAAGATCGGCAAGAAAACGCCGCATCTGATTACGGTTGATTTTAATCGGGAAAAAAGTCCGGCCGTCATCCAGTGGCTGGATCAAGGGAAAAAAGTCTATTTAGGTGATTTGTTGGCCGATCCGCGCGGTCGACACAAAAGGCTTGATATTGTCGTTTTTGTGATTAAGTCTGGCGAGACGGAATGTATTTTGCCTGATTTGGACTATGAGATTAAGGAAGGGGACCAACTGTTGTATTGCGGTACATTGCTTGCTTCGCGATTGTTTAATGCCACAATAAACAGCGAATACAAGCTGTTTTATATACAAAACGGCCTTTATCTTCCCAGGGGATACGTTGCCCAATGGTGGTTGAATAAGAGTCATAGGCGAGGGCTGAAAACCTACGAATGAGAAGACTTTGTATTTTTCCCACCCGGAGGGGGAGCCGGGTGGGAAACGGAGTTAGCCGTACTTAGGCTTCCAGATGTTTTTTAAGTTCTTTGGGAAGGGAGAAAACGACTTTTTCTTCGATACCCTGATTTTCAAGGATCGATTCACCACCCCATTGCTTCAGTTGAGTAATCACCTCCTGTACCAATACTTCTGGCGCGGATGCGCCGGCTGTGACGCCAACCACATCGACCCCATCCAGCCATTCCCGTTGTAAGTCGCGGTAAGTGTCTATCAGATAGGCAGGTTTGCCTAATTGCTCGGCAATTTCGCGCAAGCGGTTTGAATTGGAACTGTTGGGAGACCCAACTACTAAGATCAAGTCGGATTTTTTTGCCAGATCATGTACCGCGTCCTGCCGGTTTTGAGTGGCATAACAGATATCGTCTTTTTTCTGTTCCTGAATGGATGGAAACGTTTCCCTCAAGGCGTCTACCATGACTTTGGTGTCTGTCATCGACAGCGTAGTCTGGGTGACATAAGCCAGATTATCGGGATTATTTACTTTCAGATTCTTAACATCTTCCGGGGTTTCCACCAGATAAATACCGCCGTTTTCGGCGCACTTCTCATATTGTCCCATGGTGCCTTCGACCTCAGGGTGACCGGCATGACCGATTAAAATGACTTCACGGTCCTGTTTGGCATGTTTAGCGACTTGCATGTGCACTTTCGTGACCAGAGGACAGGTGGCGTCGAACACGGTCAGTTTTCGGTCTTCGGCTTCCTGTTGGACTTGTTTGGAAACGCCATGAGCGCTGAAGATCAGATAAGACCCAACCGGCACATCGGTTAGGTCTTCGATGAAAATAGCGCCTTTTTCTTTCAGTCCGTCGACCACGGTACGGTTGTGTACCACTTCATGACGGACGTAAATTGGGGCACCGAAGGCTTCGAGAGCTTGATCGACGATTTCGATGGCGCGGTCTACGCCGGCACAGAACCCCCTGGGGTTAGCGAGAACGATTTGCATATATCTTGACTTTTTTACTAGGTTAATAGATACAGGATTTTAAACCAATTTTGTTTCGGAGACGATAATTCCGTCCTCATCCGCGTATAAAAATAGGTCTTTTTTAAAATTAATGCCGGCAAAAGTGATCATGACATTGCGGTCACCGGCGCCGCGTTTATGGCTTTTCATTGGATGGGTGTTTAATGCTCGGACGCCCAACGGCAGTCGATTAATCGCGGCCGAGTCCCGGATACAGCCGTAGATAACGATCCCTTGCCAGCCGTTACGGCAGGCGAGTTCAGCAAGATTGTCGCCCATCAGCGCACAACGGCGGGAGCCGCCGCCATCGATAACTAATACCCGGTTTTCGACTTTTTCCTCCAGCGTATTGCGCACCAAAGAATTGTCTTCGAACACTTTGAGCGTGGTGATTTGACCACTGAAAGCCGCTTTCTGGCCGAATGATCTGAAAATGGGTTCGGCGATCTGGAAATTTTCCTGTTCGGAAAATTGATCGCAAAGATCCGCTGTAGTTAATGACATGTCGATAACCTGCAAGTTTCGAACGGATTATAACAGCTTTTGTCGGTAGCGAACAAAAAAGCCATGCAAATCCTCATGATACGAATAAGGGTCGATATAATCTCTTAACCCCAGCGGTGGAAAAAAATCAGAATCAATGCAATATATAGCTATCGGTTACAGATAACGGGCTAACAAGCCATGTTCCCCCTCTACCGCCGGCAGAGGGATTCTAACTTCGTAGCCGCCGCCAGGCGCTTCTTGCATTGCATGTCCGTACATATCCTCCATATGCTCGACGACGATATTATGGTTGCCTTGAGGTAGGATCATTTCCAACCGGTCGCCGACCGCGAACTTGTTTTTAACTTTGATGCTTGCCATACCGTTTTCTTTGTTGTAACCGGCTATTTCGCCACAGAATTGCTGCTGATGGCTTTTCGAATAACCGGTTATGTAATTTTGATAATCATGGGTGTGATGGCGCTGATAGAAACCGTCGGTGTAACCGCGGTTGGCCAGATTGTCCAATACGCCCAACAAATGCGGTTGAAAGTCTCGGCCGGCCAGTGCATCGTCGATCGCCATGCGGTATGCCTGTGCGGTGCGGGCCACGTAGTAGTGTGATTTTGTTCTACCTTCGATTTTCAGGCTGTCGACGCCGATTTTGACCAGTCGCTGCACATGTTCGATGGCACGCAAATCTTTGGAGTTCATGATATAGGTGCCGTTTTCGTCCTCCATCACCGGCATCAGTTCTCCTTTGCGGCCTTCTTCCTCTAAAAAATAGATTTTATCGGCCAGCGGATGACGTTCGCCCGCGCAACCGCCGTGACTTAGATCGGATAAAGAAAGTGCTGCGCTGTCCAACACATAATCACCCTCGGCATTTTCATGCGCGGGCAAAGTATCATATTTCCAGCGGCAGGAATTGGTACAGGTACCCTGGTTGGGATCTCGGTGGTTGAAATATCCTGATAACAGGCAACGTCCAGAGTACGCGATGCAAAGCGCGCCGTGGACGAAGACTTCGAGTTCCATGTCGGGACATTGCTGGCGGATTTCTTCAATCTCATCCAGGGACAATTCACGGGATAGAATGACCCTTTCGACACCGATGCTTTGCCAGAATTTAACACTGGCATAATTGACCGTGTTGGCCTGTACCGACAGGTGGATCGGCATCTGTGGCCATTTTTCCCGCGTCATCATAATCAGGCCCGGATCGGCCATGATCAATGCGTCTGGCTGCATGGCGATAATGGGTTCCATATCGGCCATGAAAGTTTTAATTTTGGAATTGTGCGGAATGACATTGGCGGCCAAAAAGAACTTTTTACCCAACCGCCGAGCCTCGTCGATGCCTTTGGCCAGATTTTGTTCCAAAAAATCGTTGTTCCGGACCCGCAGACTGTAGCGAGGTTGCCCGGCATACACTGCATCGGCGCCGAAGGCGAAAGCGTAGCGCATATTCTTGAGGGTGCCGGCTGGCGAAAGAAGTTCGACTTGTTTCATGGGTGTTTGTATGATTGGAAAAATTACGGGCTATTTTATCATTTTCTCTAGGTGTAGCATCCGCAGACGAGCGATAAGGGGATACAATGCAATTGATTTTCTTCCTTTTAATAGCGATGATTCTGGTTTTCGGCGGCGCTTTTGTGCTGTTAAGAACGGCGCGTAGAACGAAAGTTCCGAAAGAGTTTAAACGTAAAACGTATGTCGACGATGAAAACCCCGGTTGGTGAAACGTTTAAAAACCTTTGGTTTCATTGAGATGGCAAGCCTGACTTGTTCGGAAAAATATTGGAATTCGACTACACTTTGCCTTTGGCGGCAATTGCCGATCCGTTCTTTATTATCGCCCGAGTTGAAATCAAGCGAATGCAAAGCACTATTTCGGGTGTTGAAATCGACTAGCGGAAACCTGCCTATTATGACCAAAATAGAAACGCTTTGTTTGAGCTGTATGACAGACAAAGGTGGTAGTTCAAGTTGTCCCCACTGCGGTAATGATGAACAAAAGCAAAGGAATGCAATCGCGTTGCCTATGAAAACCGTATTAAACAAACGTTTTCTGGTCGGTCGGGTCCTTGGTCGTCCAGGTGGTTTTGGCATCACCTATCTGGTCTGGGATATGTTATTGGAAACGACGGCGGCTATTAAGGAGTTTTTGCCCCTGTCGTCGGTTAGTAGGCAACCGGGCACCATTTCCGTTCGAGCCAATTCCAAACAGGACCAGGATTTTTTTAACCAGGGCCTGCGAATTTTTTTGAAGGAAGCCAGAACACTGGCGCAATTTTCTCACCCGAATATTGTTCGTATCCGAGATTGTTTTACTGCTAATAATACTGCTTATTTGGTTATGGAATACCACCAAGGTCGACCGTTGGATGAGGCGATTAAGGACGAGGGGGGGCGTATGAGCGAAGATCGGGCTTTGGAAATCATGTTGCCGATCCTGGACGGTTTGGACGCCGTGCATAAAAAGGGTTTTCTACACCGAGATGTCAAGCCGCAGAATATTTATTTAACCGAGAAAGGAACACCTGTTCTACTGGATTTCGGAGCTTCCCGATTTGCTCTGGCCGACACTACCAAGACACTGACTGTGATGCTGTCGGCCGGATATGCACCTTTCGAGCAGTATCATCAAAAAGGCAAGCAGGGACCGTGGAGCGATATCTATTCCTGCGGAGCTACGCTTTATTCCATGGTGACCGGCAGAATGCCTGACGATGCCATCGAGAGGCAGCATGACGATAAATTGTTACCACCGATCAAACTCAATCCAGGGTTGAGCGAAGGCTTCAGTGCCGCCATAATGAAGGCATTGGAAACCGATCCACGCTCTCGACCACACAACATTACCGCCCTGAAACAGATTTTAATTGGTACTTCTTTTCGGCCTTCGGTAGCGCAATCAACAGGGCAGTTCACCCCGGCGATTCATGCTCGATCGTCACGTTTGGAGCATAAAGCGGAACGACGACCGGTTGTGATTCAATACGATAGTCGCAAGGATGGATCGAGGTTGGGACGGTGGTTGTTATATGTCGGTTTGGCGGCGGTTTTATGGTTCAGTTGGAGTACACGGCAATTGCTTGAAAGCAACAGTGGTTTCAATTCACCACAGGAAAGGGTTAGATGGCTGGATAATGCTAATGTAATGGTGGAAGATGATGGTTCGGTTGTTGACTATGTTGAAATTATCGAACCGCCTCCGCCGATGAACACAGCTGAAATCAGACCGGTTTATCCGCAACCCGAGACGCCGGTAAATCCGACGCCGTCCGAAGCGCGGGACATAAAACCTATCGCTACCAATCCAGGGACAAGGGATCCTGCGATGGCGGCTTGCCAGGACAAAAGGCCACATTTACCTTGTTTCTTTGACTCACCGGAAGGAAGATTGCGGGGACTCTGCTTGCCGGTAGAGTCAGGCCGTTTAGCCTGTTCTAATGAGCCACCTCCATTTTATCCGCCTCCGCGGCCTCATCCACCTGTCCCCCATTTCCGGCGCTGAACCGCAATGAGCCAGTTTTGTTATGACTGATACTGAAAAAATAACCGCATTGCAGCAAACGACGGTTCTAAATAGCACGCTAAAAGACGACGGCGCTCGAAAAGACGATCTTGAGCCTTATTTGGTTATTTTGTCAGGGCCTGACCAGGGTAAACAGCACCGTTTGTCGCGTCAGTTTAATACCTTTGGACGCACCGGCGAGGTTGATATTACCATCGCCGATTTACGTGTTTCTCGCAAACACGGCGCTTTTATCGTCTATCCCGATTGCATCATTTTAGAAGATTATCGTTCCACTAATGGGTGCTTTGTAGACGGGGTTCGGATTGAACGCCAAGTCATCGAGTTGACGGCGCGAATCCGGATCGGTAACACATTGATGAAAATCGAATATAAAAAAGCGCTGGAGGTTGAATCAGAAAAAGCGCTATATCTGGCTGCCAACACCGATTCTTT
>JBNLEI010000293.1:0-2312 GCA_050304855.1 Methylococcaceae bacterium
TAAGTACATGGTCTTGGTGTGTAAATCAATTCCGCAGACATGTTGATGGTTTTGGGTATAGAATTTCATCTGATCGCCTCCTTAGTTGATGCATTGACATCGTACTTCTACTGAAGCTTGGATAGTGGTTTTTCCACTAAGCCCGAAAATCTAGGGAGGCGGTTATAAATAAGTATCAATCGGCTGCACTTCGACCGATTTTCCGCTGCTTCGCGGCTCCAAACCGGCGCGTGAGCCGGGCATTAGTCATTATGAGTACGCCACCGCTTAGCCCCGAATCAAAAAAGAGAGTTAAACTCCTTTTTCCGCCAGATGAACAAGAGCTCGTCTGCTCGCTCTTAGTCGCCGATTGCGGAAACAACCTTCCGGGGCTGGAAAAAGCGGATTCAGTGGCAATGGATAGGTTCAGGTTTGCCGTGCTCAAGCTTTCCGGAGGAGACTTGCATGAATTGGATAGGGCGCTTCGGCTCGCGAAAACGGATTGGAGAGACCTCCTGATGGCTGCTGGCTTCGGAGAGAGCGTAATCGCACATAAGTTTTGGCTGCCGAGAAAAGCACATGGCTAACAACCATTGCGAGGTGGATGGGTTGCCCCTCCGCTGTTAGCCTCCTCAATAAAAGTTGACACTCTTTTTTAGACAGCAGTGAGTCGGTCTCGATAGGTCGCTTTTATTCGGTGTTAGCGACTCAACGTTAATAGCACAGCTTCTTTACGAATCAAGGTTGAGATTATCCCAACGCGTTTTATCGGTATAGAATGGAAGCGGACCGACTTTAGAAGCGGGGTGACCATGACGCTCGATATCTATTTATCGATATTCACGTTGATGCTGATTTCTCTCGGCATCAATGTCCTTTCCCAGAAAACGCGACTGCCTTATACCGTATTGCTGGTGGTAGCGGGGTCATTGCTGGTGCCGCTTTCCGAATTCGAGGCATTGTCGTTTGTCACCAGTTTTCAATTGACGCCGGAATTGTTGTTTTTCGTCTTCCTGCCGATTCTGATTTTCGAGTCTGCCTACCATATCAATGTCCGCAATATTAAGGACAACAAGCTGGCGATAGGCATGCTGGCGGTTGTCGGTTTGTTGATCTCGACCTTTTTTATCGGCTTTGTCGGCAATTGGGTTTTCCAGCTGTTAGGTTTCGACATTCCGTTTCTGGTGACTTTACTGTTCGGCGCGATTATTTCCGCGACCGACCCGGTTGCCGTTTTGGCCTTGTTCAAGGAATGCGGCGCACCCCACCGTTTGAGGTTGATTTTCGAGGGGGAGAGTTTATTCAACGACGGTACCGCCTTTGCCATGTTTTTGGTGTTTCTCGAGGTCATGGTTCATGGTTATCACGGCTATCCGACTCTATTGCAGGGTGTCAGCGAATTCAGCATCATGATCCTGGGGGGCATAGTATTTGGATTGGCGATGGGATTTGTGTTTTCCAAAATGATCGAATGGGTCAAAGGCCATGCCCATCTTGAAATGACCCTGACGCTGTTGGTCGCGCATTTGACATTCTTGCTGGCGGAGTTGATTTCCGAAAACTGGACCGTTGCCGGACAGCCCATTCATTTATCTTCCATTATCGCGACATTGTTTTCCTCCCTGGTGCTCGGCAATTACGGGCGCTATAAGATGTCATACGATGTCGAGCAGTATATGGAGAAGTTTTGGGAGTATTTCGCCTTTCTGGCCAACTCCCTCGTGTTTATTTTGATGGGGTTGTTATTTACCAGTCTGTTCGTTTCGTTGAATATTCCCATCATCCCCATCTTGGCGATCATCTTCGTCGTCGTGCTGGCCAGGGCGGCATCGATTTATCTTGCCATCGGCTTCGGTAATCTGACCCGATGGGAAGAACACATTCCGTTGAGCTGGCAGCATTTATTGTCCTGGGGAAGTTTGCGCGGTTCGTTAGCGGTGATTATGGCCTTGCTGATTCCGGATGACATGAGCCTACCCGGTTGGAGCTATGATTTCACGATCAAGGAATTCATCATTGCGATCACGATCGGCAGTATTTATTTTTCTTTGTTGATCAAGGCGCCGACCATCAAAAAATTGGTGCGCTGGTTGCAAATCGACCATCTGCTGCCGCATGAGGAGTTGAGTTATTACAAAAGCAAGGCGCTGATTTACCATGAAATCATGGACCGTATCGAAGACCTGTTTAGACATCATCAAATCAGTAAACGGCAATACAATGCCTTTAAGGCGGAATATCAGCAGTTACATGACGAGGTGTGTAAACAATGCAGGGAAAAATCGGTCGATTCGAGCCATGTCGTGGAGAATGTGTTGCGCATTTATACGTTG
>JBNLEI010000294.1:0-12009 GCA_050304855.1 Methylococcaceae bacterium
CTGTTGATAATTCTCGTGCAAATGAAAAATAACGATAGGGACGGTCAGGCTGATTTTACGAATCATTTTAATCAAGGCGCGACTGTTCGGGTCGCTAAGATCAACGTCCAGCAAAACCAAGTCCGGTTTTAATTCTTGGAATAGAAAAAAGGCTTCAGAATTATCCTTGCTACAGTATAGTCGACCGATACGTCGTTTCAAAAATGTTTGAAGTTCCGATTGATGGTGGATGTCGGACTGTACCAACAGTACTTTGACTTCGGCTAATATGTTCGGCAGCTCTCCTGCCGGCTTGGAGGTAGCAGGTAGCGTGAAGTCTCGCGACTCTGGTTCCAGCTTGAATTCAAGAACGGTAATGTCGTCCTTATTGTTTTCGATACTGCTACTGAGTTCAGATAACAGTCCGTCAATTCTTGACTTTAGATTAATCGAACTGAGTTTGGCTTCAATATGCTCCGTACCGATCTCTTTATCTTTTTCTTCCTCTAGGTCGCTGAGTCCGTCGGAATAACAATAAAGTCGGCAAGGTTCTTTAACGGTAAATTCTTCTATAGAAGGATGAAACTTGCCGGCCGGCAAAATACCCAGCGCTATTTCGTGTGAATCGAAGCGGGACAATATTTTGCCGTTATCACTGATGAGTAGGGCTGGGGGATTGCCGCAATTGGTGACTTCCAGTTTGTTTTGAATTCGATTGAAACAGACCAGAGTTAGCGTGGTGAAAAAGTCGTTCAGTCCTAATGAATAGAGCAATTCATTCAATTCAGCGGCGATCAATTCGAGAGAAAGGTTTTTCCGAGCCAGTTCGGTGAAGCGGGCCGGAATAAAAAATGTTGGCATCGCGGCGTCGATACCGTGACCGGACGAGTCTGCAAGAAATAGATAATGCAATCCTTTAGGGTCGTTGTATTCCGAAAATAAATCGGCGCTAATGGAATTGGCTGGTTTGGAAAAATAATTGACATTTTGGCTCAGGTTTCGAATCGGTGTCAGCAATCGTCTGGCCCGGTTTTCGATGTGTTCCAAATATTGCTGCGATTTATTGTATAGTTTACTCAGTTGGTCAAGTTGAGATTCGCTTCGCCTAATTTTCATGCTTTCACGATAGACATCGTGAATGGTCTGAATGAGTTTGTGCATTCGAATCGGTTTTGGCAATACCATGTTAATGCCCAACTGGAATGCTTCTAGTAAACTTTCCTTATCGGCATAAGCGGAAACCAGTATGAAAGGAACATCCGGGTTTTTAGCAAAAAGTTTTTTATAGAGCGATAGACCGTTACCGCGATTTAAACAGAGATCCGACACGACAATGTCAGGAACGTCTTTGTCGAATTCGACCAGAGCTTCTTCTTCGTTGGTCGTCAATACGGTGTCCATTTGGTGACGGTGGAGGAAACGGCCTAATATTTCCAAGGTGACGACTTCATCATCCACCAGTAAAACCTTCATCTTATTCTGGTTTTCATTATCGCGATACTGCTGCATTTTATCCATCCTTATTCGGTAAACTGATGGTCGCTTTAGTGCCTCCGTTACAATTGGCTAGAGTGATGCTTCCGGAAAAACTATCCTCCACCAATTGCTTGACCATATATAAACCAATTCCACGTCCAGTGTTTTTTCTGGAAAAAAAGGGGTCGAAAACTTTTTCTATTATGGATTCTTCGATGCCGCCGCCGGTATCGGTAATTTCGATAAGCGAGTGTTTCAAATCCCCTCTCAGGAAAATACTAATCCTTTTTTCAACAGTCGCATGCTCCAAAATGGCGTCGCGGGAGTTGGCGATGATGTTTTGTAATATTTGATTCAATTCTTCAGGTGCGCCATAAGCTAAAAAGTTATTTTCAGCATAAATGGTAAGTTCGATGCCTTTGCTGGTTAGATAATCTTTGACCAGTTCGGTGGTGTCGTCGATGACATCGTTGATCGAAAAAAGCACCTTCTGGATTTTGCCATTCAAGCGCGATTGAAATAGATCAATAGTTGACGACATCTTATCGATTTGTTGAAGTGCTTTTTTCTCCGATTCCTGCAGATAGCTATCGCTGAGTTGGTTATGGTTATAGGCTTCATGAATGTCCTCAATAATTAAACTGAGCGAATTCAGCGGTTGGCGCCATTGATGTGCAATATTCCCGACCATTTCTCCCATCGCTGCAAAACGGGCTTGGCCGGCGATGACTTTTTCCTTTTGGATGTTTTCCGCGATTGCATCTTTGATTTTTTTATCTAGTTGTTTGTTGACGGCGCGTATTTTCTCTTGCTGCAAGTAATCCTGATGTGCATCGTGGATGACGCCGACAATTTGTAAAGATGCATCTTTCAGCTTAACTGGCGTGATACTGGTGCTGATCCAGTACCAGCTCCCATCGAAATGCTTTATACGGCATTTCAAGTTGTTTGATATGCGTTCAGAGAATGCAGCATCGATCGCGTTGATGACGTTACGTTGATCTCGGGGATGGATGAGCTCGAAACAAGCTGCCGCGTCGTTTAAAGACGAGACCGGATAACCAAGCAATTGAGCAACGTAATCAGAAATAAAAGTAATGTTGCGATTATTGTCCATGGTCCAAATGACGGCATGAACGTTATTGATGATTGTTTTCAGCCTCTTTTGGCTTTCCTGTAATAGTAAGTTGGCGTTCTCAAGTTCTTGAGTCCGTTCGACGACCCGTTGTTCCAACAGTTGTTGGTTTTTTCGGATGTCTTGTTCGGTTTCAATTCGGAGCTTGATTTCATCGTTTAAGTGTTGGTTTAGAGTCTTTAGTTGTTTCGAGTTGGGAATAGATAGGATCAAAGGCAACTGTTTCCATAATAATGTGGCAGTAGCAAGCGAGAGGAGGGCGGTAATCCCGTCGAGAGAAATTTGGACTTTGTAGATCGGTTGCCACAACAAAAGTATATGGAGGATATGGGTCGTGCCGCAGGCTAATATAAATAAACTGAAAAGCACGACTACCCTTTGAAAACTTAGGTCGCGGCGTTTTTTAACAAAATAAAGTAAGGAAAGTGGAATTGAATAATATGCTAATGCAATTGTTCCGTTGAAAATACTGTACAACCAGATCAAGGTTGGTTGCCAGTTCAAGCAATAACCATGAGGTAAGAAACCGCTGGAAAATATACTCATTAAGCCAATATTAAGCTGTTTAAGCTTTAATCATATTACAAAATCAGAAAAATCCTACGTCTTTTGTAAAAAATTAATGACTAATTCCCTAATAAAAAAAGTCATTTAAAGTAGGATTGAAGTCATCGTAAGTAATGGTATTGTTAAAAACAGTATGGAGAAAAGCGTGAAAAAGGAGGGGAGCGGATGTCTTGGTAATCATGAAAAAAGCCGTGGCTGCCCCAGAAGGCAGTCACGGCTTAGTTATTGAGGTTGGAAACCAGTGAGACTAATCTTGTAGTGCTTTTAGAAGCGCCTGTAAACTTTCGTTGGCGTCACCAAATAACATTCGCGTGTTTTCGTGGACGAACAACGGATTGCCAACGCCAGCATAACCTGAAGCCATGCTGCGTTTGAGAACGATGGTGGCATGGCCTTTCCAACATTCTAGTACCGGCATGCCAGCTATCGGACTGTTGGGGTCTTCTGCGGCTGATGGGTTGACGATATCGTTGGCGCCGATGACAATTGATACATCCACATCGGGAAAATCATCATTGATTTCATCCATTTCAAACACGATGTCATATGGCACTTTGGCTTCAGCCAACAAAACGTTCATATGCCCCGGCATGCGTCCGGCGACCGGGTGAATACCGAAGCGGACCGTTTTTCCCCGACTTTTCAGAATCTTGGTGATTTCATTGACGGTATGCTGGGCTTGTGCGACCGCCATTCCGTACCCCGGGATGATCATGACATTTCTTGCGTCGCGTAACAGCTGTGCCGTTTCGTCGATGTCGATAGGTTGAACTTCGCCTTCGACTTCGGCAGCTTCTCCGCCAGCGTTACCGAAGCCACCGGCTATGACGCTGATGAAATTGCGGTTCATTGCGCGGCACATGATGTAACTCAAAATAGCGCCGCTGCTACCGACCAAAGCGCCGGTTACGATCAATAAGTCGTTACTGAGCATGAAACCGGTCGCGGCGGCTGCCCAACCGGAATAACTGTTCAACATGGACACCACGACCGGCATATCGGCGCCGCCGATCGCCATGACCATATGCACACCGAAAGCCAGGGCGATCAATGTCATTAGAATCAACGGCCATGTGCCGCCACCGGTTTCGGCTCCTTGTAGGAATAATTCGCCTAACCAGATCGAAACAAGCAACAAGCCGAGGTTCAACCAGTGTCGAGCGGGTAAAAGTAACGGTTTGCCGCTGATTTTCCCGCATAGTTTTCCGAAAGCGACTACGGAACCCGAGAAAGTGACCGCGCCGATTAGAATGCCGACATAAATTTCGACTTCATGGATAGTTTTTTCGACGCCGGTTAGCGTAGACGAACTGTCCATAAAATTAGCGTAGCCTACCAATACTGCTGCCATGCCGACTAAACTATGCATTAGAGCGACGAGTTCCGGCATTTGTGTCATTTCAACTTTTAGAGCTGCTTTAGTGCCGATGAATCCGCCGATCAGTAACGCGATCATTAATACAACATAGGACTCGACGGAATCACTCATGATGGTAGCTAATATCGCTATCGCCATTCCCGTCATACCATAATAGTTGCCGCGGCGGGCGGTCTCCTGATTACTCAAGCCGCCTAGGCTGAGAATAAACAGAATGGAGGCCGCAATGTACGACATAGTTACTAGACCTTGTGACATTATCATAATCTCCTATTTTCTAAACATTTCCAGCATGCGGCGAGTGACCAGAAAACCGCCTGCAATATTGATGGCGGCAATCAGAATAGCCAATCCGGATAAAATAGTAATCATCGCGCCGGGAGCGGAAATCTGCACCAGTGCGCCGATTACGATAATGCCGCTGATCGCGTTAGTGACGCTCATTAGCGGAGTATGTAGCGAGGCGGTAACGTTCCAAATGACCTGATAGCCGACGAAGCAGGCCAACACGAAAACGGTGAAATGCGACATGAACGACACCGGAGCTACTGAACCGATACCGTACAAGGCAGCGCCTGCAATCAGTAGTGGTAAAAATTGTTTAACTGGAGCAGGCAGAATTGAGGGCTTTTCAGTTTCGGTACCCTTCGTCGCGGGCGCTTCGGTTTGAGGGGGTGGGGCTGCCGATAACTTGGGTGGTGGCGGAGGCCATGTGATTTTACCCTCCTGAATGACGGTTGCACCGCGGATGACTTCGTCCTCCATATCAATCACCAGATTGCCGTCTTTATTAGGACTTAGGTCGGTTAGCAAATGACGAATATTGGTGCCGTAGAGTTGGCTCGATTGATTGGCCAGTCGGCTGGGAAGGTTGGTGTAACCGATAATTGTGATGCCATGTTTAACGGCCACTTTATCCTTTTCAGTTAATGCGCAGTTCCCGCCCTGTTCTGCGGCCAGGTCGACTATGACACTGCCAGGTTTCATCGATTCTACCATGCCGGCAGTGATCAGTTGCGGGGCGGGTTTGCCGGGGATCAAGGCGGTGGTGATGATAATGTCGACTTCCATTGCCTGTCTGGCAAACAGAGCCATTTCCGCTTCGATAAATTCTTTTGACATGGTTTTCGCGTAACCACCAGAACCGGAGCCTTCCTCTTTAAAATCCAGCATTAAAAATTCCGCATCCATACTTTCGATTTGTTCCTTTACCTCGGGCCGAGTATCGAACGCTCTGACGATTGCCCCCATGCTTTTGGCTGCGCCGATTGCCGCCAGTCCGGCGACGCCGGCACCGATTACGAGAACTTTCGCTGGCGGAATTTTTCCTGCCGCCGTGATTTGGCCGGTGAAAAAACGCCCAAAATGTTGTGCCGCTTCGACAACAGCTCGGTAACCAGCGATATTCGCCATAGAGCTCAATGCATCCATTTTTTGCGCTCTCGACATACGCGGGATACTATCCATCGCCAAAACAGTGGCTTTCTTTGCCGCAAGTTTCTGCATCAGATCTTCGTTTTGAGCCGGCCAAATGAAGCTGATCAAATGCTGCCCTTTTTTCATTAATTCTACTTCGTCAATGGTCAATTCCGGATGGCGTTCCGGCGCCCTGACTTTAATAATTATGTCGGAGTTTTTCCACAAGGATTTAGCATTTTCGACGATTTTTACGCCGACTTCTTGATAAGCTTCGTCAGTAATATCGGCGCCTAATCCAGCTCCGCTCTCAATGCTGATTTCGAATCCAAGTTTAATGATTTTTTCCGCTGCTTCCGGCGTGGTGGCAACTCGTTGTTCACCTTCGTGTATTTCTTTGGGTATACCGATCTTCATAGATTCTCCTGATTAATCGAAGATTTCTGTAAGTGAGAACAGCAAGATTTTAAAATCGCATACTGGCTGAATTGAGATATATCCGGTACGGCACAGCTTTCCCTTCAGCTGTATGCGACAAGTACGAAAATCCTGTCTGGCAGGATATGAGATTGAGGTGTTTTTTTCAACGCTTTTCAATTGCTAAATCGTTTTTTAGATTAAAATACCCTGAAAATTTGACGTTTAAGTGATATGAAAATACTGGTCGTCGATGATAGTAAGGTCATCAGAAAAATCGTGGCTGAGTGCATTAAAAAGATGGGACATGAAGCCGTATTTGCAGAAAACGGTCTCGATTGTCTTCAATTTGTCGCACAAAATCGTGTCGACTTGATTCTAATGGATATCGAAATGCCCGGTATGAATGGTCTTGTCGCAACTCGCGCGATTCGCAAAACCCTTCATGACGATTGGTTTCCAATCATCTTTTTAACCACCAAAATCGATGATCAATCTTTTGCTGACGGAATCACCGCGGGTGGTGACGCCTATTTGCCCAAACCTTTAAATCCCTTGCGTCTTCAGTTTACGATTGTGGCGATGGAAAGAATTTATCAAATGCGCCAGAAAATGTACCATGCTCAGGAAGAACTTTTGATTGCCAATGAAAATCTGGAAAAATTATCACTGTTCGATCAGTTGACTGGATTGGCTAATCGCAGAAATTTCGATCGGGTCATGGAAAACCAGTATTTGTTGGCTAAGCGTAATAAATCGCCGTTATCCTTAATTATTTGTGATGTCGATTTTTTTAAAAAATACAATGACAATTACGGCCATTTGAAAGGCGATGATTGTTTGGTGAAAGTCGCGCAAACGATTTCTAGAGTCGTGAGCAGACCGAGCGATCTAGCGTGCCGCTACGGCGGAGAGGAGTTTACTATTATACTGCCCAATACCGATTTACAAGGAGCTCGAGCGACGGCCGAAAAATTACGAGCCACCATGACGGAGGACAAAATTCAACACTTGTATTCCGCAATTGCCGACCATATAACGTTAAGTGTGGGAATTGCGACGTACAACGGTCAATATGATTCGGTTGATGCGATTACTAAGGCGGCCGATGATGCGCTATATAGGGCTAAGGAAAAAGGCCGAAACCGAATTGAAGTGGCTTAATCGTGTTTAATGCTAAAGATTTTATTGAAACTGAGAGTGGTTTGATTTTCGCCGTTGTCAGCGATATTTCGGAAAACGACAGCGTATTGTGCTTTTTGCGTTATGCCCTCACTGGAGGAAAATGGATAAAACTGTCAACGCAAGCGGCGAACAGCTTATTGCAACAAAACTATCCCGAGTATTTCATTCATTCCGATCTGTTCGACGCCGATTTGCATGCGGTCCCTTTTAGCCATGTTCATAAGCATCATCAGCCTAGGCGACGCCTGGCGGAATTGATGGGCGCAATGGCGAGAGATCAGGTTGAACACGATTGCCAACAAGTTTGTAGCATGCTCGAGCGCCAAGGCATTGATCTAGACCAAGTAGGCGTGACAGGGTCGTTGTTGCCGGCACTGCAGAATTCGGCTTCCGATATCGACTTAGTGTTCTATGAAAAAAACGTTTTTCATTCCGCTCGATTTGCCGTTCAACGGTTGATTGGTCTTGGTGGTTGCCAAGAATTAGAGGATCAAGATTGGCTTGAGTCTTACAGTCGGAGAGATTGCGATTTGAGCTTACAGGAATATGTTTGGCACGAACGGCGTAAATTCAATAAAGTCATGATTAACGGACGTAAAGTCGAGTTGAATTTATTCGTTGAAGGTGATGTGTCCGAAACGGTGGTTTTCAATAAACTGGGAGAGGTAGTCATTCGGGTTCGGGTAACGGACGATGAATGCGGTTTCGATTATCCGGCGGAATTCTCGATAGATCACGACGAGATTGAATCCGTGGTCAGCTTCACGGCAACTTACAACGGTCAGGCCAAAACCGGAGAAATGATCGAAGTCAGAGGACAATTAGAGCAATCGTCGAACGAAGTAAAACGGATCGTAGTGGGATCGAGTCGAGAGGCCAAAGGAGAATACATCAAAGTAGTACATGCAAACTGAACAAACGCTTTCCCCCTTTACTGCCGTCATTTTTGATATGGACGGCTTGGTGCTCGATACGGAAATCACCTATTTTCTAGCTTGGAAAAGTGCGGCGAAAGAAATGGGGTTTGATTTAAGCGAAGAGTTTTGTTTGTCGTTGTCTGGATTACCTTTCCACGAGGTTCTCAATAAAATCAAGGTGTGTTGTGGAGTGGGTTTCGATCCAGAGACATTTAGTCGGCTGAGTGCCGCCAGTTGGCGTATTTATGTTTCGGAGACCGGCATCGCGGTAAAAAAGGGATTTTTCGATATGTTGCAATTGGTTCAAACCCGAAAATTACCCTATTGCTTGGCGACCAATAGCGATCAGTTCTCCGCTCTGGAATGCTTGCGGTTTGCCGGATTGGAAAAAGTTTTTCCCTTAATGGTTAGCCGAGATCAAGTTGTTCGAGGTAAACCGGATCCCGATCTTTTTTGTCTGGCAGCAGAGCGAATGAAACAACCTTTAGCCTCCTGTTTAATTTTGGAAGATTCCAACGTGGGAATTGAGGCCGCCGCCAAGACGTCTGCACAAAGCGTTTTTATCCCATCCATTAATCCGCCTGATCCCGAGGTTATGGTTTTAGCCGATTTGGTTTTTTCAGACTTGTCGCAGTTAGCGGAATTTATCCGGCTAAACGACTATTGATCGTGTATAATTATCGGCTTTTTAAAAGAAAGTGTCTGTTTTTATAAAAACAAACACTATCAAATTCAGGAATGTTTTGAAAGTTCGTCATCAACAAGTCTCAGTCATCGCGCCGGCCCGATTGCACATGGGATTTATCGATTTGAGCGGGGCCTTGGGCCGCCATTTCGGGAGTATTGGGGTGGCGTTGAACGAGATCAATACTCGCCTCAGTATTTCTGCCGCTGATACCTTAACGGTTGTCGGGCCGGCCTCGCACCGTGCGCTAAAATGTGCGCAGATATTATGTCGTACCTTAAAGGTATCTGATCACATTGCCGTCGAAATCGAATCGGCTATTCCTGAACATATAGGCCTAGGTTCCGGTACGCAGTTATCTCTGGCGATCGGTTCAGCATTGAACGCCTTTTACGATTTGGGGTTGAGCGTTCGTGATATCGCTCAGCTAACTGATCGTGGAACCCGTTCCGGAATCGGTATTGGCGTTTTCGAACAGGGAGGTTTGGTGGTCGATGGCGGGCGAGGTGAGACGACGACAACGCCGCCGATGATCGTTCATATGGATGTTCCTGAGCATTGGCGATTTATTTTGGTTTTTGATGATCGTGGTCAGGGGCTGCATGGAAAGCAGGAAGTTGCTGCTTTTAAAGAACTTCCTCCGTTTCCCGAGCAGGAGGCGGCACGATTGTGTTATTTATTGTTGATGCAAGGTTTGCCGGCAATCGCGGAACAGAATTTAAAGCAATTCGGCGATGTGATCACGCAGTTGCAATGTTCAGTGGGAGAGCATTTTGCTTCGGTGCAAGGAGGTGTTTTTACCAGTCCCGAGGTGTCCCAAGCGATGGAGTGGCTGGAAAATGAAGGGGCGGTCGCTATCGGACAAACATCTTGGGGACCCACCGGATTTTGTGCTGTTGAGAGCGAAGAGCGTGCTGAAAGCATGGTTGCTCGATTGCAACGAGATTTTGTCGACATTCCGCATTTGAGCTTTACCGTGGCTAGCGCCCGCAACAGTAGCGCTAACGTTTTTTTCCGGTAAGGGCGTGTCCTCCGGCCATAAAATCTTGGTAGTCGCTAAGTCAGCGCGCATGTTGACTTGGTTTTTATCCCGAATCGGTTACGAAGTCATCGCAGTCGACCTTTATGCCGACAGCGATACCAAGGCAATGGCACGTGAATCGGTTAAACTATCCGGTTTGAATCTGAAAAATATACGTCATTCGGTCGAGTCGTTAAAACGACGGTATCGTTTGACCGACGTAATTTATGGTAGCGGATTTGAAAGTTATCCGGAAAGTCTAATTTTTCTGCAAAATGAATTAAGGATTATTGGAAATTCACCGGCTGTTTTTAATGCTGTTCAAGATAAGCGATTTTTTTTTCAACGACTTGACGAGTTACGGATAAATTATCCGGCCGTTTCATATACATGCCCATTAAATCACTCACAGTGGTTAGTTAAACCGTATCACGGTGAGGGAGGAATTGGTGTTCGAAGATATTCCTCCAACTTACGGATAGACTCACAGTCGGTTTATTGGCAACGTTATATCGTGGGCGATACGTTATCCGTATTATTTGTTTCAACTCAGGAGAGTGTTCGTATCGTCGGTTTTCAACGTCAATTGGTTTACGATAAAAATGCCCCTCACGAATTTCTTTTTGCCGGAGTGGTGTCGTATCCCAATTTATCGGTTGAGATTAAAGAATTGATTCAAGGATGGGTTGTGAGACTTGCTTTGCGGTTAGAATTGCGAGGTTTGAACAGTATGGATTTTATTGTTAGCGGTCGTCAGTGTTATGTTTTGGAAATCAATGCCAGGCCGTCCTCCAGTATGCAATTATACGGACATGACTTAATAACCGCGCACATTGAAAGCGTAACGCGTGGCTCGCTTGATGTCGATGTCGATGCGGAAGTGTTTTGTGGCTATAAAATCGTTTACGCCGATTCAGAAATCCGGATTATAAGTGATAGGTGGCCAAAGTGGGTGGCAGACAGGCCAAGCAAGGGCTCAATAATTGGTCAAGGCGAACCGATTTGCAGTATCATTGCCCGCGCTAATACTTATCAACAGCTTCTCGATCGTCTCCAGCGGAAACAGATAGACATAGAACAATTTTTACATACAGGTGTTTAGAATATGCAATACACAGCAAGCGTCAATAAACTCACTCAGCCTTTGGTTCAAGAACTGCTTGACCACGCCGACAAATTAAGAATTGATGTCATAAAGCTTGAAAACGGGAGTACCGTTATTGACGCTGGAATCAACGTACCTGGTGGACTGGAAGCCGGACGAATTATCACTGAAATATGCATGGGGGGTATGGGGTCCGTAACGTTGTCTCATAGCTCTTACACCGATAATTGGCCACTAACGGTTAACGTTCATAGCGGTAACCCCGTTTTAGCGTGCCTGGGAAGTCAATATGCGGGCTGGAGTTTGTCGCACGAGAAATATTATGCGTTGGGCTCAGGACCAGCACGTGCTATGGCGACTAAAGTCAAAGAGGGCAATGTTGAGCCGGTCGAAGAGCTGTATAAGGAGCTGGATTATCGCGATAATGCTGAAAGCACGGTTTTGGTAATTGAAAACGATGCGATTCCGCCGATGGAAATCGTCGAAAAAGTCGCTAAAGCGTGCGGTGTTGCTGCCGAGCGATTGACGATTATCGTTACGCCTACGAGTAGTTTGGCTGGGTGTGTTCAAGTCGTCGGAAGAGTGTTGGAAGTGGCTATGCACAAAGCGCATGAGCTGCATTTTCCGTTGCAAAATATTGTCGACGGCAGTGGCAGCGCGCCGGTTTGCCCGCCACATCCGGATTTTGTCAAGGCGATGGGTCGTACCAACGATGCCATTCTGTTTGC
>JBNLEI010000295.1:0-8571 GCA_050304855.1 Methylococcaceae bacterium
AGTTTCGGAAAAATTCATACCGTTATTTCTTGCGTTAGTGATTGTCCCTTCTGCCGGAAATATTGTCAAAACAACTATTATCCAGATTGAGTTTTATCGTTGCTTGACCCACTCATTCATAACATCTCTTGTATTCCGAGACGTCAAACGCAGTATTTACCGGCAACACACGCGACATAAGTCAACACGGTTAACGCGCCATCTTTCGATTCAACCACATTCTTGTTGCATTCTTATTACGACAAACACCTTAGCACCGCATTCAATGACGCACTAACGGTATCGCTATGGCTGGCAATGCCGTTTTTCCGCTCGCCATCGACTTTCAGTTGTACATAACAGACGGCGTTGGCATCCGTACCCTTCGATAAGGCGTGCTCGTCGTAATGCTCGATGACGATGTTTTTGCCGAAAAATTTTTGCAAACCGTCAACGAATGCAGCCAACGCTCCGGCACCCGAACCGTTCACGGTAAACTCTTTGCTTTCCGGTCCTTTGATATCGGCTCGTAACATATCCTTTTCATCGCGCTCGATCTTAAAACTCAGCAACCGATAGTCGTCCAAACCCTCCAGATAATTCTCTCGAAACAATTGAACCACCGTCTCCACCGGGATTTCACAACCTTCGGTTTCCGCCCGCATTTGGACCAGTCGGCTGAATTCGATCTGCAGCCACCTCGGCAATTGTAACCCCAGCTCCCGCTCTATGACATAAGCCGAACCGCCCTTGCCGGATTGGCTGTTAATGCGCACGACTTCCCGGTAGCTTCTGCCGATATCGGCAGGATCGATCGGTAAATAGGGAACATTCCATATCTCGCCGTTCCTATAATACGAAAGCCCTTTTTTAATCGCATCCTGGTGGCTACCGGAAAAAGCTGAAAACACCAATTCTCCGGCATAGGGATGACGAGGATTCACGGAAATCCGGTTAAAACGGCTGACAGTTTCCGCAATACCCGCCATATCGGAAAAATCCAACCCGGGATCGATGCCCTGGGAATACAAATTCATCGCCATCACCATCAAATCGGCGTTGCCGGTACGTTCGCCGTTGCCGAACAACGTGCCTTCCACACGCTCGGCACCAGCCAGCAACGCCAATTCCGCCGAAGCAACGGCACACCCTCTATCGTTATGGGTATGCACGCTCAAAATAACCGCATCGCGACGTGCGATACGCAGACTGAACCATTCGATCCGGTCGGCATACACATTGGGCGTGGAATTTTCCACCGTCGATGGTAGATTAAAAATCACCGGTCGTTCGGCGGTCGGCTGCCAAACATCGGCGACTGCATTGCAAATCGCCAACGCAAATTCCGGCTCGGTTGCGGTAAAGCTCTCCGGCGAATATTGGAAAGTCCAGACCGTTTCCGGTTGTGCCTGTGCACAACGCTGCATGACACGAGCTCCATCGACAGCCAACGAGATAACCGCCTCTTCGTCCATTTTGAAAACCTGTTCGCGTTGAACTTTAGAGGTGGAATTGTACAAATGTACAATCGCCCGCTTAGCACCGCGCAATGCTTCGAAACTGCGTTCAATCAGCGATTCGCGTGCCGGCGTCAATACCGAAATCGTCACATCAATGGGAACCGTTTCCTGTTCGATCAGCAAACGCACGAAGTCGAAATCGGTTTGCGATGCGGACGGGAAGCCGACAACGATTTCCTTAAAACCGATTTTGACCAGCAGCTCGAAAAATGCCTTTTTTTGTTCAATCGACAACGGATTGATCAGAGCCTGATTGCCATCGCGCAAGTCCTCGCTACACCAGCGAGGCGCCTGCTCGATCTTGCGATCGGGCCATTGCCGTTGCGACATTGCGATCGCCGGAAATGACCGATACTTACTGTAGTCGAATGATGAAGATCGGATGCTGTTCATGGCTGCTGCCTCCTGCTTAATATTGCCGTTAATGGAGCGTACAGTATAGAAAAAACAACCAGGTGAATGATTGCAAATATGTCCTTAAATGGACAAATTATTAGTATTTTAAATAACTATTTACCATAATAACAGAACATTATTCCAATAAAAATATTAACTATGCAATCTTCAACATCGAAACTCGACAGAACCGACAAACGTATCCTTAATGAAATGCAGCACAACGCCCGCATATCCAATTTAGAACTGGCCGAAAAAATAGGCCTGTCGCCCTCCCCTTGCTCAAGGCGGGTTAAACAATTAGAAGACGACGGCTACATCGACCGACATGTCACGCTGTTGAATCAGGCAAAACTAGGCCTAAAACTGATCGCAATGGTTCAAGTCAGCATGGATCGTCACACGCCGGACCGCTTCGAAAAGTTCGAAGCACACATCGAGCGTTGGTCGGAAGTGTTGGAGTGTTATTTAATCACCGGCCAGGCTGCGGATTATCTATTAAAGGTCATCGTCCAGGATATGGACGCCTATCAGGAATTTCTGCTGGGTAAACTTACCCGGGTCGAGGGCGTCAGCGGGGTGCAATCGAGTTTCGTGCTACGCAAGGCTGTCGATAAGACGGTTTTGCCGCTAGGACATTTATAAAGACGGAAGGAATTGGTTCATCGGTCACGACTGACGATTTAGGCAATCCGACTTATCTGGTTTGGCTTTAACAATCAACAGCGAGTGCCCCGCCACCAATGTAAAATCAGGGTGCGCCTTTTCGCACCCTGGAATGGTTCAGTCGTTAGGCGACGACCTCGGCGGCGGCCGTGACGCCGATAATCGATTCGTCTTCCTGATCGATAATGCCGAATTCCATCATCAAATCTTCCAACTCATCCATGGTGATTGGCGTTGGAATCACAAAATTCTTATTGTCGCGAATTTTCATGGCCAATTGGCGGTATTCATCCGCTTGTTTCGCTTGGGGTTCGTATTCAATAACGGTCATACGGCGAATCTCGGCGCGCTGCACGACATTATCGCGCGGTACGAAATGAACCATATGAGAACCGATTTTCTCGGCCAAAGCGGAAATCAATTCATCTTCACGCGCCGTCTCGCGAGAGTTACAAATAAGGCCCGCCAAGCGTACACCGCCGGAATTGGCGTATTTCACGATACCTTTGGCAATATTATTCGCCGCATACATCGCCATCATTTCTCCCGAACAGACGATATAGATTTCTTGCGCCTTGTTTTCACGAATAGGCATTGCAAAACCGCCGCAGACGACATCGCCGAGCACATCATAAAATACGAAGTCCAGATCTTCGTCATAGGCGCCTTCTTCTTCAAGAAAATTAATCGCAGTGATCACGCCGCGACCCGCGCAGCCGACACCGGGCTCGGGACCGCCGGATTCAACGCACTTGATGCCTCCAAAACCGGCTTTCAAAACATCTTCCAACTCCAAATCTTCCACACTGCCGGCTTCTGCCGCCAAACTCATAATAGTTGTTTGCGCCTTTGAATGAAGAATCAAACGGGTAGAGTCGGCTTTAGGATCACAACCCACAATCATGACTTTATTGCCTAACTCGGCCAAAGCCGAAACCAGGTTTTGCGTAGTGGTCGACTTACCGATACCGCCTTTACCATATATTGCACATTGACGTAACGTCATTTTGTTTCTCCTTGAGAGGATAGGGTCTTAAAAATTTAAGACTCTTACCATCAAGCAATTGCCATACCGTACGACCCAATCAATCCGTTTGATAGGCTTGCAATCAAAAACCAGGCAATTAAAACTTAAAATGATAGAAGGAAAGCATACAAACTGTTGTGTTGTTGTAAGCTTTTGTAGGTTAATTTGTGAGCTATTAGCTTTGATCTATGGATAACGAAAAGATCGTGATACTGTATTGCTGCTAACTTGGATTTCTTGAAAAGAATAGCTTTCGGGGAAAACCGGGAAGTAGTTACTATCCTATCATCAAGGCATCAGCGTGAACTTTTCCAACAAATACACTAAATTCGAAGACTGTATTCAACGAACGCAAATGGCAATCTCAATTACTGCGGCCCATCAGGCGTTATGTTCTTCCGGGCACTATTAGCATTTCTGGCCCTTCCGGGCATTGTGGCGTTCGCACTGCCGGCTATCCTCGCAAGAGTCCTGTCCGCAGAACCCGACCTGAACATGTTGGGCGCTTCGCTTTTTCTCTTTGGCGCAACCTGCCTGCTTTGGTGCGTCCGCGACTTCTATGTCATCGGCAAAGGCACGC
The DNA here is from genome assembly GCA_050304855.1 of Methylococcaceae bacterium. Classification (GTDB taxonomy): domain Bacteria; phylum Pseudomonadota; class Gammaproteobacteria; order Methylococcales; family Methylomonadaceae; genus Methylomarinum. Next base: position 4,169 of record JBNLEI010000295.1, read on the forward strand.
TCGCGCCGTGGTCGCCTCCACAAACACTCGTCACTGACGGACTCTACCGTTTTACCCGTAACCCCATGTATCTGTCGGTGCTGACGCTACTGTTTGCCTGGGCAGCAACCTACCGTCTCCCCGCGCTGATCGTATATGCAACAACTTTTGCAATAATCTTCCAACTTCGCGTCATTTACGGCGAGGAGCCTTGGCTCGCGAAGAAATATGGAAACCGTTGGCAAACATACCGCCAGAGCGTTCCGAGATGGCTGTGGGGTCTGCCGTCAAACACCTCGGAAACTAAAAATGAAACCTGATCTCAATATTCCGCCATTCTCGAATCAAATCCTTCCGTCAAGACCTTAACCGCATCACCTGTTTTTATTCTTCCAGATTGCATCACCTTTGCGGTTATGCCGCCATGGCTTCTTAAAGCGTTGTATCCGCCCGGCCCCAGAGCGGCTTCCATTCTGGAGCAAGGATGGCACAAACCGGTATAAACAAAAACGGCATCGCCTATCTGAAAAGTCTGCTTCTTTAACGATAACAAATTGATTCCCCTAACCAACAGATTTCTTCTTAACATTTCGGGCGTAACCGTTTTGCCGAGAAAAGACTCCACTACCGCCAAATGCTCCCATTGAAATAGGGTCACCTGACGTTTTTTGCCCGTACCGGCGTAGTGATCTCCGATCAGTCCTTCTTCCGTATCGGCCGTAACTTCTTCAACCGTCAGCACGGACTGTTTTCTTGAAGGTCTTAACCCTATCCATAACAACTCGCCCGTAACTGGATATTGTGTTGCCAAACTCTGAATATCGACGGTGTACATCGGCTTTCCTACATCTAAATTTTTTGCTCGCGATATTTAATCAAGACTGCGAACAGGCCAATAAACCCGCTCGAATTGCCGCTCCCATACATTTCCGGTTAGTTCGCGTTGCTGCAAATCCGTAAAGGAATAACGGTACAATACAGCTCGAACATACTTGGGCGGATGATCCGGGAAAGGGTTTTCAGCCAACATGCCTAAAACCGACGGCGACCCGGTCAGCAATCTTTCCAGAAAGCTGTCGAACCAGGAACCTCTGCGGGGCTGTTCCAGCGCTGCAAACCACATTTGCCAGTCCAGTCTGGGCTGATGCGGAATATTCCAGCCCAACGATTTATCCAATCGTCCCGGTTTGTACTTGAATTCATAGTCCGACCAGTGCAAGCCGTCGTTCGAACCTTGGACGATAATCTCATTGCGGGTTGTCGTCATCACCGCGAACGGCCCGTAATTGTTGATCAACGAAAAGTCGGCGGAGACCTTGAGAAGGCTGTTAACCGGTTCGATCAACGGCATTCGGGTATGATATAGCCAGATATGACCGGCACAGACCAATAACACTAATCCACCCCAGAAAGCGGCAAAGACATTGCCAACGACGCCCGCCGCCCGGTGCTGTTTGAGAATATTCGAACTCAAACGTTGCGGCAGCCACTTTGTGACATCCCGGTCCTCTATCAAAAATAGACACAACAAAATCACCAGCAGATTAAAAAAATTATAATTGCCGGTCAGGATGATGCTCATTTGGAGCAAAAGAAATGAAGCGCAGACGATGATCCGAAAACGGCGGGGCAGAAAAACAAAAAACGGCACGATCAGCTCGATCACAAACACTCCGCCGACGCAAAATTGATGAAACCAATCCGGCAACCAATAAGCATAATAGGCGACCGGTGTCGGCAACGGCTGGGTTTCGTAATGATAGTTAAGCGCTGTCAAATTCGCCCAAGTAGGGTCTCCGCTAACCAACTTAACAACTCCGCCCATGAACATAAAACGCGCCAGCAGCCAACGGAACAATAGAACTATAATCGGCGACCCCCAAGTCAGAAGAAAGGCCAAAAACCCGATTTCAAGCAGAAAAACATCCCATTGGAAAAGCGTGAAATCCTGACCGACCTCGACGATCGATAAATATAATACATAACAGATTGCCAAAGACGTACGGACAAAAAGACTGGCCAAGATCAGGCCCGATGCGACCATACCGGCATAACAGGACCATTTGAGCGCATCATCGGAGACATCGAACCAAAACAATGTCGGCATATGCCAAAATTTCAACTCGAAGAAGTGCTGTCGGATCAGATCCAGCTTGTCTGCTGCCGGCAGAATACCGCTTGACCCGATCAGGTCGTCAATTTGCGTCGCCATCGAGGCGAATGCGGCGAAATAAATCAAAGCCAAGCCTCGCAAAAACACCCAACCGATCAATACATGGCCGCTTTCGTATCGGTTCTGATTAAGAAAGTTGATCGTTTTCATCTTTCTATCCATCGTGAATAAGGTAACAATGGAGGCAAAAACAATTCCATCGACTTGAAGAAATAATCTGCTATCGAATTCGAATACATAAGAAGTTCCGCCAAACTCGCCCTATCGAATCACAAGCTGTCGCCAGACAGTATAAAATTTGAACGTTTTCCTATCGGGCCGTTTCTAATAGTATCTAATCTTTCATCATTTGAAGAATATCATCAATTCGTTTTCCTCCGATCACGGAGAATAACGAGTCGATTGAACGCTCGAAAGGTCGCATCGCTTCCCCTCGAATTTACGGATGGGAAAAACAATAAAAATGGAGCGCACTATGTTTGAATCTGAAATCGAAAATGCTCGTTTTAAACCGACTTCGCAAAGCGAATTCATTTGTCCGATGCATCCAGAAATTCGGCAACTGACTCCCGGCATCTGTCCGAAATGCGGCATGTCTCTGGTATCTGAAGTCAAAGCAAGTTCCCCAACCCTTTCTCAGTCAGAATATACCTGTCCAATGCATCCCGAAGTGATTAGAAGCGCACCCGGAACCTGTCCCATATGCGGTATGGCTCTGGAACAACGGGAAATTACCGTCGACGAAAAAGAAAATCGAGAATTGGCCAGCATGAATAGACGATTTCGTCTTTGCTTGCTCCTGACCCTCCCCGTGTTCTCCATTGCAATGGGAGGTGATGCCGCCGAAACTTGGTTTGCTACCTGGCTTTCAGCTCATGGCGTCCGGTTGTTGGAATTCTTGCTAGCGACACCGGTCGTTTTGTGGGGCGGCGCGCCTTTTTTTCAACGGGGATGGCAGTCGCTGATTAATCGCAACTTGAACATGTTCACTCTGATCGCGATGGGCATCAGCGTCGCCTGGGTATACAGCCTGACCGCCACTTTTTTTCCCGAGTGGTTCCCTGCCTCTGTCAGGAATCCAAACGGAACAGTCGATGTTTATTTTGAAGCCGCTGCGGTTATCACGACGCTCGTTTTATTAGGCCAGGTTCTCGAACTCAAGGCAAGAAGCCAAACCAGCCAATCCATCAAAATGTTACTGCAACTTGCACCAAACACAGCGCGACGCATTGACCAAAATGGAGATGAGAAAGATATCCCATTGGAGCAGATTCAAGTAGGCGATCGGCTACGCGTCAGGCCCGGCGAAAAAATCCCCTTCGACGGCGTGGTATCGGAAGGACACAGCACCATCGACGAATCAATGCTTACCGGAGAGCCGATACCGGTCAAAAAAAATAGCGGAGACCGATTGATCGGAGCCACTATTAACACGACAGGCACGTTGTTGATGACAGCCGAAAAAGTCGGTGCCGACACACTCTTAGCCAGAATCGTCGATATGGTCTCCTCAGCTCAACGCAGCCGCGCTCCAATCCAAAAGCTAGCCGATATCGTAGCCGCCTATTTCGTCCCTTCCGTCATCGTCGTCGCTATAATTACATTGCTGTCTTGGTGGCTTTGGGGACCCGAACCCCGTCTGGCTCATGCCGTTATCAATGCCGTCGCGGTACTCATTATCGCCTGTCCATGCGCATTGGGGCTTGCCACGCCGATGTCGATCATGGTGGGAACGGGGCGGGGCGCTCAAAGCGGCGTCCTGATCAAAAACGCCGAAGCTCTCGAGGTCATGGAAAAAATTGACACCGTTGTCGTTGATAAAACCGGCACGCTGACGGAAGGCAAACCCAGGTTGGTCGCGAACATTCCCACCGAGGAATTCACCCAGGAAGACATTTTGCGTTACGCCGCCAGTCTGGAACAAGCGAGCGAACACCCGCTAGCCTCGGCAATTGTCCGGGAGGCGAAAAACAAAGGATTACCGTTGCTTCCAGTTGCTGATTTCATGGCTATTAGCGGCAAAGGCGTCCATGGACAGATCGGCAGTTCAAAGATAGCTTTGGGCAATATCCGTTTAATGCAGGATGAACAAGTCGACATCGCGGTCCTGACTCCACATGCAGAAAGTCTGCGCCAACAGGGCCAGACGGTGGTATTTATCGCCGTGAATGGTCGTGCCGGCGGCATCATCAGCGTAGCCGACCCGATCAAATCATCCACGCCTGAAGCAATAAAAGTCCTGCAACAAGAA
>JBNLEI010000296.1:0-4487 GCA_050304855.1 Methylococcaceae bacterium
GCCGAGTACTTGATCGAAAAAGCCGGTGTCGCCTTAGTACCCGGCACCGCCTTCGGGTGCCCCGGACATATCCGTATCTCCATCGCCACCAGCATGGAGAACTTGTCCAACGCGTTGGAAAGAATCAAACAAGCGATTTAATTTGCCTTTCGACCCTCCGGTTATGTTGGCCGGAGGTTACTAAAATGAGCGTCAACCGCATCAGAAATACTAAACCCTCCGAATTAATGCTGCCCCGTTGAGCGATTGAGGTGACCCGCGGCGTTGATCTCAAATAACAAAACGCTTTTCCTGTCGATCACTACGAAAAAACTTCGCTTCTATAAAGTTACGAAAACATGCTTGAGACGCTTTCTTGGAACAACCGATGCTGCCAACTATCATTATTTTTTATTTATCCTCCCTAACTGCTAGCGCTTAAACCAAGTTGCTTCCTCACTATCTCCCGGTATAATGAGGAGCGTGCGCCGGTAACGGTCTTCCGTCTTTTGACTGGCGGTATGAAACTGCTTGTACTCAGTGTGCTTGTCGATCAACAAATCTACGATCGATGATCGTTGTTAAGAATTTCATCGCCAATGTCCAAACTCGCGTTATCCAAAGAATTTTTGCTTACAGTTTTCTTTCACTACCAGGAATAAGAGGAAAACAGCATTCACTAACTGAAGGAAAGCACGTAGTAGCCAATCTCCGTCATTGATACTTCCCTATCCCTGGTCACTGCGGCTTGCGCAACCTTCACTAGACTCTGCGCCTTAATCGTTCCAATTCAACCAAATTAACTTTCGACTATGGAATTCTTGATTAGCGGCGCAGGCCTAATATTAGTGCTTTTCGGCTCAATGATTATCGGTCTGTCATTAGCTAGCCAATCGTTAAACCATATCGACTACTACCTTCTTGGATTCGGCCCAATTGCGATAGGACTGGCGTATTTCAGCTCAGTAATTTTCGATTATCGAGCCGGCTGGCGATTTGTAGTGGGCGTGTTGTTGATCGGTACGGCCGCCATGATTGCTGGGTTTGATTATTCTATGTTTGTTCAGAATAAAGTTTCCGTTGCCTACGTTATTTTAGGTTTCTCTGCCACCATTTTGGTTCTCGGCGTAATTCTGCTAAGGAGAGGACACCGACATCATCGGATAAGAAATCAACAACTCATCGAAGAACGTGCAGCTACAGACTCGACACTGAACAACAGCACGAAGGATTCACAAACAGCTTACTTTTTTATGCCGCCTTTTCCCGGCTGGCAGATTTTTATTCTGCTATGTCTAAGTTTCAATCTCTATTCGATCGTTCTAACCTACCGCTTGGTAAAAGATTTGGTACGATTTAGCGGCAAACATCTAAATCCGAAAGCTTACGCTACAGCAATAGTCTTACCCATTATTGGAATAATCATCTTTTACAGCATGGCCCGGACGACTTTTCATCAGGCAAAGACGCTCGGCGTAGATTTTAAGTTAAAACCGTCGTGGTTGAGCAGTCTGATGGTAGCGACTACGCTGTCGATGTATCTTATCCCTAACTTCCTTTTCCCTGCTCATCTGCTCGTCGCCACGCTGCCGTGGTTATTTCTCAACCGACAGCTTAACGAACTCAAGCGTGCCCATCCTAAAATCAAGAACAAGAAACAACGCCTCTTTAAGTGGCCGGAATACGGTGTGATTCTATTGGGAATCCCGTTAATGGGTGCAGTTTTATACGGAAGCCGGATTAACTATCTTCATCAACTGACAAACACGGTTCCCGCCGGTCAATACGTTCAAGGCGTCACACCAATTTACCGTTTACAGATCGGGAGTGGTAACTGGCGAAAAATGCCTCTTGGCACCTTGGACAGCGATACCGATTTGGAACTGATGGGAAAATCACCGATGGACTGGATCGTGGTCCGCGCGTTTTCCAAACAGCAACTCGATCTGGACACGATGGTGGCCAACCGACGTGAGTTGATTTCGTCATCCTGGAAAAATTACCATTATACCGAGTCGCGAACGCTGAATTCCGGTGCAAAATTGACGCCGATCTCCTTGGCATCGTATACACGCGACAAACAACTGATCGCCCCTCCCGAGTCCGTTTATGTAGCCACAATCATTACTCCTGAAACCGTTGTGGAAGTCGTCGGCTATTCGGCAAATCAACGCGATAAGGATCAAAAATTTAGGGTAAAGGCTATTGTGGATAGCCTACGTTTGGTTAATCGAGATTAAGTAGAGCTATGAACTTCAAATCACAATGGTTGGCCGTTATCCTGCTGACATTTATGACGCCGCTGCAGGCGTTGGAAAATCCTAATAATCAATTACCTTCCAGGGTTAAAAAATATGTCAGCTGGAGTGGTAATAGCGTCGACGGAGCCGCTAATTTTCAACTACCGACGGCGGAAAAAATTTCCGAATTTCGGGCTTCCGGCCTTGGCATCGTAAAATTGAACGAAAGACATGAAATCGAACTAAAAGATTCTGTGGTTGAAGAAACGGTCTCAACCGCATATTTGTATCTTACTCGCTCCGGCATCGAAAATTCGGGCAACGATAGCTTTTGGATCAACATTAACGACCAACATGCCGACATTTTAGAAGCGTACGTACTGCAACCGGATGGTCAACGCATTCAGGTCGAAGCAGGTACTCTCCAGTTCAACAGCGACAACACCTCCGGCACATTCAACGACTACTTCTTCGTAACCGTTCCTCATCCGCAACTAAGGCAAGGAAGTATTTCGGTGTTGACCTACAAGCTACGAACCGATCGAACTCTTAATCCCATGCCTTGGTCACGTATACTTTATCCGGCGGGGTTCAGTCACACCGAAAAATTTCAAGTCCGAATCAATTGGAGTAACCAATCCTTTAAGCCGCTTTGGGAAACCGATTATGAGAACCTGGAATGCGAGGAAAGAGCGCTGAGTTTGGTTTGTCAAACCGAAAACCCATCGCCACCCTTTCCAACCGAATCCGATATGCCTTCTGCTTACGATCTTCTGCCGACACTTGTTCTCGGAGAACCCGCGGAATGGGAAACGATAGCGACCATCATGAACGAATTATCTTCGTCCGCGTTAACGGGAAGCAAAAAGATTCGCGAGCTTGTGGATCGTTTACGAGCAGGCGCCATATCCCAAGAAGAGCAATTAAACCGCTTGACTCGCTTCGTCACAAGTGAAATACGCTATGTGGGCATCGAACACGGTAAAAGCGGCTTCACCCCAAAGCCGACCGAAAAGACGTTAGCGCAACGTTACGGCGACTGCAAGGACAAGACTATGCTTTTTGTCGATCTGGCACAGCGATCCGGTTTTGAGGCCTACCCGGTACTCACCTCCACGAATCGCAAGTCGCTATCGAAGTTAATGATACCATCATCCTCCTATTTCAATCACATGATTGCTTGTGTAAAGCTGAATGCCGACAAAGAGCAATGCGTGGATTTGACTGACTCAAACGCTTCCTTCACCCAACTCTCTTCCTATATACAAGGATCGATCATGCTGAGAGCGGGATCAACCAATCCGAAGCCTGAATTACTTCCAAAAGATCTTTACGCGTGGCAAGTCAGCATCAATGCCAGCAATCGTTTTACCGAACATGGATCGATTGTCGAAAAATTGGATCGTAATTATCTCACCCATTGGGGAACCGAACTACGTAGAAACTTGGTTTCGAGAACCAGAAACGAACTCGATCAATGGCTATTGGATGACTACCGTAACGTCTACACGGACAAGGCAACGCCGACAATACAAATATCCGGTCTGGATCAACAAGGCTCGCCGTTGGTCATTTCCAGCAACACACAATTCGACAACGTCTTCGACCCGAAGCGATTTGAGGAGTATACGGAAAACGATTTGTGGTTGAGGAACATGATAACCAATTTCAGCAGCAAGAATTCCCGGTACCCTTATCAATTCCAAGGCTTGAGTTACAACAGTGAGATTTCTTTCCTCAATCCAGAACGCGCGATTAAGAATTTCGGCCCCGAAATCAATTACGTGAGCACCTGGGGAAAGTTGAACAGGTGGTACAGTGTCGACGGTTCGTACCTGACTGTCAGAACGGAAGTGCGCCTGCCGCAGGCTACGATCCCTCCAAGTCAGATCGAAGATTTCAATCGTTTTCTCGGCCTGATTTATCAGGAAAATAAGATATGGTTCAGCTTCGAAAAAACTTCGAAACAATTGTAGGCATCAATATTGAACTGATCTTCTTGACGCAGCCCTCGGTCTCGTCTCTCCATGAGACAAAATGCAAAAACGAACGTATGCGATCAGCGATCGATTAAACAGCATCAAGATATGCAACGGGGACTGGAATCGTTTGTTTTCGGCGGCGTTCCAGACCGAGCTAGACGGCGGGACAATCATCAGATCGAACGGCGTCCAAAATGAATAAACGCGCGCCGGCAGGTATCTCTTCGAATGGGCTTCGAGTGCTCTCAACAGCTCGCTGTTTGGACGCAAATCTCTTGTCCCCTTG
>JBNLEI010000297.1:0-2394 GCA_050304855.1 Methylococcaceae bacterium
TTTTTAATCACTATTAATGTACCCCCTAGCCTTGAGGAAGCGATCGTTGACTGCTTGCTGACTTTTGAATCGGAACACGGCTTCAGCAGTTTGCCCGTGTCCGCACATGACCACAGAAACGAAGGTTTATCGTTAGCTGAACAGGTCAGTGGACGACAAAAGAAAATTCGCTTCCAAATGTATATTGATAAAAATGATTTATCTGCTTTACTAGAAAGATTGAAAGACGATTTTTCAGGCGCCGGGATCCATTATTGGGTGATGCCGGTGGTCGAAAATGGCCTGATCTAGATTGCTGCCCGTTGGGAAATTCCGGTTGCTATCGAGTCGGGCCGCCGGAAATTTAGCGCCAACATCGAAGGATACCCATGATTATTTTTTTACAAAGAATTCCCGCCGAAACGAAACAGAACGATATTATCGAATTTATCGAACCGGCGTTAAAAGGCAGATGGTTCAATAAAGCCGGTTTTATTAAAAATATCAATATCATGATATTAAGGGACATCGTCGTCAATAAAATGGAATATCATGCATTGGTGACGATCGAACCGGACAGCGTTGGCGAACGGGTCATTAGACAATTAAACCGCAAACCGATCGTCGGCAAGCGTATCGCGGTTAGAGAATATATGCACAGAAGTTGGCACAATGACCCCCGAATGAACATAAAGAATAAGAGTTTCGGTACTAACGAACGTCGTAAAGGGGAACGCAGACGCGGCAACAAATTAGAGGTAGTTGACAATTTTACGGCAACATTCAGCGCTCGAAACGGCTTCCAGCGCAGGTACTGAATCTGTCGATTTCGACAGGCGCAACGTCGATCCCCTTTAGATCGCGGTTAAGAATTAGTACCATCTTCTCTGCTGTCCCCATTAATCTGACCGATTCGGGGGGGGGCTGCCATCCCGAAATCGTTTTCCGATTCGCTAGTTAGTCGGTTGAGGAATGTCCGTTTTGATCCCTTTTGTAGGGGTATCGTCTTCGATGCACATTTGTCACCATAACGGGGTAATATAAGGACGCTCATCTCTTTCTAAAAACAGCTTTTAGCGGTATGGAACACTACTTAATTGAACTGAATCGATATTGGCAACAGTTTTGGCTTTTTATCGTTCCCGACAGTTCGCAACTTTTCGAACCGGAAATCTTAATCAGACTCGGCATTCAGGTGTTTTTACTGATCGGTTCGGCGCTTTTTTCCAGCTCGGAAACCGCGCTGTTTTCACTGTCGCGCTTAGATTTGCAGAACTTGAGTCGCCAGCAGCATCCTCTGGCAACGGCGATTCACGCTTTGCTGGAACAGCCAAGGCGTTTAATCATTTCAATTCTTTGCGGAAACGAGCTGATCAATATTGCCGCGGCAGCCAACATGACCGTGATTCTGGTCATGTTGTACGGCGAAGCCAGCGCCGGCTGGATTGCTTTGTTTGTTATGGTGCCTTTGCTGCTGGTCTTTGGTGAGGTGACGCCTAAAACAATAGCCGTATCCAATCCGGTAGTCGTTTGTACAAGAATTGTCGTTCCGGTCATCAGGGTTTGGGTAAGAATTGTCGCGCCTTTGCGTTGGTTGGTGTGGATTGTTTCGGAGCGTATTACCACGCTGATGGTTGGCAGAGAAAAATCGGCCGATAATATTTTACATGTCGACGAGTTCCGTACGCTAGTCGACGACGTGGTCAAAAACGGCGAATTGGGTAGCGCCGAAAAACTGATGATCTTCAACTTGCTGGAAGCCGGAGCCACCGAAGTCGTTGAAATCATGCTTCCGCGTACGCAAATGCCCTTCGTCAACATAAGCTGGGATATTGAACGCACCATCGCCTATGCACTGAACAATCGCAGCCTGATATTACCGGTGTATCAGGGGCATCGCGATAATCTGATGGGCTTTCTGCATGCCTCCGATTTAGCCGACCAGATGCTGGACAAAGAAAAATCGGCAGGTTTAACGCTGGCCGATTTGATTCATGAACCGGTTGTCGTTCCGCTGACTAAAAAAGTGGATGAAATGTTCGATTTTTTTAAGGCGCATGAAATCAAGGCGGCGGTCGTGTTGAACGAGTTCGGCGGCGTCGAAGGTCTGGTGACCTTGGACGACGTCTTGCAATTCGTCTTTGGCGAGGTTTGCCCCAAAGCCGATTTAGCAGGGGTTTATCACGATCCCAAAACCGACGTTTACGAAGTGCCGGGCGATATGAAACTGATCGATTTTGAAGATTTAACCCATTTTATGATTGAAGACGCCCGGATGACGACAATCGGCGGAGTATTGTTTCGCCGCTTGGACCGTTTGCCCAAGCCGGGAGATCAGGTTCAGATGGACGATTTGCTGATGACCGTTCTGGCCATGGACGGTCATCGAATTGCCAGGGTTCGGGTGTCGAAAGG
>JBNLEI010000298.1:0-6328 GCA_050304855.1 Methylococcaceae bacterium
GCTAATGTAACGTTTCCGGATTGCAAAAACATTCGGTCCAATTAAAATTATTTGGTGGGCATAAACAGTTCCCGGCAAACACAAAGTCTGCAGAACAATTGCCTGTAACGCTTAAAACAATTGATTAATTCCTGCTCATAACAGTTCATTGGCAAATCGGCTGAACTATTGGGAAACGGGTGAGAACCAGAACGGCGCTTACTTTAACCAGATGTTACGTCATTCCGGGCGCACCGAAGTGGAGACGCGGAATCCAGGTGATTTAATATATACCCATCGCCGATCCGCGCTTTCTTGGGAATGGCAATATTTCCTACCGTTAGAGCTGTAGGAATTGTCATTCGGTACGGATCACGTTTTCAATCCGCATGCTGGTGGCGGATGTTTTTTCCCTCCAACATGAATATCAAGTATTCGTTAATGTTTTGACAATGATCGCCGCAACGTTCCAAGGATTTCATAATTTGAAAAATACTCAGCGAATGGCTGATGATGCGCGGGTCTTCGATCACGAAAGTAAGCTGCCTGCGAATGCCCGCCTGAAACTCCTCGCCGTAATCCCATTTTTCATTCAGCAGCTTATAAGCGCCTGCCAAGTCGCAATTGTCAAACGATAGAATGGCTTGTTTAAGTAATTCCGATACCATACCGCCCATCTTGACAATATCCCGCAGCAATTGATGATTCGGATCGCAGCAGTCGTTATCGAACAGAGAACTAATCAATTTAGCTATCTTCACGATTTCATCGCCTATCAGTTCCAAATCGGCCACCATTTTCGAGACCGACATAATCATTCTGAGATCATTAGCTACCGGCGACCGCTTAGCAAGAATGGTCAATACTTCATTATCGATTTTGATTTCATGGTTATCCACATCCCGGTCGCGTAATACAATATTTTCGGCCAAGTGCAAATCCCGGTCATGCAGCGCTTTCAAAGACTGGTCAAGCTGATTGATTACTAAACCGGCCATTTCCAGCACCAGGCAGTGCAGATGATTCAATTCGCCATCGAAAATTCGGCTGGTGTGCTCTTTTGTCGTCATACTCATAAGGGACCGTAGGTTTGCTCGGTAAAGTGCCGCTACTGCCGGACTGCTAACCGAAACGCCCGGTGATATAATCCTCGGTCAACGGATGTTTCGGGTTGGTGAAAATTTCGTTGGTATTGCCCACCTCGATCAAATGCCCTAAATGAAAATACGCGGTGCGTTGAGAAACCCGGGCCGCTTGTTGCATCGAATGGGTCACGATGACGATAGTAAAACGTTCCCGCAATTCGGCGATCAATTGTTCAATTTTGGCAGTCGCGATCGGATCCAGGGCGGAACAGGGTTCATCCATTAAAATGACCTCCGGATTAACCGAGATGGTGCGGGCAATACACAGTCTTTGCTGCTGTCCACCCGACAGGCCGGTTCCGGGTTCGTCCAGCCGGTCTTTGACTTCGTCCCATAACCCCGCCCTCCTCAGCGAACCTTCGACAATGGCATCCAGCTCCTGCCTATCTGCCGCCAAACCGTGAATTTTAGGGCCATAGGCGATATTATCATAGACCGATTTGGGAAACGGATTTGGCTTTTGAAACACCATACCGACTTTGGCACGCAGCGGCACGACGTCCAGATCCTTATCATAGATATTTTTTTCGTCAATTTTAATCTCGCCTTCCACACGGCAACCGACGATCGTATCATTCATACGATTCAGCGTGCGTAAGAAAGTGGATTTGCCGCATCCCGACGGACCGATAAACGACATAACCTCATAGTTGCCAATTTCCAGTGAAAGACCATTGATCGCTTGTTTTTCACCATAAAAAACATTGACATTGTTACATATTATGCGCGGGGAATCCGCGGTAATCTTACCGACGGTGGCTCTGGACTGCCGGTCTATCAACGGTAAATCCAGTGTATCGGAAATGTTTTGTTGGTTCATGGAATGATTCACTTTGGGTTCAAGTTCTTTGACGTAATTCATGTAGTTACCTGTTACCAACGTCGCTCGAAACGTTTACGCAAATAGACGGCCAAACCGTTCATCGCTATCAAAAACACCAGCAGCACCATAATAGCGGCGGATGTCCTTTCCACGAAAGCCCGTTCCGGACTGTCCGCCCATAAATAGATTTGTACCGGTAATACCGTGGCAGGTTCAGTGAAGCTCGTGGGTATATCCACGATAAAAGCAACCATGCCGATCATCAGCAACGGCGCTGTCTCGCCTAAAGCGCGAGCCATACCGATGATCGCGCCGGTCAGCATGCCCGGCATCGCCAACGGCAACACATGGTGCAGCACGGTCTGCAGCTTTGAAGCCCCCATACCCAAAGCCGCTTCGCGAATCGAGGGAGGGACCGACTTCAGCGACGCCCGGCCGGCGATAATAATGGTAGGCAGCGTCATCAACATTAACACCAGGCAACCGACCAGTGGTGTGCTGCGCGGTAAACCGAAAAAATTAATGAACATCGCCAAACCCAGCAAACCGAACACGATGGAGGGTACCGCGGCAAGGTTATTGATATTCACCTCGATTAAATCGGTCAATCGATTGACCGGGGCAAACTCTTCCAGATAAACCCCGGTAGCGACGCCTATCGGAAATGAAAGAAAAAATGTTCCAATCAAGGTAAACAACGACCCCATAACTGCCCCGCGGATACCGGCAAGCTCAGGCTCCCTGGAATCTCCGGACAGGAAAAAAGCGCTATTAAAATGTTCGGCAATTCGATTTTCTGCTGCTAGGCGATCTATCCAAGCCAACTGCCGATCGTTGACCCGCCGCCCGCTCGGTTCGGCTTCGCGGTCGATCTGCCCTTTGTACAGCATATCAATGTCGTCATTGGCCGGCAGCCAAAAGCCGACGGTTTTGCCGACCAGTCCCGCGTCATCCATAACTCTGTTGCGTATTTGGAAAGCAGCGCCACTACTGACCAATGCATAAAGCTCTCTTTTCTCACGCCGTGATTTCACATCCGGAAACAAGGCCAGTAATGCTTTTTTTAACAACCCGTTATAGTCGGCCTTGGACAGCGCTTGACGTGACCCGTTGTGCTCCGGATCCAGCACAGTCGGGTCTAGATAGACTTCAAGTTTGATTTGGGTTTGCACAAAAGCCGTATAGCCTTTTCCGGCAATATCGGCAAACAGAAACAACAAAAACGCCAACCCCAGCAGGATGCCGGCCAACCCGTATAGACGGAACCGGCGTTCGGCCGCCCTTCTTTTGGGCAGGCTTCGCTGCACTATGTCGTAGGTTGATAGCTGTCCCATCTGTTTTTTGTCGCTACCACCGGCGCTATTCATATTGTTCACGATATTTTTTCACGATATACAGGGCAAATACATTGAGTATCAACGTTGCAATGAACAGCACCAATCCTAAAGCGAAGGCTGCCAACGTTTTGGGGCTGTCGAACTCCTGATCGCCGACCAGCAGCGTCACGATTTGCACGGTAACCGTGGTTACCGCCTCAAAAGGATTGAAAGTCAAATTGGCTGCCAGGCCGGCAGCCATCACCAAAATCATGGTTTCCCCGACCGCTCGGGAGACCGCTAATAAAATACTGCCGATAATGCCCGGCAATGCCGCCGGAAACACGATTTGGCGAATCGTTTCCGCCTGGGTCGCCCCCAACGCATAAGCCCCGTCGCGCAATGATTGGGGCACAGCATTCATCACATCGTCGGACAGCGACGAGACAAACGGTATAATCATGATGCCCATCACCAGCCCTGCTGCCAACGCGCTTTCGGAAGAGACCGACAGGCCCATAGATTCCCCGGTTTCCCGAATAAAAGGCGCAACCGTCAAAGCTGCAAAAAAACCGTATACCACGGTCGGGATACCCGCCAGAATTTCCAGCGTCGGCTTGGCGGCTGCCCTGAAACGTGGAGTGGCGAACTCCGACAAATAAATGGCTGACAACAAGCCGATAGGGACGGCTACAGCCATCGCAATCAACGACACCAATAAGGTACCGGTAAATAACGGCACTGCCCCGAATGCGCCGGAAGATCCGACCTGATCGGAACGCATGGCTGTCTGCGGACTCCATTCCAACCCGAACAGAAATTCGGTAAGCGGAACCGCCTTAAAAAAACGAATCGATTCAAACAGAACCGAAAAGACAATGCCGATGGTGGTGAATATCGCAATGGTCGAGCAGATCACCATCATCACGACAACCGCCTGTTCCACCGCATTGCGGGCGCGATGAAATTTGGTGATGCGCAGCGTGGAAAACCAAATACCGGCAAGCGATAGTGCGATGGCGACGATGCTCAATGCATTATGACTAAGCCGCAGCAAGCGTTGATAACGATCCGCCGCCTCCAGAATCACCGGATCGGTTTGGGCTGAAAAAGTCATGCCGTTAACGGCATTCCTGATATCATTCAGCACCAGATATAAGCGGGCCTTGGGCAGATCTCTGATGGACTGCGGCAGTTCGGCAATCACCGCGTTCGCCACCCACGACGGTTCGAGCGACAGCCAGATTACCACTACGATCAACGCGGGAATAATGCTCCACAAAGCGGTATACAACCCGTAAAACGCCGGCAATGAGTGCAGGTCTCGCACATTGCCTTCGACACTGGCGATAGAGCGTTGTTTTCCGGCCCGAAAACCAAGATAACTTAGCAGCAATAGGACAATCAGCAGTATTGAGAGCGACATGAACGATTGTGGCGAAAGACAATGGCGGCGAATGAACGGGAAAACAGGCCGCGTTTTCCCGTTCCTGAAAGTGGCACGACTAAAATTTCAGTGTTTTCAAACTTTTAACATCTTCAGCAGATTGTTTGCGTTCCGCATCGGGCATGGGAATCAAGCCTTTGTCGCTCAGATAGCCATCAGGTCCCCAGGCTTTTTCGCTGCTGAATTCTTCCAAAAATTCGCCGATCCCGGGAATAACGCCGACATGAGCCTTTTTGACATAAATGTATAAAGGCCTTGAGATCGGATACTGGCCGGACGCAATCGCTTCGAATTGAGGCGCAACACCCTGCACTTTAACCCCTGCAACTTTATCGGTGTTTTGATCAAGAAAGCTGAATCCGAAAATACCGAGAGCCTTGGGGTTGGCTTCAAGTTTTTGCACGATTAAATTGTCATTCTCTCCCGCTTCGATATAGGCTCCATCTTCTCGAATCGAATGGCATATCGTTTTGTAGGCGTTCTTGTCTTTGCTTTTCAAATCCTTGATCCATGGAAAAGTTTTGCAGCCGCCTTCCATCGCCAATTCAACAAAGGCATCGCGGGTACCCGAAGTCGGCGGAGGCCCCAGCACTTCAATTTTATCCGCGGGCAGACTAGGATTAATCTGATCCCAGGAGGTATAAGGATTCGGCACCAGTTTTTCAGTTCCGTCAGGATCTGGAATCTGTTTCGCTAAAGCAAGAAAAATTTCCTTGAGCGTCAGTTCCATTGGCGGTGCTTGGGTTGAATGCGCAATAGCGATGCCGTCATAGCCGATTTTGACTTCAACAATATCCGTCACCCCGTTCTCTTGGCACTTTTCGAATTCTGATGCTTTAATGCGGCGCGAAGCATTGCTGATATCCGGATGTTGTACGCCCACCCCGCTGCAAAATAATTTAAAGCCGCCGCCGGTGCCGGTAGATTCCACTTTGGGTGTTTTAAATTGACTGGATTTTCCGAATTGTTCCGCAACCACGGTGGAGAAAGGATATACAGTTGATGAACCGACTATGCTGATGTAGTCACGGGCACTGGCCGCCCAAGCCATGCCGCTGACAGCCGCCGGCAGCAGAACCGCTAGCGCTTTCAATTGGTTTTTCATAAGTCACCTAAGCTAAATTATATCGAACAACATGATCATGTGAGCTTTTCAGGATAAGTCTTGATTGTTACAGTGATATTACAATTTAATGAACTAATGATATTATTAGCCATCGAATTTCGTTGTAGTTCATTAATAGTTCGATGAGCACGGTTACCAACGTATTACATCTCCGATATACAACTGGTCATACATCAGATGTTCTCATATTAATATTTAATTAACATTTCAATCGGGAGAAATTCATGAACGTCAAAAATTTAGGCAAAACCTCTACAACATCGGTTATTGAGCATGCTGCCGAAATGACTGAGAAAACATCAACAGGGCGCATTGGCCGGCGTCAAAAAAGGCGCGGCTGCGGCTAGACAGGCAGTCAACAAAATTGCTTCGGCCCCTTCTAAGTTATTGGACAGCGCCGTATACTGCGCCTTTTACGGGATATCCTACGGGGCGGTTTTCAGTTCATTAATGGTAGTAAAAATATTGCCCGCCCATGGAATGGTGATGAAG
>JBNLEI010000299.1:0-9268 GCA_050304855.1 Methylococcaceae bacterium
CATGCAGAACCAGTTTTCCCTGATGAATGATTTGAACATGGCTGCATGATTCCTGAACTTCGGGCAAAATATGTGTCGATAGAATGATGCCGTGATCGTTTCCAAGCTCTTTAATCAAAGAGCGGATTTCCTTAATTTGAATGGGGTCTAGGCCTACGGTCGGCTCGTCTAGAATAATCAACTCGGGGTCGTGTAAAATTGCTTGAGCGATTCCCAAGCGTTGTTGAAACCCTTTAGACAGGTTACCAATCATGCGCTCGGAAACCTCCTCCAAACCGCAGCGCTTTTTAGTCTTGTCGATTGCCCGGCCGATAGTCGGATAAGGCATACGATGCAAACGGGCGCAAAAATCCAGATATTCGTTAACGGTTAGGTCTTTATATAACGGCGGTGTGTCGGGCAAGTAGCCGAGACCGGATTTGGCTTGTTTGGGACTGTCGAGCAAATCCACTCCGTTAATAACGATTTGGCCAGCGCTGGGAGCCAGATTGCCGCACAACATTTGCATTGTCGTGGTCTTGCCGGCGCCGTTGGGTCCCAAGAAACCGAGTATTTCCCCTTTGTTCAAAGTGAAACTGATATTGTCGATCGCACAATGCTGACCGTAATAACGATAGAGGTTATTGGCTTTGATCAGTTCGGTCATGAATTTTCGGGCACAGAGGCTTGCTAGAGTTGCGCCAGCAGAAACTTGATTTCATCCTGCAGTTTTTTACGGAAAAAGAGGAACTTCCAACGAGCGCCACCGCATTGGCGCCAAAGCATGCAAGCGCGGATGCCGGACAGTAGCGCCGCTCGTATCTTGTTGACAATGGCGGGATTGGATAAATATTCGGGTTCGCCGTTGACCATGATTCGGGGATGGATTGTGCTGATGGTGTTGTGATAAAGATCACCCAGGTTAGCCAGAACGTTTTCGTGCATCAAGCCGAAATGTTCCGTTTGGCTTTGCGCTTTTTCGATTCCTTTACGAATTGTTTGCAGCATTTCCGGGCGATTGGATAATTGTTTTTCCAAAAAGACCAGTGAAGCTGCGTAGCGGGCCTGCTCCGGATCGGCAATTGTCCGGCCGGTCATTTGTTTTTCCAATTGGCGTAGACCCAGTTCTACTCCATCCAGTCCGCCATAGACGTCGGCCACACTGTCGGCGTCGATTTTCAACAGACTGCCGATACTGGCTTCCATGGCTTTTTTGTCGGCGGTTCCGGTGGTTGCCAGTTGATGAACCAACGAACAGGCCTGGGCGATTCCGGCCAGTGCTATGGTTTGATTGGTAGTGGTTTTCAATGACATAGTTTATTTGCAGGCAACGTTGGGCAGGCATTCGTTCTCTAATTTCAGTCCGGTTCTTGACCAGGACTGGATGCCGCTGGATAAATGGTAAATATTTTTCATGCCTAATTGTTTAGCGAGGAAATTCCCCACCATGCCACTTCTGTTTCCTGATCGGCATACCAAAATCACGGGCTGGTCCGGCGACGATTTGAGTTTTTCCAACTCTGCAAGCCATTTTTCAGCATCGTATTTTCCTTCGCTGTTGAAAAATTCAAGTTTGTGGCTCGCAGGTATGATGCCTGTGGTTTGCCACTCTTTCTCCGTGCGAATGTCAATTACCAGGGCATTGTTGTTTTGTTGCATAGCATGAACCTGTTCAACGGAAAGGTCGACCAGTTCTTCAGTGGCTCCCGATAATGAAAATAGGGCCAGTAACAAAAAACAGAACGTTCTGATATTCATATTCAATAGTCTCTTATTTAATGGAGCTCATGACTTCGTTTGCCCAGGAAATACTTTCGATATAGGTTTTTCCGACTTCACTCGCTGTAACTCGAGAAAAAACGGGGTTGGTGAGATCCCAGCGTTCGTAGCAGACAGCATAGGATAAAATTTCGCCCACCACGCCTTTGTTGTACAGAATGGCTTGTTCGATATCTTCAGACACCGACAATTGCGCCAGCGCTTCGTCAATGGGTATGTCCAAAAGTGAGTCCAGCGACGACAAAATTCCGGTTAAAAACAGGTGTTCGGGATCTTGATTGTATTGTTTGGCCAGCATTTCACACATTTTGCCACGAATGAGTAATTGTTGAAACAACGCATTCGGTTTGTCAGCCAGTGATGTCAATGTCAAGATGTTGAGCCATCGTTTGATTTCTTTCAGACCAAGGTAGTTGATTGCGTGTTTGATGGATTGAATCTTGTTGGGCAGTGCGAAAAAAGCCGAGTTAATGTAGTGCAACAATTTATAGCTCATACCGACATCCCGCGAAATGATGTTATTGAGCTCGACGAAATCGACTTCCGGTTTGTTGATTTGTGACAGCAGTTGGATAGCTGCCGACTGATTGATCGTCAGTCTTTTTCCGCTCACATGATTGGGTTTACTGAAAAAGAAACCCTGGAAAAGTTCGCAGCCTGCTTGTTTCAGCGCCTCAAATTCAGCAAGAGTTTCCACTTTTTCCGCTAAAAGCGTCAGGCCGTAAGGTCTAAGTTTTTCTATCATCGCCAGTGTTTCGGACAAAGGAATGGCCATCAGATCGAGTTTGACGATATCGGCAAACTTTAACAACGGTTCCCATTCCGGCCTGAATATGAAATCATCCAGAGCAATGGTATAACCGTGATTGGAAAAATCCTGTAGCACCTCGATCATTTCGCGGTCGATGATGACATCTTCTAGCACTTCGATGACGATTCGGTCTTTAGGTAACACCAGTGGTGTTTTTTCCAATAAATTACGGGCGGTAAAATTGATAAATGCTCGTGAGTTTCCGACCAATTGGTTGAGGCCAATTTCCATGATGGCGTCGGTAATGACCTGATTGGTTGCATGGGCCGCTTGCTCTTCGTGACTCAGGTCAAAATCTTTACCTCTGAACAGGATTTCATAAGCGCGAATATTTTGCTTCCGATCGAGAATTTCCTGTCGTCCTATAATAAATTCGCTCATTTCCTGTCCTTTTTTATTTTATTTATTTTACGAGGAAGGGGGCATTGCTCTATCATGCAATAAATGTTTTTTATATCATGTTCGTTAACAGGCAGTCGAGTATGGCTGCGTTGATTTAACAAAATAGTCGGAGGGTAAAATGAGCGAGTCAATTTCTTTAACGGTCACCGGAATGAAATGTGGCGGCTGCGAATCGTCGGTCAGCGAAAAGGTTGGGGCGATTGACGGGGTTATTTCGGTTAAACCGATGCACAAGGAAAACCGCGTCGATGTCGAATTCGACGAAAACAAAACCGATGCCGATGAAATCATTGCAGTAATTACCGAAGCCGGCTTTACGGTGGAATAAACAATCAGGGCAAGGAAGCGGCTTTAAAAGAACGAATAAATACAGGCCTAGCTTATGAGTATCGAAACACCCACTGATTCAGCAACCGAAACGCGATTATCAATTTTAGGCATGCGCTGCGCCGGTTGCATCAGCGCAGTTGAAGGCGCACTGAACGCTGTGCCCGGTGTCAGTGAAGTTAACGTTAACTTCGCCGATCACTCGGCAACTGTTAAAGGCGAAGTCGATCCCGATGCATTGAGGCAGGCGGTTAAGGAAGCGGGCTACGATGCAGCAGTCATGGAAGGGCTTGAAGACACTGGCGAAGAAGAGCAACAGGAATTGGAGCGTTACCAGACGCTAATGAAAAAAGCCGTAGTTGCGGCCGCTTTCGGTTTTCCTTTGATGATAGCCGGTCATCTAGGATGGTTGCCGGTGATTAATTCGGAAGCCGGTCGGTGGTTTTGGCCGTATGTGTCGTTGATTACGCTGGGGTTTCTGTATTATTCCGGCGGACATTTTTATCAAGCTGCGTTTAAGTCGCTGCTGCTGAAGCAAGCTAATATGGATACGCTGATCGCATTGGGAACAGGCGCTGCTTGGTTTTATTCAACTGTTTTGATCGACTACTCGGATAAACTAGGGTCTTTATCCCTACATGCTTATTTTGAAGCTTCGGTCATTATTTTAGCCTTTATCAATTTCGGTACTGCACTGGAAACTAGAGCCAGAGGAAAAACTTCTTCGGCGATCAGGGAGTTGATCGGTTTGCAACCCCGAACCGCCAGGGTCATTCGCGACGGGCAGGAAACCGATATTCCCATTGAAGAAGTTGGCTTGGACGAAACGTTGCGCGTGAGACCGGGCGAGAAGATACCGGTTGACGGCGTATTAATCGAAGGTCATTCAACAGTCGATGAGTCGATGTTGACCGGTGAGCCGATTCCGGTGGAAAAAACCGAAGGCTCCGAAGTAGTAGCCGGTACTATGAATCAGCAAGGCAGCTTTTTGTTTAAAGCGACACGCATCGGGCGCGATACCGCTCTGGCGCAAATTATCAGCAGCGTGCGTCAAGCGCAGAGCACCAAGCCGGCTATCGCCAAGCTTGCGGATAAAATTTCGGCGGTTTTTGTTCCGGTGGTCGTGGTGATCTCGGTATTGACCTTTTTAATCTGGTCTATTGTCGGTCCTGATCCCGCGATTGGCTATGCTTTCGTGACTTCTATGACCGTGCTGGTGATTGCTTGTCCTTGTGCTTTGGGTTTGGCGACACCAATATCGGTGATGGTTTCGGTCGGTCGTGCCGCCCAAATGGGGGTTTTGATCCGTAACGGCGAGGCGCTGCAGAGTGCAGGAAAACTCAGTTGTCTGATTCTTGATAAAACCGGCACCGTGACCGAAGGAAAGCCAGCTGTTTCGACCATCGAGACAGTGGGCAATTTCAGCGAGGAGACAGTGCTGCAACTTGCTGCCAGCATAGAATCCGGCTCCGAACATCCGCTGGCCGCGGCTATCCTGGCTGCGGCGGAAGAAAGACAGATAAAGCTTGAGAAAGCGAGCCAATTCCATGCAGTAGCTGGCCATGGCATCACTGCTGTTATCGGTGAACGGAAGATCTTTTTCGGCAATACCGCCTTGATGGACGAGCAGGGTGTCAAATATGCCCGCCATAACAAAAAAATGGAGGAATTGTCGGCACAGGGGCAAACTCCGATGTTGTTAGCCGTGGACAAGAAGATCGCCGGCATTATCGCCGTTTCAGATCCGATCAAAAAAGATTCTTCCCAAGCCGTAAAACAACTGCAACAGCAAGGTGTCAGGGTTCTGATGGTGACCGGGGACAATGAAATTACCGCTCAGGCCGTTGCCGGACAGGCCGGGATTGTCGAAGTGCGTGCGCAAGTTCTGCCGCAGGATAAAGCGGCTGTCGTGAAGGAATTGCAGCAACAGGGAGAAGTGGTCGGCATGGTAGGCGACGGGATCAACGATGCACCGGCTTTGGCTCAGGCCGACGTCGGTTTCGCCATCGGTACCGGAACCGACGTGGCGATTGAGAGCGCCGATATTGTGATTTTGCAAGGTTCTTTATTAAAGGTGCCGCAAGCCATGGCCTTATCGAAGGCGACCGTTA
This sequence comes from Methylococcaceae bacterium, assembly GCA_050304855.1. Taxonomy (GTDB): domain Bacteria; phylum Pseudomonadota; class Gammaproteobacteria; order Methylococcales; family Methylomonadaceae; genus Methylomarinum. Next base: position 5,410 of record JBNLEI010000299.1, read on the forward strand.
CTAATATCAAGCAGAATCTGTTGGGTGCCTTCTTTTACAATACCATCGGCATACCGGTTGCCGCAGGGGTTCTTTTTCCGTTGTTCGGCATCTTGTTGAGTCCAATGATCGCGGGAGCGGCAATGGCGATGTCATCGGTGACTGTCGTCAGTAATGCCAACCGCTTGCGTTGGGTAAAGTTGAGTGAGGATTAATTCACGAAAAAATTTAGCGAATTTTTTCTGTCAAATGTATCGGCGATAGCGGGATATAGCGACGGCACCGGTAACAAACGGCAATCTACAGCTGTGGAGAGCCGACCTCGTTTACCGGTATTGCCTCTAACCGTGAAGTTGTTGTCAATCAAGGCAACGTCGCGGTTGAAACGCTTGAGGGGGGGCTTGAAGGGCGTCTTCTTCCCTGATCAAGCTAACGGAGCGTTTAGCTGAAAACCAGGAAGTCGGATATGTCCACGTTGGTTGTTTAATCAGTCTGAGACTAGAGGGGGGCTATAAAGCCGTGATCAATGCTCAGACAAGCCAAGTAATCCGGCGTCAAAAGTGCTTCAACCGAGTTCAAAGGTGATCTTACTAAGCAGTATGATAGTCGGCATTAATCAGTAAGGACGCGGTGATCCTTCTGCAGCGGAATTTTAGATAGCAAACAATTGTGGCCACTCGTAATTAACGGGCGAACTTTTATAAATTAAAAAAACAATCGCCGTATTCCATCATCATTTGACGGCAATCAAACAAGGCATATGGATATTCCTTCCAGATTAGATAGCGGATGAGATATTCGAAATAGGCACAAACCGTAATCAACCTCGCCGCGACGGCGTATCCTTTTCGACTGCATTTATCGGAGCTTCTCCAGACTGCAATAGTCCAGTAAATTAAAGGCATGGCAAAGATGATGTGCATTGTCACCCAACTGGCTATGGTATAAGTCGCATTGGCTGCGCGGTAATCAATATAAAACAGCATCGCATTAAAGAGCAGAAAAAATGGCCAGAAGGTATGCCATAACGGTACCCGCCCGAACCAAGTGGCATGTAAGTATAGGTAAGGGCCTCCTGCCGGTGTTTGTTGCCACGATGATAACGGTTGAGGCGTTATTGAGTAGATCACGTAAGTGAGACAAACGATAAGTGACCCGAACTCGAGATAACTAACGATGTTGATGTAATTGAACAATACTGGAAGGCTTGTAATAAACATAGGATCGAAATAATTTTTATCGTTATTTTAAGACTGTGTTACGAGAGCCCTAATATCAGAGTGCGGCTAAGCCGGAGTCTGTGTCAATTTTGTTTAAGCTTCGGCCGCCCGGTTTGAGGTTGTTAATATGCCTACATGTTGCCGAAAACCCTTTAATAGCAAACCGTTTTTACAAACCGCATGCGATTCCAATCGAAACACGGGCAAATAATCCTGTCGATAGTAAGAATGCGTTGGCAAGACTTACGCGGATACCTTCATCCTGGGCATTCGATCGATTCGGATGATGGTCGGCCAAACTTCATAGTAAAGTCGACAGGCATGTTTATCGTTCCCGATTATAGTTAACTTTTTTCAAGAGTCGTTTGCCAGAATGGCTGTTAAGGCACTACGTAGTTCGGGATATTTAAACACAAAATGGTTGCTGAGCAAGCGTTCCGGACGGACTCGTTGGCTACCAAGCAATAATTCCGACATTTCTCCAAACAATAGTTTTATCGAGAAAGCCGGCATGTGGAAACAGGCGGGCTTTTTTAGTGTTTCGGCCAATAGCTCTGTAAATTGACGATTGGTGACCGGGTTCGGTGCTGTCGCATTGAAAGCGCCATGCATTCGTTCGTCGGTCATCATTTTGTCGACGATATTGAGCCAGTCATGTATGTGGATCCAGGACATCCATTGCTTGCCGTCGCCGAGGCGGCCTCCAAAACCCAACCGGAAAGCCGGTAGCATGCGTTGCAGGATACCGCCTGCAGAATCCAAAACCAAACCCGTTCTAATCAGACAAACTCTGACGCCATACTGCTCGGCTTGTAATGCAGCACCTTCCCATTCCGCACATAATTGTTGGGAGAAGTCTGGATTTCCTGGAGTTCGCTCGGTTAAAACGGTATCACCCTGATTGCCGTAAAAACCGACAGCGGAGCCGCTGATCAACAGTCGCGGTTTTCGTTCCATGCGCGCAATTGTTTCAATTAATTGTTGAGTCAGACCTATTCGGCTGTCAAAAATAATTTTCTTACGTTTCGGAGTCCAACGTTTTTCAAAGATCGGTGCACCTGCCAAGTTAATGGCTACATCCAATGTTTCGTTAGCGGATATTTGACTCAGATCGGTTAATGCTTTTACCGTTTCGCCAAAAGTTTTTCGTACTTTTTCCCGACTTCGGCTGAGAATAGTGATTCGATGTCCTTGTTCCAGCAATTGTTTTGCTAAATGTCTTCCTAGAAATCCTGTTCCTCCGGTTATTAATATATTCATAGCGGTCACTTTTTCGGTTGTATTGTTATTTAATATGACACGTTAAAACGAAATTTCCAGTCAATTCTGAGATTGCTCTTTATATGTAATATTGAGGAAATCGCATAGATTCAAGATTAATAAACGCAGAGAAGGGTTATAATTAGTAGGGAAAAAAACCCGAAGAACGGTAATGTACGATCAAAATTCAATTACACCACAAAACTATAATTATAAATTGCTGTATGAGCGATCGCCGTTGGGTTATCAATCATTGGATGAGCAGGGATGTTTTATTATCGTTAATCCGGCTTGGTTGGAACTGTTTGGTTATGATGTGGAGGAAGTGATTGGTCAATGGTTTGGTGATTTTGTCACCGAGTCGTCAAGGGAAAGATTAAAGCAGAACTTTTCCCATTTTAAATCTACAGGCAAGATTTGCGGTATTGAATTCCAAATGTTGCGTAAGGACGGTTCCATGGTCGATGTCACATTAGACGGACGGATCGGCTATGACGAACAAGGCAATTTCAAACAAACCCATTGCATTCTTCACGAAGTCTCGAACAAGTCTCTCGAAGCCAGTTACAGGAATATTTTCGAAAGTTCGCTGAATGAGATTTATATCTTCGATGCGGAGACTTTTCGGTTTCAGCAAGTCAATCGCGGAGCCTGTCATAATATCGGTTATTCGTGTGAGGAACTTTATCAACTCACTCCGCTGTCGATACAACCGGAAATGACTGCCGAATCTTTTTCCCGGCTGATAGAGCCGGTGCAAAGCGGAGCTAAGGAAATTGTCCGTTTTGAGACGGTACATCGGCGTAAAAATGGATCATCGTATGCCGTTGAGGTGCATCTTCAATTATCCACGTTTTTACTAAAGCCCGTGTTTGTCGCCATTATTCTTGACATTACCCAACGTAAGGAAATTGAAAACCGTCTGAACCTGGTCATTAAAGGGGCTGATTTAGGCTATTGGGATTGGGATTATGTGACTGGTTATCATTTGGTCAATGATCGTTGGCTGGATATGCTCGGGTTGGAACGAGAAGATTTGGACGATTATGTTGGTGACTGGTCGAACCGGCTGCATTCCGAAGATAGGACTCGGGTTCACGCTACCGTCCAGCAAAGCATTGATACTAAACAGCCCTATGCCGTTGAATTCAGAATGAAACATAAACAAGGGCATTGGGTTTGGATTCAAGGATCCGGTTCGGTGGTGGCTTATGATGTGGATAACAAATCGCCGTTGAGACTATGTGGTACTCATCAGGATATTTCGTTGCGTAAACGAAATGAAGAAAAAGTCAGGCAACTGTCGCGCGCGGTCGAGCAAAGCCCCAGTTTAGTCATCATTACCGATCTGGATGGCTGTATTGAATATGTCAATCCCAAGATATATGAAACCACTGGCT
>JBNLEI010000300.1:0-4853 GCA_050304855.1 Methylococcaceae bacterium
CGAAGCCGACAGCGCCGATTCCCAACCCGCTGAACTCGAAGGAGGTAAATCCGATTTCAGCTGTCCACAACACTTCCAGTACCATAGCGGGCAGAAAAAGATAATAGACGACAGTAGTGAGTACTTTGCGGGTTTGATCGGCTGACAGACCGGCCGGAGAAAATATGCGCCAGCCGGCCCCGCAGGCCATAATCAGCGCCATTTGTATTAATGTTGAGCTCATTGGGTGTTTTGTCAGGATAATCGTATATTTTAACATTCACGATTAAAAGCAGTTACGTTAATATAGCCGGGTATGAAGCGATAATCTCAAAGTTCGCCCACTTATACGGCGACTTTACTTCCCAGCCGTCGTTTAGATGCATCATAGTCGGAGCTAGCTATCGTTTTGCGTACCAGCGGATAATTTTTCCTTAATCACTTTAACCAGACCAAATCAGATATGACCGAATCGTTTATCTCAACCAAACCCATCCCCGTTCGCGAACGTTTAATCATGGCACTGGATGTTCCCGGTATTCCTGAGGCTCAAGCGCTGGTCGAGGAACTCGGAGATTCGGTAGTTTTTTACAAGGTCGGCATGGAATTGTTCATGTCCGGCGATTATTTCGGCTTTATCGAATGGCTGAAGCAACGCGACAAAAAAGTATTTGTCGACCTAAAATTCTTCGACATTCCGGCCACCGTAGGGAGAGCAATACGCGCGTTGAGTGCCAAAGGCGTCGATTTGGCGACGATACACGGCAACGATTCCATCATGGAAGCGGCAGCCGAAGAAAAGGGGGATCTGAAAGTGCTGGCCGTAACGGCCTTAACCAGTCTGGACAGAGGTGATCTGGACGACTTGGGGTTTCAATGCGACATCAAAGAATTAGTGCTTTCCCGCGCGAAACGGGCATTGCAAATCGGTTGCGATGGTATCGTATCGTCCGGACTTGAAGTTGCCATGATCCGGGAACAACTGGATAACCGGTTATTAGTGATTACTCCTGGCGTAAGGCCGGTGGATAATCGCGAAGAAGACGATCAAAAACGGGTTGTCAGCGTGGAACAGGCCTTTCAAAACGGTGCTGACTATATCGTTGTCGGTCGCCCGATACGCGATGCCAAAGACCGAAAGGCGACGGCAGAGAAAATACAGACTCAAATCGCATCAGTGTTCGGACAGTAACGACAGCATAACGTTTGAAGAAAGGGAAATCGGCAACTTTGGAGCATATTTCCCTTTTTTCGGGTAATTTAAATTCGGGTTTGTGTGCGCCAGTTATTGACGATACCTTCGACATCTAGGTCATCCGGTCCCTCCCTCCAGCCGGTGTAATAGTCGACATCGTTACTTTTAGGCGCCGGGTCGGGACGGTAGATCTGCACCCGCGTCGGTAACGGTGCCGCTTCACCCAGCACCAACGCTTCGCCTCGCCCCAATGAAGTCAGGATATCAGTCAAATCCCCTTCCGCTTCAGGAACCAACCCTCTGATGTATTGTTGGTCATCCGGGTTAGTCGTTCTCAAACAAATAAAAGAACTGCACTGCGAGAGCATGGTTTCGGACAATTCGGTCGGCCGCTGACTGACTACCCCAATCGATACGCCGTATTTACGACCTTCCTTGGCGATTCTTTCCATCATTTTCTTAGTACCTTCAAACTGTCCGCCCTTCTCTCTAGGGATATAGGCATGAGCTTCCTCGCAGATCAGGGTGATCGGAAAGTCGCGGCGTTTTGGATTCCAATAATTGAATTCATATGCCAGACGCCCTACTTGAGCCGATACCGCCGGTCTGACATCAGTTGGTACCGAACTAAGATCGACGACGGTAATATTGGCTTTTCTATCGCCCAAGCCGATAAATTGGCGTAGCAGATCCGCCATACTTTCAGAATTATTGCGTTTTTTCGGTTTCAACAGAAAGTCGTAGCGCACGTCGTTAAAACGGCTCTGCATTCTGACCAAAAATTCGTCGAACTGACCGAACAAAGCCCCCTTGGTTTTACCGAAGTCTTTTCTTTCCTCATTGGCGTTTTTAAACTGCATATACATTTCCGCCAATGAGAAATAAATCGGCGTATCGATCGACACTGCTCCTAGTCCAATCTTTTTCGCCTCTTTACGCTTGAGTTGTTGCAATACCTCGCGCATGAACGCCATTTGCATTGAAGCGCCGCTGTCATCCTTGTCGATAAACAAATCGACCAGTTCGGCGTAGGTCATTAGCCAGTACGGCATTTCCAAATCCAGCGCGTCGACATAGTTGACTTTTTCATCGGGAAAAGCCGATTCGACAGAACCGTCGTCATTTTTCCAGCAGTATTCACCGTGTAAATCCAGCATGATCAAATGGGTTTTGGGCATGGCTTTGATCGTATGTTGGATAAGACTGGTTACCGTCCAGGATTTCCCGGAACCGGATTGTCCCAAAATAGCAAAGTGACGCCCGAACAACGCCCGGGGATCTAAACTCAGGTGGTAGTCTTTGTGCGAAGCCAGTTGACCGATAAAGAATTCGTAATCGCGGAATTTCGAGAAAATCACATTGATTTCGCTCAACCCTACAGCGTAGACTTTGGCGCCGGGCGTTGGATAGTGTCGAACCCCTCTGACGAAACTGTTTTCGCCTTGAATTTCGCCGACTGGAATCAACGAAATAAAGCGGTCGGTCGCACGATTACCCTGTTGGTCGAAGCGGTCCTGTTCCCACATTTTGAACACCAGCGCCAACACGCCTATCTCGGATTGTCGGATGACCACATAGGAACCGAGATGGCCAGCCAGAATTTCCTCTTCCCCGATCTTAATGACGGGTAATTCCGTCGCATGCTCTTCCGCAATACGCGCATCCATGCCGTCTCCGCGGACTTCGGTCAAATAACCAATCAGAATACCGGAATCATTTTCTGTCATCTTGTTACCCGTTTATCAAACACATGCAACAAGCTTAGTAGAGATTTTAGCGACCGGGTAATTTTGTGAAAACGGATTCAAATTTTACGCTTCAAACCCCGAGCAAAAAAGGGTATAAAGGACTAATATTGTTCGTAATGAAAGTTTGCCGAAGAGGCGCGTCCGAAAACTATTGCAATGGCAGAAAAAAAATTGGCTTTATTCTATCCGTTTCGCTCCACTGCGCTATCGATCAAAAAAATATCATTCGGAATGCTAGCAGCGGCTTTTATCCTATTCCCGGAAGATTTATTAGATTTTTTGCTGACAGTATTTCACTATACGTTTGAGGGCTTCGAATACTTGCTGGAAGAAGTCATCCAACATGTTTTTCATATCGGGAAGGAAACAAGTCAACTCTACGTCTTTTATATTTTAATGGCGATGGGGGTGGGCGCCACGCTCTTTATCGGGCGGAAAACCCCGCAAATCTATCGTTACCTCAAAAGGGTCTCTTGGGCGTTCATAGATCGGCAAAAACAGCGCATTTATCAATTCTGGGAACAGTTAAGCTGGCTGCAAAAAATTTTGTTCTTCGCCTTTTATATGCCCTTTTTCTTATATCTCAGCAGCTTTCTCGTCATGTGATCGAAAGTCGCGGATCAATCGATCCATTCGTACAATTCGGTCAAATTTTGGTCGCATTTGCAGCAACTGGTACCGCACGATGAATTTAGGGGCAATTTTTTAACCTTGCCTTTACTAATCCATTTGCCGAGCATCCCGCGCAAAGCGTCCGCTTCTACATTGAAATGAATCACCAAATCGTTCAACGACACTCTTTGGCGTTGCTGCAGATAATGTTTCAATTCAGATAAAATCATTTTTCAACGATCCTATTTGCCTGTTCTTGCCGAACAACCAAAAACCGAATAGAACTAAAGCGAAAAAGCCGCTCACCGCTGTAATCCAGGACAACGAGTACTGCGGATGATCGTAGTAAGTCACAAATTGGTAAAAAAGCGTCGATGTTACGTAGGCCAGGCCTGTTGTCCAAAAAACGACGAATACGGCCCACCCAGCGCTGGTTTCCCGGTATATTGCTGCTGTCGCTGCCACACACGGCGCATACAACAAGATAAACAACAAATAAGCGAATGCTCCGGTTTTTCCGGCAAAGCTGCTCTGCATAGCAGCAAATGTCGCTGTATTAACTTCTTGGTCGCTGGCGGCGCTTTCCAAATCGGTCAGTTCACCAATGTCCAAGCCTAACGGGTCCAACACATTATCGGCAACCGATAACAAATTTTCGGGAATAGTCAAACAAGCCTCTTCCAAGGCGCTCAACAAATCGAATGTTTCTTCGGGTTCATTGTTTTCAGAAGCGCCCATCTGGCTGTATAACGCATCCAAAGTACCGACTACAGCTTCCTTGGCCAATACCCCCGTAAATATTCCGACAGTTGCTGGCCAATTATCCGAAGTAATCCCCATCGGTTCGAATAACGGGGTCAGGCTACGACCGATTTGGCTTAGTACCGATTTTTGAGAATTTTCCTGACCAAAACTGCCATCCGTTCCTAAAGCATTCAGAAAATTCAATACTAACACCATAGGCACGATCACTTTACCGGCATTAAAAATAAAGGCTTTTAATCGATCCCAGGTTTTCAGAAAGATGCCGCGCAGTGTTGGCAGATGGTACGCCGGCAATTCCATAATGAACGGGGTAATCTCGCCTTTAAACAACGTATGACGCATAATGAGTCCGGTCAACACCGCCGCGACAATACCGAACAAATAAAGGCCGAACACCAGATTTTGTCCGCCGACAGGGAAAAAAGCGGCTGCAAACAAGGCATAAACAGGCAACCTTGCGCCGCAGGACATAAACGGATTCATCAGATTGGTCAGGATCCGGTCCCGACGGTTATCCAGAGTGCGTGTAGCCATGATAGCTGGAACGTTACAAC
>JBNLEI010000301.1:0-14181 GCA_050304855.1 Methylococcaceae bacterium
CATTTTAGCAAATATTAATAGATCAACAATCAGTACCACCCGCGTTGGGGCGGTATAAAGGAAAGCCATAATGGCGGGGCGGGAAAACCAGGGGATTCAGGCGACGAATCCCCCGAATTTGATTACTTGACTTTTTTATCGACGACTATTTTATCGTCGATGACGAGTTTTGATACGCCGCCCAGAGAAATATGCAGGGTGCAAGAAGCGGTTTTGAAATTATCGCCTTCTTCCCCAACCCATTCCATGGTGACGTAAGTTGCCTTGTCGGTGTCCGTTTTAGACGGGAAAAATACTTGGCTCCCGGTTTTCTCTTTAATCAACTGCGGACATTTTTGATTGGCCATCCCTTGCATTGAAGCTACTGCTCTAATCATGGAAGCCGCTTCTTTTTCTTCCTTTGTTTGCTGTTTGTTACTACCGACCAACAAAAAACCCACGATGATTGCGCCAATCACAGCGGCAATTAACTTTTGTGTATTACCCATTTTCTTCTCCTTCTGTTTAATTATAATCGGCAACGACTTGGCGTTAACGCCGTCACCTCGTTATCAAGAGACGGGAAACAAGGCTTTTGCAGTCAGCCTGCTTCAATTCCTTATGGATTCTATGCGAATTATTTCGCCTCGGCAATGAAAACAACTTCGGCAACAAAATAATTCATTGCCACGACATTCCGCCTTCGAATGCTAATCGATAGCAACGCTGATTACGAAAGCAAAGCAATAATGCCTCCTCGGAAGAAGGCATCGATCAGCGGATGAATTAAGAATTAACCTGCGCGATCCAGTCTTCCAGATTGTAGTAATTCGTCACTCTGGCCACCTTACCATCACGAATATCGAAAAAAGCACCGGCAGGTAATCGGTAAGTTTGTCCCTTCGCTTCCGGCAACCCTTCGTCGGTATTCAGGTACTCGCCCAACACGACAAACTCTGCGGCAGCTCGGGTTCCTTCTTCATTCGCCATAACCACCATGTCCACCAATTGCTCACGATAATGACGATTCATCTTGTCCATGAAACGGGCAAATGCCTCTTTGCCCTGCTCGCGGCTACCCTGATTGATATCATGAACCACATCACCGGTCAACAAACTGAGGAAGGTCTCCATATCGCCGTCATTGAATGCCTGATAATATTGATTAATAAGAGCCACTGCCTGTTTCATATCTTTACTTCGCTAGTTAAAAAATATGCGATTTTGCCAGATTTGAGACAGTTTTTCATTAAAATTCCACTCCCTGCTCTGCCTTAATACCCTCTTCGAAAGCATGCTTGATTTTACGCATTTCGGTGACCGTATCGGCGACATCAATGACTTCCTGGGGAGCGTTGCGACCGGTTAAGACCAAATGCATCCATGAAGGTTTGTCCTGCCGAATGAAATCGGCAATTTCCTGTCCGGTTATCCATTGATATCCGCAGCAATAATTAATTTCATCCAGCAAAACCAAATCGTACTCCTGTGAACGTATTTTTGCCTTGGCGAACTCCCAGATGGTGCGGCTGGTCTCAATATCCTGTTGCGGATTTTTCGTATCCCAGGTAAAACCGTCGCCTAGCGCATGCCATTCAATGTTATCGAAGCGTTTGGCTGCTTCCTGTTCGCCGGTCTTCCATTTCCCTTTTATAAACTGGATCACGCAAACTTTCATCCCCCAACCGGCCGCACGAAACACCATACCTATCGCACTGGATGACTTACCTTTTCCGTCGCCAGTATGAACCAACACGACTCCATGCCTCCGTTCTCTGTTTTTCATGAAAACCATCCTGCCGCCACTTCAGGCGCACTGTTAAAATACCAGTGAATATATGACGCTCTGAGGTTTCGGTAACGAATACCCCGGTCGCCCTGCAAGCAATCGAACGCCGCAACAAACTCCTGCTCCGACTCACGTCTGGAATAATGGAATTCATGACCTCTCACACCGCTGATTTCTTCACGATACCCCAAAGCAGCCAAACTATCTTGCATTCTGGAAACAAAAGGCAATGCATTCGCCATCGGCCAACGTTCGCCGTTTCGATCTATCAATTCTTCTCCCAGCAACATGGCGCCTCCACACTCCGCCAAAACCGGTTTACGGTCTTCGATAAATTGTCTGATTGACGGCCAACTGACCGAGTGCGCCAATTGCCGCGCATATAACTCCGGATATCCGCCCGGCAGCCATAAGGCATCGGCCGAATCGGGCACCGGCTCGCCGGCGAGGGGGGAGAAAAACGCAATTTCGGCACCCTGAAACCGAAACCAGTCAAGGTTGGCCGGATAAATGAAACTGCAGGCCGCATCCTGAGCAATCGCTATAGTCTTACCACTCAACAAATTCCGAATCGATGTAGAATCCGTCGACCCGACGGAATCCTCAGTAAAACTCTTTTCAAAACGCGCGTCGTCTATATGCAGTGCATTCAGAAAATCCGGAACGTTACCATCTACCGGCTGTATCAATCCTAAATGCCTTTCGGATAACGCCGGCGCGGTTCTGGTCATCCAGGCCAACAAAGGAGGCAAACCGTACTGACTTAAAAAGTCACGCAGCATATCGGCATGTCCCGCACCGCCTACCTGATTGGCGATTACGCCGGCAATCTTCACGTTTATCCGCTTGGCATAATCGCAAAAACCACCCACCAGTGCGACGATTGATGCGCTGACGCCGCTGGCATCGACCACCAAAATAACCGGCACCCGTAATCCATTGGCCAAATCGGCGGCCGAACCGGCCTCACCGAAACCGCGACGACCGTCGAACAATCCCATCGCCCCTTCAATCAAGGCCCAATCCGCCCATTTGGCCTGTTCGGTAAGGATTTGCCGCGACAGATTGACACCGATCATTTGCGTATCGAGATTGTAGGAAGAACTTCCGGTGATCGCTCGATGCCAGAGTGGATCCAGAAAATCGGGACCGGTTTTGAAGGCGGCAATCTTACGCTTCCGTTTCTTAAAATACTGTAACAAAGCCAACATGACCGTGGTTTTGCCGCAGCCAGAATGAGTACCGGCCAATAGTGCACTTTTCATGGATATTCGAACTTTGCGGCCTAATTTAGTCGTTTCATTCGAAGAATGTCACTGCATTAATTTAAAGTACGACGGTCATATCCCGCCTTAAAATTTAATTCGGACACAGCGGTAAAGCAGCTGATGTCGCTTGCCTGACCTTATTTTACCTTGGCAACAACCGACCGTCTTCCACATTTTTATAATGGCATTAAACTCCGGCATGACAGAACTAATCCGAATCGGTATCCTACACTGCTGAAAGGGGTCGATTTGTCGACTGATCGCTACTATCGCGATCAATGAGTTATCCCGAATAGCAAGGTTGAAATCATGAATAATAACAATAAAATAAACATTTCAGGCTATGCGCAACTGAAAAAATTGAGAACGGCACTGGCGATTCTACAGGGAACCAAACTGTTGTCGACGCTATTACAGGAAGCGGAAAGCACGGTTTCCCACGACCAAACCAAACGCTTTACGTACCTGACCATGCTGTTTACCCGCATTCATCGGGAAATCTTTCATGACTGGAAAGAACAGGCCACGGTCGACCACCGTCCCGGCACCATTGTCGAAGCCGAAAAACGTCAACGATTTCGTAAAACTTTCGCCCGTTTGGTTTTAGATGATGCCGGCAATCGAGATACAGCTATTTTCGACAACAACGGCTTTGTAATCAAAACCGATAACATCGCCGAAAGGCTGGCCGATTTTTATATAAAGATCAGAAACATCAGACCTTTCTCTTATGGCAACCGTATCGCCCTGGACTTCTTTATGACAGCACTCGGCCATTTACCGGCTTTTAAGGCCGTTTACGAACACGGAATCGATTTCCGGCGTCTGGCCAAAGAAGATGCGGAAATTCTGCACAATCCCAACAGCGATCACCGGCAAGTCACTCTGGCGTTCGAACATACACTGGACCCCACCCGAAACAAAAGCCTTGAGAACCAACCGAATCAATACGGAAATTGGCCGGAAAACAAACATTTCTTATCCGGCATTCCGTTTCTATCGCACCGGACAGAGGACGGTACAAATTGTTTGGTCACAGTGACTGGAGGGCTGGTGCCGCTAGCCAGTATTCGAGAAGACCACTTCATCGTAGGGCAACATTTTGCCGACAACCCGCTTGACGTTTCGGAAAATATCATCGGCTACCTACCCGGCACCGAAGATTTACGCCAACCGGATAAACGCATGATAGACGGTATCAACATTCGTGAAGATGGGGTAGCACCATTGTTCTGTCTGGATGTCAATATGTTGACCGGTTTGCGCTCCCCCGGCCACATCGAATTTATGGAACTGCTAAAAACCACCGAGGGCGAAAAAACGCCTCCTTTGAACCTGGCCAACAACGAATCCCTCAAAAACAAACTGGTCACAGCAGCCAACGGTGATAAACGACTAGTCCGGACCGTCGAAATTGCCTACGAAAGACTCAGTAAAATCAACCGCATACTGGTCAATACCACACAGACCATTTTTGCCGGCAAAACACCGGATGTAAATCCTAAACTGTTTATGTGTATGGGCGGTGCAGGAGCCGGGAAAACGGCTGTCGAAGAAATAGCCAAGGCACAGTGCGGTGACAATTTCGTCGTCGCTTCGCTGGACGAATTTCGAAAAGTCAGCGACCTCTACCGCGTATTGACCGCCGCTAATCACCACAGTGACGACTACGTCTACGTTGAACCTTTTGCAAACCGTTTACGGGATATGGTCGCCCATCACGCCAAGGAAGCGGGTATCAACCTGCTTTATGACGGCACCGGTATCCCTTACCAACCCCGCTATTCCACCATCATCAATCAATTCAAGGCGGCCGGTTTTCACACTCAGATTACTGCAGTTGATGCCTTTCTGGTCAAACCTGAAGGCCGTGAAGAGGAGTTGTCTCGATCTGACGTCATCAGCAGCGTTAAAACCCGCTTCGAAAAAACCGGTAGAGCTTTGCCCTGGGTTATCACGATCGATAAGCATATTCGGGCACCGCAGTCTTTTTTAAAAGCGTTGGAAGATACTTCGCTGGATAAAATTTCCCTTTTCGCCAATGACGGCGATAGAGAGATGCATTATCTGGTTGCGGAAAGCTTCAACTTTTCCGATCGCGAAGTAAAAGCGCTGCAACATCAGCAAAAGTCTGGCACGCTGTCCGATTATTTGAAATCGCTGATCAGAAACCATAACGATTCGGTACTGAAGAATTTGGCCAACAATGATAACGAAATCAGCAGATTGATCGAGCGAAACCCCGGTTTGGATGAAAGTAACGTTGCCTATCAAGTCTACAGTAGCCATGTCGGCCACAGAGCTTTGGTAATCTATAACACCCGGCGGATGGTCGACTTTATCGAAAAAAGACAGCTCAATCCAAATGCTTCCGGTGAAGAAGGCTTGCTGCACAAACCCGAAGCGTTGGCCTTTCATGTCGATCCCTTGACAAAAGAACCCTGGATTACCCGATTACAAGGATCGATCGCAAATTGATCCGGCCATTGAAGCCGTTGATGCAATGAACAGGCGCTTCAACCGGGAAAACGGGAACGTTCGCTAACAATAGACTCGTTCCTTATCATAACTCGTATTGTAAAAACTGGGATACTGCGCTACATTTCCTTAAAAACTCAATAAAAATAATTATAAATTTTAATCGTGGTGAAACGACCTGCCTGACTTCTATGACTCACCATCACTCAAAAGGACTCTGAAAAATGACGCTATCAGTTGGAATTGCCGGCCTCGGAAGAGTCGGCCGAGCGATTTTACGCACTAATTTTACTCAGTCCCCGGAAGGTAGATTTAACATACGCATGATCTGCGATGTCATGCCGATCGATCAGGTAGCTTATTTACTCGCACATGATAGTACCTACGGAAAACCTCCTTTTAGCGTCGAGTGCGAGGACAATCATATTCTGATAAACGGCATAGCGGTCGATTACGTTCAAGTCGATCGCCGTCACGCTGCGGAACAAAGCAATTTAGAGCGACTTAAACAATTCGAGCTGGACGTGATCGTCAACGCGACCGGTACCGCCGCAATCGATGATCTGCGCAACCTGATCGCCCAAAACATTACCAAAAAAGTGCTGTGTAGTTGGAATATCAGCGGCGGCGACATTAGCTTGGTTTACGGCGTTAACGACCACGAATACAACAACGACCGACACCACGTTATTTCTGCCAGCACCTGTACCGGAAATGCTTTTACCCCGATTGCCCACATCCTCGATAAACATATCGGGATTGATTATGCGCGGATTATTACGATTCACCCGGTTTTATCGGACCAAAATCTTCTCGACGGTTTTCAGAAAAATCCGCATCTCGGCCGAACCGCCTCGGCATCGATTGTGCCGACAAAAACCAATGTCGCCAATTCCGCTATGTTGGTACTACCTTCGCTGGCCGGAAAACTCGACTCCTTTTCCTATCGGGTGCCGACTGAGATCGTATCGGCAATGGACATCACCGCCAATCTTTCGCGCGACACCTCGTTAGAGGAATGCACCGAACTATTGCAGCATTACGCCAACAATAAAATGGCCGGCATTCTTCACTGCGACAGCGGCGCCTGGGGCCATGATAAAGTCAGCATCGATTATCTGAATGACGAACACTCCGCCATTGTATTGATGAATCACCTCGTCGTCAGCAATCGTCGGAGAATAGGCATATCGCTGATGCATGACAATGAAAGAGGCTATTGCTGCCGTGCTTTGGATATTCTGGGCGTACTCGAACGTAGCGCTTTGAACTGAAAATAATCAGGAACGGTAGAATCCACAAACAGTCTACTGTTTCCATTTAATGTTGCATCCGATGCTCGGAAGCTGCTCCGAATTGATCGCTCGACCGGCCAACAAATTATCCAGTGCGGCTCGAAGGTCCGCGCCGCTCAGCGGAACATCGTTTTTCGGCGTCGATCCGTCCAGACGACCTCGATAAACACAAACCATATTTTCATCGAACACATAGAAATCCGGAGTACAAGCGGCTTGATAGGCTTTGGCGACTTCCTGACTCTCATCGTATAGATAGGCCGCAAACGGATTGCCCCAGTCGTCCATCAATTCCCGCATCTTGTCGGGAGCATCCTGTGGATAGTTGACGATATCGTTAGAGCTGATGGCAATACTGCTAATCCCGTGTTCACCGTAATGCTGGGCGATATCGATTAACTGCTGTCTAACATGCATGACATACGGGCAGTGATTGCAGATAAACATCAACAAAGTACCCTTAGTCCCTATTAAATCTTGCAAAGATTTATTGCTGCCGCTGATGGTATCCGGCAAGTTAAAATCCGGTGCGATCGTACCTAAAGGCATCATATTGGATTCGGTTGCAGCCATTTAATCTCCTCCAGTACAGTTGCGAGAAGCTGATAAAAGTTACATTATATAGCGAAACGCACAGTCGAGTCGGCATTCATGTTTCCAATCGCTAACAGTATTATGACTATGTTCAGATTCAAAGCGAATTCCATTTCTCAAACTTTCGTATTTATTTTTTGCCTGTTCACGAGCCCGCTTCGTGCCAACGATTTGGTTATCGATTCCGGTCTGTGGAGCCAAGTCGAAGGTCATTTCAAACTCGAAAACATTGATCCAAAGTTGAATCGCTTTCGCCTCTGGACAACTGGGGAAGCGCGTTTTTTCAACGATTTCGATCGATTTGGACAAGGCATTGTCCGCTTTGTCCCTGGTTATCAATTCAATGACAACATCGCATTGTTTTTCGGCTATACCTGGCTTTCGACGATATTAAGCGACGGCCGTACCTTGCATGAGCACAACATTAATCAGGCCATGAATTGGTCAACCTCAACCGATTGGGGCGGTTATTCGGCCCGAAGCATGATTGAATGGCGCTTTGTCGATTACGACAGTCAAATGGCCACTCGCTTTCGGCAAAAAATCCGCGGCATATATCGATTGCAAAATATCCATCCCCACTTGAGTTTAATCGGATGGGAAGAGGTATTCATTAATGTTTACAGCGTCGATTGGGGGCCGGAAAGCGGTTTTGACCAGAACCGGGTTTTCGCCGGCTTCGGCTGGCAATTCGACAGCACCGGTCACTACACCTTTGAAGTCGGCTATATGAACCAATACATTTCCCGTCCGCAACAGGATGACTTAATGAATCATATGCTGCTCAGCAGTTTGCAAATCAGATTCTGATTTTTTGGCTGCAACCTTTCGACATATTAGAAAGCATTTGCAAATCCTTATCGGTCAAATTCTGGCATCGCTTAAAGCGGAATTTCATTGTCCTTTCCGGTGCGGCCTATTCTTCTACTATTACCCATAGTCCTTTGGTAATTTAATTGGCCCCAAATTTTCTTCAAAGAAATCAATAATTTTTAATATATCCACAGATCGTGGAAATAGTCCATTTTCTTTACACAATAAAATATTGATATTTTCTAATAAATATAAAAATGATTGTTATTTAAGTTAAAAATATAAATGGCAAGTATATTGCCTTTAATAACAAGAAATTAATCTAGGAGAATATCAATGCTTCAATTTATCCGAAAACTGTTTAAAACAGTCACGTTGCCATTGCTTTTTTATATCACGGCAATTCCAGTGGTCCATGCAGCTGTCAGCACAACCGGCTGTGTAAATTCTGATTCCTGTACACTGGCGGAACTCTATGCCGGAGGAACGATAACTATCAATGACGTTGCGTTTAATAATTGGACGTTAAACCTAGACGACGGCGGACTCGACGAAACAACGGTTTTGGTATCGGGCGTTGACGAAACATCCGGTTCAATGGGATTGAATTTTTTCGCCGATCCTGCTCTGTCTTTTTCTTTTCTTGAATACGATTTCGACTTCGATATATCGGTATTAGGCGCCTCCACACGTGTGTTGACCGGAATAACGCTCGATTTGCTCGACAGTCTGATTAGCGAAGACGCTTTTGTCGAAGTCAATAGCGATCTCGACCTCGGCACCGGCTTCGGCCAAGGTAATCTATTGAGCGTTACGGATGTATTGAATCCACCTGGAACCGACATTCTGACCGATACGCTCGCTTTAGCTTCGTTGACTTCCTTGGTTGTTGGCGCCGACATTCAAATGGAAGCATTTGAAACCATTCTTCCAAGTTTATCCGAATTCGAATACACGATAACGCTGAGAGACACGGCGCCGCCAACCGTACCCGCACCCGCCACCCTGTTACTACTGCTATTTGGAGGAATTGGCTTTACCTTAAATTCAAGAAAAAAAACCCGTCGTCTGCCTTAATCCGATCGTCAACTATTTTTACACTTGGTGAATATAATGAAAATAAAAACAAATCTTCCGCTAATCTCACTGTGCAGCACCCTTCTCATCGGCGTTACCAGCTTTACCAGCCAACCGGCTGAGGCTCAAATAGACCCGCTACTGGGCGAAATCGTAATGTTCGGCGGTAATTTTGCGCCAAGAGGCTGGGCTTTTACCGACGGTCAACTGCTCCCCATTTCTGTAAATTCAGCATTGTTCTCCATTCTCGGTACAACTTATGGCGGCGACGGCCGCACCACCTTCGCTCTACCCGATCTTCGCGGCAGAGTGCCGATGCATGCCGGCCGAGGTCCCGGATTGACCGAACGTCGATTAGGTGAAAGAGGCGGTGTCGAAGCCGTAACTCTTAATACCTCTCAAATTCCCAGCCATACACATACCGCATCGTCCATCGCCACGACTACGTCGGTTTTGAAAGCCACTTCGACTTCAGGCAACACCAATATTCCAACGGGAAACGTATTGGCCGATGACGGCAGCGACCGCATTTACAAAGCGATAGCACCGGATGTATCGATGTCAGCCGCCGCTATCGAGTCAACCACCGACGTTACGACTACCGTCAATGCCACCGGTGGCAGCCAACCGCATACCAATGTACAGCCTTATCAGGTCGTTAACTTTATTATTGCAACACAAGGCATTTTCCCTTCACGCAATTAAATTGACGCGAGCTTAAAAGTCCACTTTTCCTCCGCCGTTTTGAATATTGGAAAAGGGACTTTTAAGCGGGCCTTCGACTCATGATGAAAATATATCTCGCTTTTTTCTTGGCAATGTTATCCGCTTGCCAAACCAATCAAACCAGGACCGACGTCGACCAAAACGCATTACTGCAAACGGCTCAGGATCAATTAGCAAAGGAGCAATACGACAAAGCGTTTACCTCTTACCTCGCTCTCGCTGAGCAAAATCATCCTTTAGCTCAATTTACCTTAGCCTTGTTTTATCAAAACGGTTGGGGCAAAACACAAGACCGAGAACAAGCCTGTCATTGGTTTGAGAAAGCCGCACAGCAGGAAATCGTGGCAGCCGAGCATTTTTTTGCCGAATGCCTAGAACAAAACATCACAGGATCTTACCCACTTGAACAAGCTGAGTCCTGGTACGCCAAAGCTGCCGAACACGGACATTTTATCTCCTGGTGTTCGATAGCGAAGCTTTACATCGAAAACTCAAACGACCTCACCCTTATCTCACAGAAAATCGAAAATTGTTCGTCTCTGGCGAACTCAGGGAATATTCCCGCTCAATTGCAAATGGGACGCTTTTATTTGGGTAAAACAGTTATTCATGATCCATTAAAAGCCAAGCAATGGTTTAGATCTGCCGCCCAACACAACGCTTTGGATGCGATGTACTATCTCGGGACTGTCGAACAGTCATTTCTGCAAAATCCAGTCGAAGCCAGGTTTTGGTTCGAATCGGCCGCCAGTCAAGGTTATCTTCCGGCCTATTTCCCTACCGCCAAGCTTTATTTCGATGAATCCGATAGCACCGAGCACAAATTACGATCACCGGAAAATCTCGCCAAAAGCTATCTCTGGTTAACGGCAACGGCAAACCGATCTACAAATCAGGATGAATTAGAGAAAACGTTGTCAATGTTGGAAAAAATAAAAGAAATCATGCCGGAGACCTGGTACCCGGATCTTGATGAAAAAGTTGACCAACACTTGAAACAATATGCCCAATAACCCCATTTTTTTAATTTTATGCCTAGGATGGGGGATTCTTGTTTGCTTTTTAGCACCGGTCTATGGGGACACTGCCCGTATCCCAGTTGAAAAACTGAGTTTCAACAATGGTAAGATTACGATCGAGGCAAAAAATATTGCATTAAAAGACGCTCTAAGAACGATATGCGATAAGGCCGGGGTGCAGTTAAAACTGAATGGACACTTTTCCGACAGAATCAACATATCCGTCTACCGTCAATCGACCGATCAACTTTTAAAAAAGTTACTTGATCGCAGAAGTTTTGTTTTGATTTATTCCCAGGATAAGGATGCCATACAAAAAGTCTACGCCTATGACATTATCGGCCATTTTAAAAGCGATGTAACTACAATTTCGGAACCTTTATCGACTGAAATCAAAGACGAACTGGACTGGATCCGTTACTTATCTAGCCGTCCGGAACAGGAAGCCATTAGCGAGCTGTCCGAAATTTTGTCTTCCAAAGAAAAGCACCTAATAACCAAGCAATATGCCATTGAACAACTCAGTGGATTTACTCATAACGAATATGCCGCAACGGCGATTGCAAAAGGATTAGGGGACGAGAATCCTGAAATCAGAAGCCAGATCATCAATACTCTAGGACAAATCGAGTTTCCCTCTGCCCAACAAATATTAGGTCAGATCATTTTCAGTGAACGAGAACCGACTTTACGAATAAATGCATTACAACATTTGGCCAATATTGATACCCCGGCCAGTAAAGCCTTTATCGAAGCAGCGGTAAAGGATTCCGATAACAAAGTGGCTGCGGAAGCGCAATATATCTTAGATAGCTACCGATATTAATAACGCCAATCTCCTAACACCATTAGGCTAAGAATGAAATCGAATGCGAACAGTGGAGAAAACTTAACACTGAAAAGACGCAAAACGCATTAGTCAAGGTATAATAAGGGGCTTTTTTAACAATGAGGATCAAAAAATGACCGAGAACTGGATTGCCCCCTCTATCCTGTCAGCCGACTTCGCGCGTTTAGGCGAGGAAGTGAACAATGTACTGGCAGCAGGCGCGGATGTCGTGCATTTTGATGTAATGGACAATCATTTTGTCCCTAACCTGACTATCGGGCCGCTGGTTTGCGATGCGTTAAGAAAACATGGGGTGACTGCGCCGATCGATGTGCATTTGATGATCGACCCGGTCGACAGAATCATCCCCGACTTCGCTAAGGCCGGCGCTAGCTACATCACATTCCACCCGGAAGCATCCGTCCATATCGACAGAACTTTACAACTGATTAAAGATAACGGTTGTAAAGCCGGCTTGGTATTCAATCCAGGTACACCATTGCACCACCTGGATTACGTCATGGACAAACTGGACATGATTCTGTTGATGTCGGTGAATCCGGGTTTCGGCGGCCAATCTTTTATTCCTTCCGCACTGGATAAACTGCGCGAAGTCAGAAAAAGAATCGACGAAAGCGGTTACGATATCCGCCTGGAAATCGACGGTGGTGTAAAAGTCGACAACATCCGTGAAATCAAAGCCGCAGGCGCCGATACGTTTGTTGCCGGTTCAGCCATTTTCGGCAAACCCGATTACAAACAAGTCATCGACGAGATGCGCGGCGAAATTGCCAAAGCTGGTTAATGTCCGACGTCGTAAAGAGGAGCCTTTCGCTCCTCTTTAATCTCACATTAACGGCAACAATTGATCCAACAAAATACCGTTGGTTGCCAGAATCTGTTTCGGGAAGATTCCTTCTTGGCCTTTAAAATCAGTAATACTAGCGCCCGCCTCACTGGCGATTAACGCACCTGCCGCCACATCATAAAGATTCAGCTCCTGTTCCCAAAATGCATCGACTTGACCGTCCGCCACCAAACACAAATCCATCGCTGCGGAACCGAAACGGCGCTGACCGGTTGTGACTTCCGCAATCCGATTAAAACGTGCCAAGTTGTTTTCTTCAAGATAAGAACGCAGACAGGCAAAACCTGTTGCAATCATCGAGTCCGCCAACCGCTCTTCCCTCGATACTCGAATAGGTCGACCGTTTTTATAGGCCCCTTTCCCTTTTTCCGCAGTGTAATAATCATCCAGCGCCGGCGCATAGACCGCCCCAAACACGAGTTCTCCATCAATTTCCAGTGCCACGCTGATAGACCAGAAATACTGCCCTTTGGAAAAAGAGTGCGTACCGTCAATCGGATCGACAATCCAGCGGCTGGACTGATCGGACGACTGCCCGCTCTCTTCACCCCAAAAGCCGAACTGCGGATACTCTTGCTCCAAGGCATTTTTTAAAAAAGCTTCGACAGCAACATCGGCTTCTGTGACCAAGTCCCTTGAACTCTTTTTATTAACCTCAAGATTCGATAAATCGTTAAAATGATTCAGTGCAATCGATCCGGCCTCGCGAATCAGATTTTCGATAACACTCGTTGAAATAGACATGAAAAAACAACCTTTTGGATTTGCTCTGAATTCGGTAACCGAACTTCGACAAAATCGATGAACTTTACAGACTGTTCGCCGATTTTACAAGCACTGAAAGGATTAATTATTCGCAATTTCATGGCAAAACAAAGTTAAAAATCCAGCTGTACTGTCCATGAAAACCTTAAAGCTCTCAGGTGTCGGCCACACAAAAACGGAAAGAATATTTTAAGATAAATGACTACCGTATCCACCGATATAAATTATGACTTCAATAAATGACCGCAATATTTACAATAATCGGCATCAAAATCATGTCCGGTTTCTCCGCAACCGGGACAAGCTTCGTTATTGATAACTTGTGATTTATTCACTTTCATCAGTTCGGCACTATAAATCCCGGTCGGCACGGCAATAATGCCATACCCCATCACCATTATCGTGGAAGCAATCACCTGCCCTAACGGCGTCTGGGGAGCGATATCGCCATATCCAACCGTGGTCAAAGTCACAATCGCCCAATAAACGGATTTGGGAATACTGGTAAAACCGGATTCACTTCCTTCCACCACATACATCAACGACCCGAAAACGATCACCAACGTGCATACGGTATAGAGAAACACTAAAATTTTGTGTCGGCTTTGGCTGAGAGCTGTCATCAAAACTTGCGCTTCGCTCATGTATTCCGACAATTTAAGAATACGAAATACTCTTAAA
>JBNLEI010000302.1:0-1590 GCA_050304855.1 Methylococcaceae bacterium
TCAATATCGGTTAAACGATATCCGTAAATTGCGCAAATGCCCAACCAGAACTTTCGCGCGCAACGCCATAACCAGGTGTCTACAGCAAACCGGTTATTGTATCAGATAGATTTGCATCAGGAACATAAAACACTCAGAACAAAACGAATAACCGACTTACTACAACACCCAACATAGCAAGCACTAAATCAGCGGCTAAGCCAGTATTTCCCTAAACGTTTCAATCGTTTCTTCGGTCAACGGTTGACGCTGATGATCCCATCTCACACCGTCGAGCTCGCTGGCCAAAATATCGATCGTATGAATAAAATCATCGAAAACGGCAGAGGGATTATCGACCTCTCGCGGCTGCATGAAAAACACGATACCGGGACTATAAAAATCCTCCAGCCCGTCATCCGGAAAAGTACCCGGCTCCACCATACTAGCGACAGCAAAGTCCACCAGGCGATTCGCATCAACGCGCTCGAAGACCTTCATACTACCGTATTCAAGCCCCACTCTTTCGAAAGCTTCGAACAAATCCAGTCCGTTAAAACCTTCGTCCGCTCTAGCGACAATACTGAATTGAATCAAAGGTGGAATAGCCATTGTCTCTGACTCAGACTCATCAACATCATCTTCGTCTTGATATTCTCCGGACTCATCTTCACTGCCGGCAAAAATCGGATCGACGCCATAATCGTCATCGAATGCCGAACCCAGCGGCACAACATCGAAATCGTCATTCTCGGTCTTCAACCGCAATTTCTCGTCGTATCCGTCGATTTCATCGACCCGTCTGAAAAAAGATCTACCGCGGCGTTTTTTCCTGCTCTTGAGGAAACTCCACAAAATCATGCCCAGAATAACGACCGCCCCAACAGCAATAATGACTACTCTTAAAATCTCTTTATCCATCAGCTTTCCGCCATAATGACCGCTTCTTCAATATCAACCGCAACCATCCGGGAAACCCCGGGCTCTTTCATGGTAACACCTGCCAATTGTTTTGCAATTTCCATCGTGACCTTGTTATGCGAAATATACAAAAACTGCACCGCTTTGGACATATCCTCCACCATTTGCGAAAACCTAACCACATTGGCGTCATCCAATGGCGCATCGACCTCATCCAGCAAACAGAACGGCGCCGGATTCAGATCAAAAATCGAAAACACCAAAGCCACCGCCGTCAAAGCCTTCTCCCCGCCTGACAACAAATGAATCGAGCTGTTACGCTTGCCGGGCGGCCTGGCAATGATATTGACACCGGTTTCCAACAAATCCTGTTCCGTCAATTCCAAATAAGCCTGCCCACCACCAAACAAACGTGGAAACTTCTCCTGCAAGCCGCTATTAATCTTATCGAAAGTTTCCTTAAAACGCTGACGACTTTCCTTGTCGATCTTAGCGATAGCCTGGTCCAATGTATTCAGAGCCTCTGTTAAATCCTCGTGTTGTTCATCGAGAAAACCCATACGTTCGGATTGCGTCTTGTATTCTTCGATCGCAGTCAAATTGATCGTCCCCAACCGTTCGATGTGTCCGACCAGTTCATCGACCTTGACCTTCCAAACCTGCTCATCGGCATCATCGGGCAAGGTTTTC
>JBNLEI010000303.1:0-2374 GCA_050304855.1 Methylococcaceae bacterium
AGAAATTGCTCTTTGCGGGTTTTCTTCCGATATTTTTCAAATCCGGTAACTTCGAGACTAAGCTGTTTCATAAACTGGCAAGTGGTTTGATTTGGACACAACTATTATATTCTCAATGTCGAATTAATCAGAGTTGCCTTAGATTTTTCGGCCGATCAACTGCGAATTCCCGCTCGATTAGGGTTTGTCACGGCAATACGGGAAAAACAAAGTCTTTGCAGTCCTTAGAGAGAACAACCGGCTACCGTATTAAGCTTAATATTCGGGAATTGCTTGACGAACCGGGGAAATCAATATCCCTATCCGAGACGATCGAAGAGCATTTAACATGTAGCCAAGGTAGGTATCCCCTCTAGAAATTCGCTAGATTAGGATAAATCATTTTAAAATATCCGTTTACATGCACACGTTCCGGTATCCGGTCCGTGACGAAAATTAGCTCGGAGAAAAAAATAATGAAAGCATTCACTTTTCAAAGCTTTATAGCAAGGTTTGTCGGCGCTTTATTGACCGTTTTGCTGACCTTCAATCCCAGCGGGCACTCTTATTACCACTGGGTTAGCGATGCAATCAAGAATTCGGGGTTCGGCGCGATGCATGCTTTTAGCGGCGTCGTTCTGTTGATCTGTTGGTTTATCCTGATCCGTTCGTCGTACCGATCCCTGGGCCCGATAGGCTTGTTTTTGGCTTCCGCCTTCATCGGTACGCTGGTTTGGCTGCTCGATGATTTCAATTTTATCAGCGCCAACACAACCAGCGCCATCGGCTGGGTTGCACTGGCCAGTCTATCTGCGCTGCTTGCCATTGGCATGTCATGGTCGCATGTCCGCCGCCGTCTGACCGGTCAGGTCGACATAGACGATGTCGACGATTGAATCTTACCTTTTGCGGATCCGGCAATGGACGATAAGAAAAACTTCAATTTGCATTCCTTCCGTTCCTGTCTCGGCTTCGCAAAATAGCTACATCCCTAGAAAGCAAAACAAAGTCTAAAGGCGACCTTTTAGTCGCGAAAATCGATTGATTGAGGATGCGACGGAGACAACCAAATAAAACATGAACAAAAAAAGGCGGGGAAGCCTTCGCTATTCCCGCCTTTCGTTTTCGAGCGTTGATTATTGTTCGGATTGAAGCTCGCCATTAACTTCCAACTGCACGCGACGGTTGTTGGCGCGGCCTTCTTCGGTCTCGTTGGTATCAATAGGCTGAGTCCAGCCATAACCTTTTGATGTCACATTCGGGAGGTGGTGGCCGTTAACAATATAGTCCTTGACCGCATCCGCACGACGCTCGGACAGTCTCATATTGTGTTGAAAATCTCCCGTTTGACTGGTGTGCCCCTGAACCTCGATCTCCACTTCCGGATGATTTTTGATCGCTGCGGCCGTTTCATCCAACTCCTGATAATACTGCGGCTTGATGTCTGCCTTGTCGTTGTCGAATTTAACGTCGACGACCCAGCAGCCGTACGCGCTGACTTTAACACCGTCCAAGGTATCAGGGCATTTATCGTCGCAGTTGTTTACGCCGTCATTGTCGCTGTCCATCGTCGAACAATCCGCTACCGGCGGCGGCACTGGAGCAGGCGCAGCTTGATAAGCAACGGGTTCGGGCAAGCTCATACAACCTTCGTTGTAATCATAATCCCCCGACGGACGCATAAAAGTCCATTTGAACGGTTTGCAGACAAGTAAATCACCCAGCTCTGCAAAAGCGTCGTGAGGTGCAGGAATCGAAGAGATGGCTGTAAACGGGCTGACTCCGATATATACACCGGCTCCTATGGCCGTTCCGGCCAAACCGATAGGCCTCAAAATCGCGTCAAACAATACATCGTATCCATCTCCTTCTTCTTTATGGGTATCTGCAAACACAGAAGCACTGGACGATGCGAGTAGCGTAACAAGAAGCAAACTATGTAATTTCATCTATTTTCACCAAAATGATTGTGATCTTTATTATTGAAATAAGGCAATAAATGGATTCATTCAGCTGTTTCAACCTTAATTATAGCCGTATCGTCGGCTTTATTTCTAAGGAATATTTGAATACGCTCTGTAAGTCTACGGTTAATTTTTTTCTTGAAAATCTTTATTGATTTCCAGGTTACTGGATCGACTTGATTCAACTAAACACGTATCGGGAGATACAAGCTCCCTGTAAAGATAAATACAATAAGCAGTATATTTGATGAAGATTTAATATTAGTTTCAGAGGATGGTGCAAATCTCGTTAAGGAACCTCTGATAAATACCCGACCAGCGATATAATTCATCCTCAAATCCGTTTTCGAGAAGACGCACATGGAACATTATCAACAGATCAGTTTTGCCGATGCCGAATACGCCATTAAGGGCAAAGTGACGCGCCGCGA
>JBNLEI010000304.1:0-11921 GCA_050304855.1 Methylococcaceae bacterium
GCGGACGATTATATGACCAAACCGTTTGAACTCAGAGAATTGGAAGCCCGGCTGCATGCATTGATCCGGCGGTGCTACGGCGGTTTCAGCCATACTATTGAAGTCGGTCGCCTAAAATTGGATACCCAAACCGGTCAAATCATGGTCAACGATCAATTGCTCGCTGTGTCCGCCCGCGAATCCGCCGTTCTGGAAATTTTACTGATGCAAGCGGGCAAAGTAGTGTGTAAAGATCGCATTGCTCAACGCCTATCCTCTGATGGCGATGCACTGGCCGATAATGCGATCGAAGTCTATATTCATCGGCTGCGCAAGCGTATCGAACCCTACGATGCCGTTATCCGAACCGTACGCGGTTTAGGCTATTTACTCGAAAATAATCAGCCATGAAAAAAACCGTCAGCCTCAAAACTTCGATAATTCTTCGTCTGATGATCCCGGTCACCGTGTTTATCGTGATCGAAACAGTTTTATCCTATTTCGTGACTTTGCATTATGTCAACGAAGCTTACGACCGCTGGTTATTGGATTCGGCGCGATCGCTAATCCAGGAAGTCAAAGTCGTCGACAACGAAGTTTACGCCAACCTGCCTGATACCGCTCTGGAAATTTTTAAATGGGACGACGTCGACAAAACTTTTTTTAAAATTATCGCCGAAAATAAAGGTGTCATTGCCGGTGATATTTTTGTTCCCGAACCAAAGCATTCTATCAACTGGGGACAACCTTTTTTCTTCAACGCCAAAATCCACAACGATAACATTCGAGTGGTTTCCATGCGTGTCCCTGCAGCTCTTCCGGAAAAAGTCTATATCCATGTTGCTGAAACATTGAATAAGCGACGGGGAATGATGATCGACATCTTATTGGCGGATCTTGTGCCCCAATTATTACTGACGTTGATGATCAGCCTATTTCTGTATAAGGGGGTCAACCGAGGACTGGCGCCTTTGCATAAACTGGCCGATGAAATCGCCCAACGTTCCCCGCGCGATTTAAGTCCGATTCCCGAAACTCATATCTTCAGTGAGGTAAGAACCTTAACAGATACGATCAATCACCTGTTAGACCTATTATCTACCGCGATTGGCGCGCAGCAACGTTTTATCGCCAATGCCGCCCATCAACTACGTACACCGCTAGCGGGGTTGAAATTGCAGGCGGAACGCGCCCAACGCGAAAACGACATCCAAAGCATGCAACCGGCGCTCTCGCAAATCCAGAACAGTGCGGATCGGGTTTCCCATATGATTACTCAATTACTTGCTCTGGCCCGTTCGGGGCCGATAGAAGGCAGACATCAGTTTGAGACGCTCGATTTACGTTCGTTAGTGCGAAATGTCTGTATCGAATGGGCGCCGAAAGCGCTGCAGAAGAAAATGGAATTAAGTGTTGAAGATCCCGGCCAGCCTCTTACCATCAAAGGCGACAAAGTGCTGTTAGCCGAATTACTGGCAAATTTACTGGACAACGCCATTACCTACGGCCATCAATCCGGCAATATTGTGGTCAAAATCGCGCGAAATCCCGTTCCGTGGCTCTGCGTTGAGGACGATGGAGATGGTATTCCGATTTCCGAACACGACAAAATTTTCGAGCGCTTTTACCGAATTCCGGGCAGTACCGGTAACGGCTGCGGCTTGGGATTGGCGATTGTTAAAGAAATTGCCGACCTGCATCAGGCTCAACTAAGTATAAAGAACTCCGCCCAAGGAGGCACCCGCATCGAACTAACTTTTAGTACTAATTGAGAAATTCATCATACCGTAAGCGCTCAAGCACTTATCGAAAACGGTCTTCGACCACCACTTCGCCCATCGTCAATTGCCCTCCTCTAGCCCGAGCTTCCTCAATACCTTTACCGATTGCAACGAACATCGTAATAATATGATCATCAGGCAAATTAATTAATTGGCCTACTTGCTCGAAATCGAAACCATCCATCGGACAGGAATCATAGCCCATCGATTTAGCCGCCAACATCAACGTTTGCGCCGCCATTCCGCAGGAACGCATCGCTTCATCCCTTTGTATCCGTTCTTTACCGCGGTAGTAATTGTCGATCGCCGGCAATAGAAAGTCCAACATTTCTTGGGGTGCATGACGCCAATATCGCTGCGGCTGTTTGTCCCAGGCTTTAAGATCGGCGCACAAAACCACCAATAGCGAGGCATCAGTCACTTGTGCCTGATCCCAGGCCGCCGCCCGAATCCGTCGACGCAGCTGTGGATCTTTGACCACGACGAAGCGCCAGTGTTGTAAGTTAAAAGCTGTCGGGGACAACATCGCCAACGACAACAGTTCTTCGATCTCCTGCTCCGTCATCCGATGCTCGGGATCGTAGACTTTGACAGAGCGGCGTAATTGGATTGCCTGTTTGGTTTCCATTTTTATTTCTCAGTTCTGCTGTTCCCGATGATAATCGACAAGTCGTTCCACTTCATTTTTTGATCCCAATATTAATGGAACGCGTTGATGAATTTCTTGCGGTTTAATATCCATTATACGTTCCCGTCCTGTGGAGCAAGCTCCCCCCGCCTGCTCGACAATGAAAGCCATTGGATTGGCTTCGTACAGCAAACGCAAACGTCCGGGTTTACTCGGGGCTTTATGATCGTAAGGATACATGAACACACCGCCACGCATCAGAATACGATAAACCTCGGCGACCAGCGAAGCGATCCAGCGCATATTGAAGTTTTTGCCGCGCGGCCCTTCCTTGCCTTGGACGCATTCATCGACATATCGTTTGACTGGCGGTTCCCAGAAACGCTGATTGGACATATTGATGGCGAATTCACTCGCATCTTCCGGAATTCTCATATCGGGATGCGTCAGATAAAATTCTCCCACTTCCTGGTCGAGAGTAAAACCATTCACGCCATGGCCCGTGGTCAGCACCATAATAGTTGAAGGACCGTACAACACGAAACCGGCACAAACCTGTTCGGAACCCTTACGCAAAAAATCAGGCATTTCGGGTTCGACGCCTTCCCGGCAGCGCAAAATCGAAAAAATGCTCCCGACCGTAAGATTCAAATCAATATTCGAGGAACCATCCAATGGATCGAACAAAGCCAGATACTTACCTTTCGGATATTGCTTCGGAATCCTAATCAAGCTATCGACTTCCTCTGAAGCCATTCCGGCCAGATGTCCGTTCCAACTTAACGCATCCACCATGATATTGTTGGTGATAACATCCAATTTTTTCTGGACCTCGCCCTGAACATTTTCAGAATCGGCATTGCCCAATAAACCGATCAAATCGCCCTGATTAACGAGGTGCGAAATTTTCTTGCAAGCCGTCGCGATATCGTTCAGCAATAGCGTAAAGGTTCCTGAAACACCGGGGAATACGCGCTGTTGCTCGATAATAAATTGAGTCAAAGTCACTTTTTTAGTCATTTCGCTGTTTTTCTCCGTCTTACCAATATATCGTCGCAACCAGCTACGAGAGTCTTACGTCCATTGAGCCTTTAAGCAGACGTTACTACATATCTATCACACCTTAGAAATTCCGGAATATAGAGTCCGATAGATAAAGTATTGCGACTGTGGCCCTGTATTGACCGCATCGAATCATCACATAAAAAATTAAAAAGACTTCTGCATTAAGAAACCTGATTGTGATCAAGCACCATCAATTTGGGCTCCAACATATCCAGCATCGCATATTTAGGTCCTTCCCTGCCTAACCCAGAATCCTTCACACCACCGTACGGCATGTGGTCGGCTCGGAATGTCGGTACGTCATTGACGATCAACCCTCCGACATGAAGATGACTAAAAGCATACTGAATCTTGCGATAGTCGAAACTGAAAATACCGGCTTGCAATCCGAAATCAGACTCATTGACCTTAGCTACCACCGCCGTGAAATCATTGAAAGGTTCGATTACAACCACCGGTGCAAAGGCCTCCATAGCGCATATTTTCAGCTCTCGACTGGTACCGGATATTACAGTCGGCTCATAAAGGTTTTTATCTCTGCCTCCTCCCGCAATAACCGTCGCTCCTGCCGCTACCGCTTCGTTTACCCAACTTTCTATCCTCTGGGCATTTTTTTCATCAATCATGACTGAAAAATCGGTTTCAGGGGATTCTGGGTCACCGATGACCAACGACTTCATTTTGTCGCGGAACAATTCGATGAACTGATCGAATACAGAATCCGCCACATAGATTCGTTGGGTATGAATGCATGACTGGCCGGCATATGAAAACGCTCCTATCACGGCCTTAGACACGGCAACTTCCAAATCGGCATCCTGTTCGACAATCAGTGCGGCGTTTCCACCTAGTTCCAACACGACTTTCTTTTTACCGGCCTGTTGTTTCATCTGCCACCCAACATCCGGCGAGCCGGTAAAACTGAGTAAACCAAACCGTTGATCAGTCACCAATTGATTACCGGTTTGACGATCCATCGGTAATACCGACAGAGCGCCCTTGGGCAGGTCGGTCTGATCGACTAGTTTCGCCAACAATAGGGCGCTGATCGGCGTTTTAGAGGCCGGCTTCAGAACCATGGGGCAACCGGCGGCGATTGCCGGAGCGACTTTATGGGCAACCAAGTTAAGCGGAAAATTAAACGGCGCAATACCTGCAACCACACCGACGGGAAAATATTTTACGATAGCCTCCTTTCCCCGACCGGTAGGATGCCAATCGATACTGAGCACCTCGCCGGGCAAACGTTTAGCTTCTTCCGCAGCGATGAGAAAAGTTTGAACAGCCCGATCAACCTCGGCATAAGCTGTTTTCATAGGCTTTCCGGCTTCCCTTGCCATAATCACAGCAAATTGCTCTTTATGCGCTGCAATTGCCGACGAGATCTGCATTAAAATCCGATAACGCTGATAAACCGGCAAATCCTGCATTACCCTTTTAACCGAACAGGCCGCCGAAACAGCCGCCTCATAATCGCTAGAGCTGGCACTGTAGGTTTTGTAGACGGGTTTGCCGCTGTAAGGACTCATAACTTCCAGCGGTTTAGGTGTCGATTTAAAATCTCCCGCCACATATATCGGATACTGTTCCGGATGAGGGTGTTCAAACGCTGACATTTTGTTTTCTCTCCGTTAAATAATGCAGGATTTTTCGATCAATTCACGTGTCAGCACTTTGCTGTTCTCTGAATAATCGATCGGCACATCAATCACATGCACACCCGGAGAACTGATGCAATGTTTCAAAGTCGCTTCCAATTGTTCGGTTTTTTCGATCCGGTAGCCGTTCGCACCGTACGATTCGGCGTATTTCACAAAATCGGGGTTATTGAAATCGAGGCCGAAGTTGTCAAAATGCACGCTTTCCTGTTTCCATTTGATCATACCATAGCCGCTATCATTCAGAATCAAGACGGTTAAATCGAGTTTCAGCCTGACTGCCGTTTCCAGTTCTTGGCTATTCATCATAAACCCGCCATCGCCGCATACTGCAACGACCTTGCGATCGGGATAAACGATTTTCGCTGCAATCGCCGAAGGTAAACCGGCCCCCATCGTCGCCAGTGCATTATCCAACAAAATGGTATTAGCCGCCAATGCCCGATAATTGCGGGCAAACCACACTTTGTACATGCCGTTATCCAAAGCAACGATGTCCTCTGCAGCCAAAGTCTTCCTGACTTCGGCAACCAATCGTTGAGGGATTACCGGAAAATCTTCCGCATCGGAACGCTCTGCTATTTTTGAATCGACCGTTTGTTTAACCTTTAGAAAATAACTAAAATCCCAATGCGAAGGTACTTCGATTCGCTCGCAAATCTGCCAAAGCGCATTGGCGATATCACCTACTACATCCAGCTGCGGAAAATAAATCTCATCAACATCGGAAGGAACGAAATTAATGTGTATGACATCAATTCCTCCGGATTTCATAAAAAAAGGCGGCTTTTCGATGACATCATGACCGACATTAATAATCAAATCAGCCTTCTCGATAGCACAATGCAGATAATCATGGTCGGACAACGCTGCAGTGCCGATGAATAAAGGATGATCTTCAGGGACTACGCCTTTACCCATTTGAGTATTGAAAAAAGGAATGCCGGTTTTTTCGATAAAAGCCGACAACCTTTTTGAAATTAGCTTGCGATTGGCGCCTGCCCCGACCAATAACAGCGGCGACTTTGCCCGCTCTATTTTTTCAATCGCAAAATTCACCGCTTTCTCGTTGGCATCCGGTCGACGTATTGGATGAACCGCTACCGGAACAGCATCGGTCATTTCCGCAGCTACATCTTCCGGTAATTCCAAATGGACGGCCCCAGGTCGTTCTTCCTGTGCTTTTTTGAACGCATCTCTTATCGACGAAGGGATACGATTTCCTCGTAAGAGCTGGCGGGTAAATTTGGTAATCGGTTTCATCATATCGACCGTATCGATAATCTGAAAATGTCCCTGTTTGCTGGAGTGAATCGGTTTCTGGCCGGTGATCATACACATCGGCATAGCGCCGAGTTGCGCATAAGCGGCCGAAGTAAAAAAATTGGTGGCGCCAGGACCCAGCGTGGACAAACAAACGCCCGGCTTACCGGTCAAGCGCCCAACAGTGGCGGCCATAAAACCAGCCGGCTGTTCGTGTCGGGTTAAAATCAGTTTAATCGAGGATTGACGTAACGACTCCAAAATATCCAGGTTTTCTTCACCCGGAATACCGAAAATATATTCAACACCTTCGTTTTCCAGACACTTTATCAATAAATCGCTCGCTTTCATCGGGCTTCCAGGTAAATCATAAAAACAGTTGGTTACTCTATATATTGCACACTACTCAATATGGCATTATCCAACACCAAAACAAAAAAGGCCGATTCGGCAACAGCGAATCGGCCTTTTCCAATCGGGGCTAAACTCGATTAAAGCAGATCAACCGCATTCAATTCTCTGAATGCCTGCTCCAAGCGAGTCACCATACCAACCTGCCCTGCTCGTTGCCAGACACGTGGATCATAGTATTTTTTGTTAGGTTTATCATCACCTTCAGGGTTTCCGATTTGTCCTTGCAGATACCCTTCATTTTTTTTGTAATAGTTCATAACACCTTCCCAGGAAGCCCACTGGGTATCGGTGTCGATGTTCATTTTGATAACGCCGTAACTGATCGATTCGCTGATTTCCTCAGGTGAAGACCCCGAACCGCCATGGAAAACAAAGTTCAGAGAATTTGTCGGCAAGCCGAATTTTTCAGAAACATAAGCTTGCGAGTCTCTCAAGATAGTCGGTGTCAGTTTAACGTTTCCGGGCTTATAAACCCCGTGAACATTACCGAAAGAAGCTGCAATAGTAAAACGATGACTGATTTTGCTCAGTTGTTCATAAGCATAAGCAACATCTTCAGGCTGCGTATACAGCATGGAGTGATCCATATCGGTATTGTCAACGCCGTCTTCCTCACCTCCGGTACAACCCAATTCGATTTCCAGAGTCATGTCCATTTTCGACATGCGTTCCAGGTACTTACCACAGATTTCGATGTTTTCTTCCAGACTCTCTTCAGACAAATCCAACATGTGGGAGCTGAATAATGGTTTTCCGGTTTCGGCAAAATGCTTTTCACCAGCGTCCAACAAACCGTCGATCCAAGGCAATAATTTCTTAGCAGCATGGTCGGTATGCAGAATAACCGGTACGCCGTAATGCTCCGCCATCGTGTGAACATGTTTTGCGCCAGAAATAGCGCCCAAAATAGAACTTCTTTGGCCTTCCACAGGCAATCCTTTACCGGCGACAAACGCCGCACCGCCATTGGAAAACTGAATGAAGACCGGAGATTTGACTTTTGCCGCCGCTTCCAACACCGAGTTAATCGTATCGGTGCTGATCACATTGACAGCCGGCAATGCGCATTTGTTTTGTTTACAGAATTCGAAAACTTTTTGAACATCTTCTCCGGTCACTACGCCGGGTTTGACGATATCTGAAATTTTATGTGCCATTTAATTAGGTCCTGATTTAAAAAGTAACACCGCTCTTAAAATAAATCCAAGAGCGGTGTGTAATAAACAATCATTGCTTTTATACTTTGGCTAGAACCTTGCTGTCTAACCACATACATGATTCAAAGCAATTTTGATTAATTACGCTTCCAAGGCAGCCAAACGGTCCGCTAACAGTTTTTCCAATGTTTCCAGCGCCTTGGCAAAGCCATCGATACCTTCGGACAATTTCTCGTTTGCCATGCGGTTTTCAGCATGCATTCTATCGAAAGTATCTTTGTCGATAGAGATTTTTTCGATGTCTTGGGATGCTGCTGTTTCCGGAGACAATTTACGCGGCAATTCGCCTTCGGTCGATTGCAATTCCGCCAATAACGCCGGTGCAATCGTCAACAGGTCGCAACCTGCCAATTCGGTAATTTCACCGATGTTACGGAAACTTGCCCCCATGACCTCAGTTTTATAACCGAATTTTTTATAGTAGTTATAAACTTCGGTCACAGATAAGACGCCGGGGTCTTCTGCCGGTGGATATGAATCACGACCGGTGTCTTTTTTGTACCAATCCAAAATACGACCGACAAATGGAGAAATCAAAGTAATATTGGCTTCTGCGCAAGCAATTGCCTGATGCATACCGAATAATAATGTCAGATTACAATGAATGCCTTCTTTTTCCAAAATTTCTGCGGCTTTAATGCCTTCCCAGGTAGAAGCAACCTTAATCAAAATACGTTCTTTAGAAATACCTTTGGCTTCGTATTGGGCAATGATTTCACGTCCTTTGGCGACAGTGCCATCGATGTCATAAGACAGTCTAGCATCAACCTCAGTCGACACCCGGCCCGGAATAATTTCCAGAATTTTAAGACCAAAAGACACAGCCAAACGATCAAATGCCAAGGTAGCCACATCAGCCGCTGAAGCGCCAGCGCCTAAAGTTTCTCTAGCACCTCTTAAAGTATCATCAACAATACCTTGGTATTGCGGCATTTGAGCAGCTGCCGTAATCAGAGAAGGGTTGGTTGTAGCATCGCGAGGCTTAAAAGTCTCAATGGCTTCTATATCGCCGGTATCTGCCACAACTACAGTCATCGCACTCAGTTGTTCAAGTAAATTCTTTGCCATAATGAGGGTACCTTATTTTTTTAATTAAAAGAATTTCAATGCGCTATCATAAATTAAATTACGATATTAAGCACCGCAAATTTCGTCTGAAGTGGTTGGTGATCGTTTTGCCGTTCAGAAACCGAACTGAGACAAAAACAAAAAGACGGGGGAAATCATTTAATCCGGCTGATATTCCAGATTCGACTTTGTCATGCATATTAGAAACCGATCAGCCAGAACGCTTAGAGACGGAACTATGAAAAGCCATCGTCCCTCACAGTTATACGGAGGCGCTCAGTAAGCTGTCATACTTAAATGTAAAACCCGCTCCGCCCACTATTTGCTTAATCAAGTACAAAACTAAGCAAGGAGCCTTAATCCTTAAGGCTCCAAACAAAATATATGCAACAAGCTATGCTGTCCCTTTAGCCTTTGTTACGCAAGTATTTTTCAACGCCAGTGACTCTTTCGGCAGCCGCTTGTCTCGCTGCAACCACTTGTTTAGCCATATATTTAGCAACGCCGGTTGCTGGAGTTTGCTCTTGGCTTTCCAGGTATCGAGCTACACCGGTTGCTGTTTTAACTTCTTTATCGGCTAAATATTTAGCTACGCCTGTCAGACCGCCTTCTTTACTGCCGGTCGCAGCATAAGCGGAAGGACGAGACCGACCCGCTGACGCCGTTTGAGGAGCCGAGCCTTTTTTATAGAAAAAGAAACCTACTGCCGCCAATGCAATTAAGCCAATCAGCATGGTTTGATCGGATCCCTTTTCAGCTGTGGCCGCACCTTCGGGCTGGGCTTCTACGCTAGATGCGGAAGAACCAGCGCTAGATCTGGAAGAAACTGCCGTATCTTTAGTATGTTTGTAGCTCGAATCGCTATATAACACTTTGGGCTGAAAATCAGCTGCGGGAAATCTTGAATCCGAAGCTTTCGCTTTTTTTGCCGGAGCAGATTTAGCAGGTGCCGACTCAGCATGCTGATATTCGCTATCGCTGTAAAGAACTTTGGGTTGAAAGTCAGCAGCAGGATAATCCGACTTAGCGCTAGCTAGCGGACTGGCCAATAGCATCGCTGCCAAAACACCTTTTGTAAAATTATTGTTTTTCACCATGTTCACCTATGCGTCATTAAAAGCGGTAGAGACCCGCAGGATTGATCAGAAAGTCATCCTAGTATAAGGGGTCTCTACGCTAAATGGAATGCAAAATTACGTTTGGACGTGTATCAAAGTACCGCTTTCACGTTTTTAACTACATTCTCAACGGTAAAGCCGAAGTGCTTCATCAAATCAGCCGCAGGCGCAGATTCACCGAAGGTATCGATACCCACGACACCGCCTTCCAAGCCAACATATTTACGCCAGTAATCGCTTACGCCCGCTTCGATCGCAACGCGTTTAACACCTGGAGTTAACACACTGTCTTTGTAAGCTTGATCTTGACGATCGAACACTTGAGTTGATGGCATGGAAACAACACGAGCTTTAATGCCTTCGGCAGCCAATGCTTCCTTAGCATCCAACGCTAAGCTTACTTCCGAACCCGTTGCGATCAGAATCACATCGGTTGAACCATCAGCATCCGCGATCACATAAGCACCTTTACGGATCGCTGCGATTTGATCATCAGAACGTTCCAGGAACGGAACACCTTGACGAGTCAGTACCAAGCTAGTTGGACCGGTGGCACGCTCAACCGCCAAAACCCAAGCTACAGCGGTTTCAACGGAATCCGCAGGACGCCACACATCCATATTCGGGATATAACGCATCGCAGCTGTGTTCTCGATTGGTTGATGCGTAGGGCCGTCTTCGCCTTGACCGATAGAGTCGTGCGTCAGTACGGCAATGGTGCGGATTTTCATCAGCGCGGCCATACGCAGTGCACTTTTCGCATAGTCGGAGAACATGTGGAAAGTACCGCCAAAAGGTATTAAGCCACCGTGCAGCGCCATACCGTTCATGATCGCATACATACCGAATTCACGAACCCCGTAAGAGATGTAATTTCCAGGCTCTTTTCCACTAACATGTTTAAAACTGCTGCAACTGGTCAGGTTAGAACCTGTCAAGTCGGCTGAACCGCCCAGGAACTCAGGCAACACAGGAGCCAATGCGGCAATCGATTTTTGTGAAGCTTGGCGAGTCGCCAATTTTTCTTTTTTAGCATTGGTTTCGGCGATGAAAGCGTCGGTCGCTTCACTCCAGTTGGCCGGCAGTTCGCCTGCCATGCGGCGTTTGAATTCAGCTGCCAATTCGGGGTGTTCCGCAGCGTAAGCTGCAAATTTCGCATCCCAATCCGCTTCAGCTTGTGCGCCTTTTGCCTTTCCATCCCAGCCCGCATAAACGTCTCCGGGAATCACGAATGGTTCGTGCTCCCAACCCAGCTCTTTACGCACCAGTGCACATTCTTCTTCACCTAATGCCGCACCGTGACAGTCGTGGCTACCGCATTTGTTAGGAGAGCCATAACCGATGATGGTTTTACAGCAGATCAGTGAAGGACGATCTGTTTCTTTTTTAGCCGCTTCGATTGCGGCGTTGATCGCATCAGCATCGTGACCATCAACTGATTGTACATGCCAGCCGTACGCTTCGAAACGTTTAACGGTGTCATCTGTGTACCAGCCGTCGATGTGCCCGTCGATAGATATATTGTTGTCGTCCCAGAAAGCAATCAGGTTACCCAGTCCCCAAGTACCGGCCAGTGCACAAGCTTCATGAGAAACACCTTCCATCATACAGCCATCACCAAGGAAAACATAAGTGTGATGATCAACGATATCATGTCCCGGACGGTTAAATTGATCAGCCAGCAATTTTTCAGCCATAGCGAAACCAACACCGTTGGTAATCCCTTGCCC